>NZ_JAQLOI010000001.1:1301204-1626505 GCF_028204155.1 Vibrio algarum | reverse complement strand
CAATCCCTATATGCAATCCTGAAATAGCAATAAGGTGGATTAATCCACTTTCCTTTAATTGCTGCCATTGCGCATTAGAAATTTCATTGCGATTACCGAAGCTTAATGCCAGTAACATCGCTTTGTTAGACAAAGTATCTAAATGACCATCTACTGTCTGATAAAGTTTGAGTCGAACAGAGTGGGATTTTTCTAATAGTTCAGCAGCGTCAACATTCTTTAATATCGCCTTTGCATGCCAGCCTTGACTGATATAGTATTTTTCTTGATCAAAACCAGCTTCGTTAAGACGGCCAAATACGGGTTTAACTTTCACAAAAAGCTTCCAACGCTCACCTAAACGAAAATTTGTCCCTTCTGGCGCAACTAGTTTTATGTTTGGTCGAATAAAAAACGGGATGTTTTGCTCATTTATTGACTCCAAACTAACCAAGTATTCACTACCTCTAGATATTTTCTTAAAAAAGCTGTCAACTCGTACATTTATGGTAATATCATTGCCGAAATGAAATACCGTTTCTACTTTCATCTGAAACAGATGACTGTGAAAAGAGACTAAACTAAATGCCAATAAAAAGCCTCTTACCCAACCAAGTAACGGTATCCGATAACTGACAACAATGATGATACACATCACGACTAAACTTTGTACGGCTAATGGAAATGGCCAATATGGAAAAGTTAACGTCGTCACAACAAAACAAATTATATTCCAGTGGTAGCAATAGAGAGTCATTAGTCATCATGCCAAGAAAGTTCATACAGCGCTTCATGCCAGATCACCAAGTTATTAAGCGCCAAAAGGCGTTAAAAATATTTGGCAACGTGCTTTATAATCCAAATTTGTGGTGCCTCAATCGACGCTCTGCTTCCGGCGCATTTGCGTTGGGGCTTTTTATGGCTTTTGTTCCATTACCTAGCCAAATGATCATGTCGGCAGGAATGGCTATAATGCTTGGTGTAAATTTGCCACTATCCGTGGCGTTAGTATGGGTGAGCAACCCAATCACAATGCCCATCATGTTTTATTTTTGTTATAAAGTAGGTGCACAGATCATGCATATACCTCCTCAAGGTTTTCACTTCGAACTGTCTTGGGATTACCTACTTAACCAAATGAGCACAATTGGCCCCCCTTTCCTTTTAGGTTGTTTAGTTTGCGGGTTAATCGCGGCTGCTGTTGGTTATTTTGGCATACGCGGTTTATGGCGATATTCCGTTGTTCGAAGCTGGCAACAAAGAAAATCAAGATAATCGTTTCGGCATAAAACACCCTTACTTAAAGTTAGGCCTTCGAGGCAGTTTTGATTAAAATTTGCAAAACACATGTAATTTAAAATCGATTGTTGAAGCTCATTCCAATCTCTCTCTTTTCTTTCTTTTAAATATTCTCCATTCCACTAAATAACTTATCAGATGAATTGTATTCAATGGAGCAGACATCAAAGGTCATTTAGTGCGTTTTCTATGCGAATAAGCACGTATTGAACAGTCTGTATAGTCGAATTGATGTGTGTCACTTAACTAATGGAATCGGTATAAATTGATTTTGCGTTCCTGAAAGTGACGAGATACTGTGAGGTATTTGAATAGCGTGTTTACGGGCGCGATAGACGTGGCGATGAGGTTTACGTTAATGAGAGTTAAGCGTTCTATAATGGCAAAAAAAACAACCACCTACAACGCAGGTGGCTTCAAACATTTCAATCTATTATTTAGCGCTTAAGACTCTGGCAGGGTTCATTTGGCTTGCTTTTTTAGCCGGGTACCAGGTCGCAAGTAAGCTAAGTACAATCGCGGTGCCAGAGACAATCAATACATCCGTACTTTCAACCTGAGAAGGTAAAAAATCCACAAAATAAATATCACCAGATAAGAACTGTTGGCCTAATAGTGTTTCCACTCCTTTTATTAAGTAAGTGAGGTTAAGCGCAACAAGCACCCCTATCACACTCCCAACAAGACTACCCAAAACACCAGATAATACGCCAAGCCAAATAAAGATTCTACGAACTAACCCATCTGACGCGCCCATCGTTCTCAAGATGGCTATTTCTGACGCCCTGTCTTTTACCGCCATCATTAAGGTGGAGACAATATTAAAGCAAGCAACACCGATAACTAGAACCATAACTAAATACATAATCGTTCGAACCAATTGAATATCACGATATAGGAAGCCATATTTCTGCTTCCAGCTCTTAAGATATACATAGGATTCTAATTGGTTTCCGATTTGTCTAACGTACAGCGGTGCATTGAAAACATCTGTCGTTCTAATCGACACTCCCGTTACGGCATCACCAAGTCGCGCATACTCTTGGGCGTCTTTAAGTGGGATAAGAGCTAAAGCGTGATCAATTTGTCCACCTAGAGTCAATAACCCAGCCACCTTTACTCTCACTCGCCTTGGGGCTTGAACCTTGTTAATCGATGAATTTATAACTGGAATCAACAAAGTCAGTGAATCCCCTTGCTTTAAACCGAGGTTATCTGCGATACCTTTCCCCAACACCACCTGGCTCTCTCCAGCTCTAAATTTCGTCCATACGCTGTTAGGAATAAAATCCGTTAGATTTGAGACTTCAGACTCTAGGTCAGGATCAACGCCACGAACTTCGATAGCTTTTATATTCTGCGCCCGCTCGGCCAGCGCAGTAAAACGAACATAAGGTGCCGCGGCACTCACTTTTTCATGCGAGTTAGCTTGCTCTATCACTTTTTGCCACTCTAGTATTTCACCTTTTACCCCTTCAAACTCGCCATGGGCAACAACTGATAGTACGCGGTTTTTCAACTCTCTTTCAAAACCATTCATTGCAGAAAGACCAATAATGATCACCGCCACACCCACAGCAATACCAATCGTCGATGATACTGAAATAAAAGAAACCATTTTATTTCGTTGCTTGCCACCACTAAAGCGGCGACCAATAAAGAAAGAAAGTGAACCAAACAAATTACACCTCCGTTTCTTGTTGAACTATCGTGTTATTGACCACTTTGCTATTTAACAACAAACCATCTTGCATGTGCAGTTGTTTGTCCATTTTGCCGGCTAACTCGCCATCATGAGTGACCACTAAAAACGCCGTCCCAGACTCTTGATTCAATTGACGCATCAAATCATAAATTGCTAATGCCGTTTTATGATCAAGATTACCCGTGGGTTCATCGGCCAAAACCAGATCTGGCTTATTGACCAATGCTCTTGCTATTGCAACACGCTGTCTTTCTCCCCAGAGAGCTCAGAGGGGCGGTGCGCAACCCGATGAGATAACCCGACCTTATCGAGTAATGCGGCCGCTTTTTCTTTGGCAACCTCTGTTTTTTCACCACCAATCAATAGTGGCATTGCGACATTCTCAAGAGCGGAAAAGTCCGCAAGTAGATGGTGAAATTGATACACAAATCCAATGTGTTGATTGCGTATTTTAGCTTGTTTGTTAGCACTCAAGCTCGCCAAGTTTTGACCTAAAAATTCGACAGAACCTTGGGTTGCGTCGTCAAGTGCGCCCAAAATATGTAAAAGTGTGCTTTTTCCAGAACCAGACGTTCCTATTATTGAAATTAGTTCCCCTTTTTGCATTGAGAAACTCACTCCCTTTAAGACTTCGGTTTCCATGGAGCCTTCGCGATAGGTTTTGCTAATTGATTGACATTGTAAAAGATAATTCACATCTGATTTAGGCATAGTTGACCCAGTTAAAACAACATGTTACGAAATATATTAGCACGAGGAGATTATTAATAACTCTAATAGCAAAGGTGCAGATATAGAAGAACGTCTAGTGTAAGCCAATCTTACTCAGTGTGAAAGATGAGAGCAGCATGTAGCGAACATTTTCAGTCACAAAACCTAAAACAGTAGCTACTCGCTTACCCCTTTAAAAACAATATGCACATAAACACACATAGACTAAAGTCCAATAAGGAAAATAGGGGTTGTCGGTATAAGCTGTTTCATGTACGTTTTGCTATAAGTTATTTAAACAAAAGGAAATGTTAAATGATAACAATCAATAAGAAGGTTCTTACCCTTGTCGCGTCAGGCATACTTTCATTTTCTGCATTGGCAGAAAATTATACCATTGGCACAGGAAGCCAAAGCGGCACTTACTATCCATTGGGTGGGACACTAGCAAAAATTTGGGGTGAAACGATTCCAGACTTCAATATGCGCGCTGAAGTTACTGCTGGTTCGGTAGAGAATAGTATTAAAGTTGCAACATCTAAACAATTAGCTGGTATTGCAATGGGTAGCGTGGTGCAAAAAGCACATGAAGGTGTAAAGCCATTCCCTAAACAGATGGACGTTGCCGTTGTTTCAGCTCTTTATCCTAATGTCGTCCACTTTATGGTTCCTGCTGATTCAGATATCACGAACATTGAAGATCTCAAAGGCAAGAAAGTATCTTTAGGTGCACCTGGTTCTGGCACACGTACAAGCGCCATTGGTATTTTGACCGCATTAGGTATTGATGAAAGTGAATTAAAATCTCAAAGCCTAAATTACACAGCAACAACGTCCGCTTTAGCGAATGGACAAATTGATGCTGGCGTTATTGTCGGTAGTCTTGGTGTAGGTGCGGTAACAGAACTCGCCCTAACTCGAGATATTCGCGTACTTTCATTCACTGCAGACCAACTTGCAGCCGTATCGCAAGCCATACCATCTTTCCAACCACTAGACATCCCTGCGAATAGTTACAACAACGTACCTGCTTTTAATACGCCCGCTGTTTGGAACGTACTTGTTGTAAATAAAAATGCCGATGAAAAATTGGTTTATGAAATGACGAAGTCTATGTTTGAGAATATTGATCAAGTTCGCCAAGCTATCAAGGTGACTCAGTACACAACACTAGAAAATATGCATCGCCTAGGTGGCGTACCAATTCACTCTGGTGCGCAAAAATATTTTGATGAGCAAACTAAATAATTTCTTATTGTAACAACGTTTATATACACGGCCCTTGTTAATTAAGCCGTGTATATAGCAGGCTAGTTTTGTATAAAAGAATGGAGTTTTTTATGCGTCAGGCTTTATCCATTCAGCAGTCTCTTATCGAACTTCTTATGAAAATAGCCGCATTCGCGGCTATAGCTTTATCTGTATTTCAGATTTGGCAAGGGATCTCTGCTGATATTTCAGCGCCAGTATTTCGCCCAATACATCTTAGTTGGGTGATGATTTTAGTTTTTCTTACTCACCCAATTATTTCCAATAAACATAACCCTATTCTGTATATAGCGGGACGTGGACTAGATCTAATTTGCTGTGTAATGGCTATTTGGGCTACATGGCGAATCGCTGTATTCGATTATGATGATATTACGTTTTTATTAGAGGGCATAGTCGGCTACGACAAGCTCGCTGGCTGTATCACGATAGTTCTCCTATTAGAAGCCACACGTCGAACTGTTGGGTTTGTGATGGTGGCCATCGCTTTGATTTTCCTAGGTTACGCAATGTATGGCAACTTGTTACCCGACCAGTTCGCCAGTAATGGTTTCCCATTAGAAGATATCATCCGATTTCATATCTATTCGACAAACGGCGTATTTGGTGCTCCTCTTGCTATCGCTGCTGGTGTGGTGTTTATTTTTGTGCTCTTCGGTGCCTTTTTACAAGTTACCGGTGCTGGTAAATTTTTTATCGATAGTGCCTTTGCTGTTGCTGGTAAATACCGAGGTGGGCCAGCAAAGGCAAGTGTCATTGCTTCGGCGGCTTTAGGTTCTATATCAGGATCAGCTATAGCGAATACAGTCACAACTGGTTCCTTGACTATCCCAATGATGAAGAAACTCGGTTATAAACCAGAGCAAGCTGCAGGTATAGAAGCTGCCGCCTCGACAGGTGGGCAGATAATGCCACCAGTAATGGGTGCAGGTGCATTTGTAATGGCACAATTTACCGGTATTCCATATAGTGAAATTTTGCTGGTTTCTATCATGCCAGCCATTCTTTACTTCGCTTGTACCTTGTTATATGTGCACATCATGGCATGTAAACTCGGCCTTAAAGGGATGGATAGCGTAGAGCAGATCAAAGTAGTCATGGAGCGAGGTTGGCACTTTCTGGTTCCGTTGATATTGATCACTGCGTTGTTATTAATGAGCTATTCACCTGTATTGGTTGGTATCGCAGGCTGCGCAGCCATATTGATTGCATCCTTATGTAGAAAACACAGTCGAATCTCATTGGCAACCTTCTTTGAAGGGATGAAACAAGGCGCTTTACTTGCCCTACCAATCTCACTTGCTTGTGGTACGGCTGGTATAGTCGTGGGCGTTGTAGGCCAAACAGGCATTGGTCTTCAATTTACTCAATTCTTGATTGCTCTTTCTGGTGGTCATCTCTTTGCAGCCATGGCATTAATTGCACTGGCGGCGGTTATTCTAGGCATGGGATTACCTGTTACTGCAGCCTATATTGTTTTGTCCATAATGGCCGTTCCTACCCTGTTGGATTTCGGCATCAGCATGTTAGCTGCTCACATGATAGTGTTTTGGCTATCCCAAACCTCTAATGTAACGCCTCCCATCGCGTTAGCCGCCTTTGCTGGCGCTGGTATTGCAAAAGCTTCACCTATGAAGTCTGCGGTTCAAGCATTTAAATTGGCACAAGGTTTCTTCCTTATTCCATTGATGATGGCGTTTTCAGGATTAATCTTTGATAGCAGTCAAGTGATGGCATTTGGGGTTGCAACCATAAGCACTATTGCTTTGGTTGTCGCTTTTGCAGGAAGCATTGAGGGCTTCTTTGTAGATTATCTAACCAAAGTCGAGCGTTTAGTTTGGCTGGCGCTTGCTATCGGCATCGCTTTGGGAGGAAGCATGATTTCTACAGCATGTATCATAGGTTTGGTTTTCGTGGTCTTAGTGAATGTCCGCAAAGCTAAGGTAATGACAACCGCCTAGTTCTGTTATCTAGTAACGCGAATAACTAATACATAAAAAACACGCCACGACTTTTTCTTTCGTGGCGTGTTTTTTTAACAATGGTTGAATTACCGTCTATATTCTAATAATAATGACACTGGCAATTATGAACGATTATTCATAGCGCAGCGCTTCAGCGGGGCTTACAGACGACGCTTTATAAGAAGGGTACAGTGTTGCTAGTAAGCTCAGTAAAATGGCCAATACTATCACCACGGCTATTTGGACAGGCTCAACACTTATCGGTAGTTGGCCGCCTGCGGCAAAAAGGGCGACCCCCATAGAATCGAGAATATTGTTGAGGTTACTGGCAAGCAATATACCTAGCCCTCCACCTACCAAAGAACCAATAATGCCACTGCTTGCACCTTGCACCATAAAGACCGTTAAGATTTGTCCATTCGTCATCCCTTGGGTTTTTAGTATCGCGACTTCCGATTGTTTCTCCATCACAACCATTATAAGCGCTGAAATGATATTGAAGGCTGCGACACCAACAATAAGACCAAGCATTAACCCCATCATGTTCTTTTCCATTCTAACTGCCTGGAAAAGCTCACCTCTTTGTTCGCGCCAATCACTCCACATCCATCCAATGGACAAGGGGGTATTAGCGAGTTCAGAAACCACAAACGGATCGTCGAAGAATAATCGCCAACCCGAAATAGTATCCGCTTTGAATTTCATTAGCTTACCAACATCACCAATGTGCCCAATCATTAACTGACCATCTACATCAGAGCCCGTATTAAATACACCCGCAACCGTGAAGTTGCGCTGACTGGGAATTCTACCTAATGGCGTAAACTGACTCGCGCTGGTTACCATTAAACGTACTTTGTCACCAATCGACACTTTCATGTTTCTGGCTAATGTATGTCCTAATAATAATTGGTATTCCCCTGCCTTTAGATCACTTAACCTTCCCCCATTAGATACTCCCCTATAGGATCATTCTTTAGAGGCGCGATACCAATTAACAAACCAGCGGAAAGTTGAGCAGGGCTTTGGATCACTGCTTCACTTCTAACGATTGGTGCAATCTGCTTCACAAATGGAATGGCATGTAAAAACGCAGGCGGTTGATTACTATTTTCCGTTTTTTCATCTTGTTGGTGAATCACCGCTTGAGGTAACACACCGAGAATACGGTTTTTAAGTTGTGACTCAAAACCATTCATCACTGATAAAACCGTCACTAAAGCCATTACCCCGATAGTAATACCTACTGTTGACATAATAGAGACAAAACGACTAAATCGATCGCCAGAACGCCCTCTCAAATAACGCAGACCAACAAAAGCCGAAACAGGATGAAACATAGACAAAAAGACCAATGATTATCAATGAGGATTAATGTAACGATTAATGACCTCTGTTTATAGCGCTAATTGCGATAAATAAGCAAAAATCGACTATTTCGGCAATGAAAACACCACAACTCTTGCTATGTTGCTATACATGACGATAATCAAAAGGTTAGAGAAAAGGAATCAAGGTATGGATCAACAAGAATTTTTTACTGTCCACCACAAATTGACTGTCAATGTCGAGCCTCTTGAAAGTGGTTTTACCTTGCCTATACAAAGTGCATTCATCTTAGAGATCCCCGCACCGTTTATCGTTGCGAGTGAATTTAGTCAATTAGATAGCCTAACTGAAAGTGCAATGAATGAGCTTAAAAATAGTGATTTCAAGAATGTCATTCAACTTCTTGAACACCAAAATGACAAGCTAAATCTATTACTTACTTTTATGTTGGCGCAACAAGATAAAGAAGAGTCACGCTTTTATACGTCCAGTTTTGGCGCAAGTCAGTTCACGTTTAAAAGCAATCATGAATTCATTATTGGGTCACTTGCTAGAGCAAAGCTATTTCTAGACCATCCTCCTGCAGCTATTTATTGTTACGCTGAAGTAATCGAGTGTAACTCAGTAGAACAAGGTTATGATGTCACTCTAACCTATAAATCGCTTCGAGAAATCGATCAGGATTTGTTGATTAAAGCCGCACTCTATCAACAACAAAAACTATTACGCCAACGTTCAATTGACCGTCAAAACAGATAACTAATGTCGAATAAAAAATCACTTTTTTCTATTGTCACTCCTGTAAAAGCAGGTGACAAAAAACTGGTAGGTAACCTTGTTGGTGCTGCTCTACCTCTCGCTATCGCTGAAGTTGCTGAGCAACACCAAGGCCACACACTATTGGTTGTTCCTGATCCTCAATTAGCGTTGAAGTTGTTGAGTGAAATAGAGCAGTTCTCTGATCAAGAGGTCAGTTTGTTTCCAGATTGGGAAACTCTGCCATATGACAATTTCTCTCCTCATCAAGATATTATTTCAGATCGTATTGCGAAACTTTATCAGTTACCTACGCAGTCGAAAGGTATCACTATTGTTCCAATAAGTACCTTGTTGCAAAGACAATCTCCTAGAGATTTCTTGATGCAGCATACGCTTATGGTAAAAGCGGGTGATCTTTTCTCACTGGATAAACTGAGAATGCAACTTGAAAAGTCAGGCTACAGAAACGTAGATCAAGTGTTTGGCCCTGGTGAGTATGCAAGCCGTGGCTCCATCATTGATCTATTCCCTATGGGCAGCCCAGACCCATTCAGGATAGACTTTTTTGATGATGAAATAGATACCATACGAACATTTGATCCTGAAACTCAACGCACCATTGAGAATATCAATACTATTCGCTTGTTACCTGCTCATGAATTTCCCACGTCAAAAGAAGCAATAGAAGAATTTCGTGGTCGCTGGCGTCAAAAGTTCGAAGCAAGACGTGAGCCCGAGTCGGTTTATATGCAGGTAACCAAAGGCACTTGGCCAGCCGGTATCGAGTACTGGCAACCGCTGTTTTTTGAACAAACAGAAACACTATTTGATTATATCTCTGAAGACACTTTACTGGTTAATGTCGGCGACCTTGAATCTGCCATTGATACCTTTTTAGCCGATGTAGATTACCGTTACGACCAACGCAAGATCGACCCTTTACGTCCTTTACTAGAACCTAAAGAACTTTGGCTAAAGAAAGATGAGCTGTTTGGGTATTTTAAACAAAAACCCATTTCTCAGTTATCCATCGAGAAAGTTCAGGTAAGAGCAGGGAGAACCAATCCAAAGCTTGAGGCTTTGCCAAATCTCCACGCTAAGCAACAAAACAAAGAACCCTTGGCTGAATTACGAAAATTCAGTGAAGGTTACACCGGAAAGATCGTCTTTTCAGTTGAGTCAGAAGGACGCAGAGAAGCACTACTAGAGTTGCTCCGGCACATTAAACTTAAACCAACTGAAACAGGCTCATTAAATGAAGCCATAGAAAGCACACATAAATTCACCATGATACTGGGTGCTGCCGAGCATGGTTTCATCCATTCAGGGCCAGACTTTGCGCTAATATGTGAAAGCGATTTACTGGGTGACCGAGTAATTCAGCGGCGCAAAAAAGACAAAAAAGCCGTAAATAGCGATACGATAATACGTCATCTTGCCGAGCTAAAACCGGGCCAACCAGTCGTTCACTTAGATCACGGAATTGGCCGTTATATTGGATTACAAATACTCGAAGCGGGTGGCTTAACAACAGAGTATGTGACGCTTGAATATCAAAATGAAGCAAAGCTCTATGTTCCAGTAGCTTCTTTAAATCTCATCAGCCGGTATTCTGGTAGTGCTGAAGAAGGAGCGCCAATACACAAGTTGGGCGGTGAGGCTTGGGTTAAAGCCCGTCGACGTGCTGCGGAAAAAGTAAGAGATGTAGCGGCTGAACTTCTCGACGTTTATGCCAAGCGTGAGCTAAAACCTGGGCATAAATTCACACTCGACAGAGGTCAATACGCCACATTTAAATCAGGTTTCCCGTTTGAAGAAACCGATGACCAAGTTACGGCCATTGATGCAGTAATGTCCGACATGTGTCAACCGAAAGCCATGGATAGACTGGTTTGTGGTGATGTTGGTTTTGGTAAGACTGAGGTAGCCATGCGCGCGGCTTTTGTTTGTACCGATAATGATAAGCAAGTGGCGGTTCTCGTTCCCACCACCCTATTAGCACAACAGCATTTTGAAAACTTCCGTGACAGATTTGCTAATCTACCCATTCGCGTCGAGGTACTTTCTCGCTTCAAATCCGCTAAAGAACAGAAACAGATCCTAACAGATACTGCTGAAGGTAAAGTGGACATTCTTATTGGTACCCACAAGCTTTTACAGGATAGTATATCGTTTAGAGATCTCGGGCTGCTCATCGTTGATGAAGAGCATCGATTTGGCGTAAGACAAAAAGAAAAAGTCAAAGCGATGCGAGCCGATGTTGATATTTTAACCTTGACTGCTACCCCTATCCCTCGAACGCTTAATATGGCAATGAGTGGCATGCGCGATCTTTCTATTATTGCAACCCCACCAGCCCGTCGTTTGGCGATAAAAACATTCGTGAGAGAAAGTGAAAACGGCATCATTCGTGAAGCTATTCTTCGCGAAATTATGCGTGGTGGACAAGTTTATTTCTTACACAATCAAGTAGAAACTATTGATAAAGTGGCTGAAGACCTTGCTAAGCTGATCCCTGAAGCTCGGGTCACAACAGCCCATGGTCAAATGCGAGAAAGAGAACTTGAACGCATCATGAACGACTTCTACCATCAACGATTCAACGTATTGGTTTGTACCACTATTATTGAGACAGGAATCGACGTCCCTACAGCCAACACTATCTTGATGGATAGAGCCGACAAACTTGGTTTAGCCCAGCTCCACCAGCTCCGTGGACGCGTTGGCCGCTCACACCACCAAGCATATGCATATCTTTTAACGCCACACCCAAAGGCGCTTTCTAAGGACGCAGTAAAACGACTCGATGCCATTGCCTCTTTAGAAGATTTAGGAGCAGGCTTTACACTCGCGACACACGACTTAGAGATACGTGGTGCCGGAGAATTACTTGGTGATGAACAAAGCGGTCAGATACAATCGGTTGGCTTTACGCTGTATATGGAAATGCTAGAGCAAGCCGTTGAAGCACTTAAAGAAGGTAAAGAGCCATCGTTAGATGACTTGCTTAAAGAACAAACAGAAGTCGAACTTAGGTTACCAGCGCTTCTACCAGATGATTATATTCCAGATATAAATACTCGTTTGTCTATGTACAAGCGAATTGCTAGCGTTAAAAACCGCAATCAGCTTATGGAAATGAAGGTAGAACTCATCGACCGATTTGGCACCTTACCAGATGCGACTAAAAACTTATTATCCGTCAATGAAGTTAAGCTAGACGCAGCCGCTATAAATGTTAAGAAGATAGAAGCTCATGAAAAAGGCGGCTATATTGAGTTTTATCCAAATGCTGACATTAATCCGATGTTTCTAGTTAAACTCTTACAAGGTCACGCCCAAAAATATAAGATGGAAGGGCCAACTAAGCTTAAATTTACGTTGCCTTTAGCTGACAGACGCGAAAGAATTCGCTTTATCTCTGATTTGCTTGAACAATTTCAACAAAATAGAATGCCTAAAGGCGCGTGATAAGCAATAATAGCTGGATAAAAATACTATGCTCAACGATAACAGTCCCCTTTTTGCGGAGTCAAAATGAAAAAACTGGTCTTTCTTCTGCTCTTTATCATTGCTTTGCCGTCGTTCGCGGCCGAGCGTCAATTTGATATTGAACTTATTGTATTTAAACGCACTGTTGATCCTGAAAAGCTAAGTGAATCTTGGCCTAGCGCAATGCCACCAATCGACTTCACTAATGTGGGGACCTTTGAAAACAGTGAATATAGGCAGAGAAAAGGGGTTTCCATTCGCGGCTACGATGAGTATCAACTACTTAACCAAGTAGAACGCCTTAAAAAGCACGCCGGATTTCAAGTTTTAATGCATAAAGTATGGCGTCAAGGTGACAATGGCAAAGCTTCTGCGCCTAAGTTTCGAATTCGAGCTGGTAAAGATTATTCCAAATCTTATAACCCTGACGGCAGCCAAAAAATCACTTTTACAGACAACAGCGCGGGCACTATTCAAGAACAGACCATTGACAACCCACTCTACGAGTTAGATGGAGAGTTGCAAGTATATGTTCAGCACTATTTGTTTTTAGAAACCACCTTAGACCTTAAAGCTCCAGGCGTTCGTGAGGTATTTTTAGAAGACAAGAAACTTGATCTAACTGAAGCCGAAACCGACAACAATGTTCAGTTTGGCGATCTAAAAGAAGTATCGCCCACTATTCAAGAAGAACGTTTTTTAAAGAGCTACAGAATGGAACAAAAACGCCGTATACGAAGCAGTGAAACCCACTACTTAGACCATCCGTTGATGGGCATTATTGTTCAAATTCGACGTGTACCGTAACCTTTATCAATGCTTCCTCAGGGAAGCATTTTACTTTGTTGGACTACCTAATTTGGTCACTAGTTTAGAAATATTCACCAAGCGATTAACGCTTAAAATTATAAACCAAGAACATAGTCATGCATTTGCCAATCGAGTCGCTGATTCATTATCGTTACATCGTTGGATGGATTGGTGTGAGCCTAGTTTCAACGTTGAAGATGCGCAGGAGTTCATTCGGGCAAATCGACTCAACTGGGTAAAAGGAACGTCTTATGGTTTTGGCGTATTCTGTCAGAAAAACCAAGAATTTATTGGTATGGTTGCTATTACTGAAGTTCATCTCATTTCTAACTCTGCAAGCCTTGGCTACTGGATAGCCGATAAGCATCAACAAAAAGGCTACGCTAAAGAGGCTCTAAACTCTATCATCAGTTTCAGTTTCGAAAAGCTACAGTTAACCCGCATTGAGTTAGTCTGTGACCCAGAAAATGTCCTCAGCCATAAAGTCGCGCTAAGTTGCGGCTGTATAAATGAAGGTATTAATAGAAATCGCTTTATTTATAACGGCAAACCAAAAGATGGATTAGTATTTTGTGTCACGCCAGACCTCCATATTTAAACCCAAGTTCTTATTTTGTTTTTCTCTTCTTTGCTTAAAAATGCCGCTTCCATATCTAAATCGGATAAAGTTGGGCTTATTTTAATTGCATTAATGCCGATCGGTTAGCGCTAAATACTTCGTCATTCCCGTGAAAACGGGAATCTTGGCTGTACTAGATCCCCATTTTCATGGGGATGACGTCGGTTTTCGTCGGGATTACAGGTATAAATGACCTTAACCGAACAGCATTAATGCTGTTGCATGGCCTTAAATTATGTAGTCAAATCATTAATTTTAATGCAGTTTTAGGTTTGGTCTCAATACTCGGTTTATACGGCCAACCAACATCATAAGTGTTGTCTTAAACATTCCGTGAAGTGCCATCTGGTGCATACGATACAAAGAGATATAGACGACACGCGCTATACGTCCTTCAATCATCATTGAACCTTTAGTTAGGTTACCCATCAAGCTTCCTACCGTGGAAAACTGGCTCAAAGAAACCAATGAGCCATGGTCTTTGTAAACATAAGGCTTAAGTACCTTACCATTTAGTTTCGCCATGATGTTGTTGTACGCTTGACTAGCCATTTGGTGCGCTGCTTGAGCACGAGGAGGAACAAAAGAGCCATCCGCTTGTGTACACTGAGCTAAGTCACCAATCGCAAAAATAGATTCATCTCGAGTCGTTTGTAACGTGTCGTTTACTACAAGCTGGTTAATACGATTCGTTTCTAAGCCCGCAATATCTTTCATAAAGTCTGGTGCTTTAATTCCTGCTGCCCAAACCATAATATGAGCGTGAATTTTGTCACCGTCTTTTGTGGTTAAACCGTCAGGCTCGGCTTGAGTCACCATAGTTGACGTTCTTACTGTTACGCCAAGTTTGGTTAACTCTTGATGCGCAGACGATGAGATTCTTGCTGGTAGGGCAGGAAGAATTCGTTCACCTGCTTCTACTAGGTTAACATTTAGTTTACTTGAATCTAGATCGCCAAAGCCATAGGTTCTTAATTCTTTAATGGCATTATGAAGTTCGGCAGATAACTCAACACCAGTTGCTCCCGCGCCAACTATTGCAATGTCGACCGTCCCTTCCCCTTTTGCATGCAGCTTAAGGAACTCATTATTCATTTGTGTACGAAAACGATGTGCTTGCTCTGGGCTATCTAAGAATATGCAATTATCTCTAACACCTGGGGTATTGAAGTCATTAGAGGTAGACCCAATCGCCATAACCAATATGTCATATTCCAGTTCGCGCTGCGGAAGCAACAGTTCACCATTGTCATCGGTTAAATCAGCAAGAACAATCACCTTACGTTCACGGTCAATAGTTTCTAAACTACCTAAACGAAAGTTAAAATGATGATTTTTGGCGTGAGCACGATAACTTATGGCATCAACCCCTTCGTCGAGTGAACCTGTGGCTACTTCATGAAGCAAGGGCTTCCACAAGTGGCTGCCTTTCCTATCGACTAACGTGATTTCTGCTATGTTTTTACGTCCTAGTTTATTACCTAGCTTAGTTGCTAGCTCCAAACCACCAGCTCCACCGCCGACAACAATGATTCGAGTCATATAAGCATTCCTTTCAATCTAAAATATAAATAGCCTGAATAATTCAAACTATGGGATTCTGTATTTAACCAAGCCGCTATTCACGTTGTTTTTAGTGCCATAAGGAGAGCTTCTTTGAATGTGCTCACTCTTTTTGTTCAACTTTTTTTGATATATATCAAAAAAAGTTACGTTTGCATTATATATAGCTAATTCTACACCGCAAGAATTTTTTACATTCGTCACATTTTCACACAAATTAGTTAACTATAAAGCAAAAAAAACGACCTCTAAAAAGAGGCCGTTTTTCAAACACATCCAGCTATCAAGCTTCTTTAAATGCCTTGATGGTTTGCAAATGTTGGGATATTTTTTTAAATTTATGAGTTTCTGTCTCATCCCAAATTATTTGATAGTAATCTTTTAAAGCATCAACCGTTACGCTGTGGTCAATATCCTCATCACTCTTAGAAAGAATGACCAAACAACGATCTTTATTCTTGATTCGATACTGTGCAACGCACTTAGTTGCGATATCTTCGTACTCTTCTGGTCTGTCTATCTTTCCAGTCATGTTTAGTTCTGGATATAAATTAGGATTAAAAGCAACCTGTTTAATACCGCATAAAAACCCGATGCGTTCAGACCAATAACCGCCCAGCCCTACGCCACAAATAATTGGATGAAGGTCGTCCGATTGCTCAATCGCCTTGTGTACTTCCTTTAGAAGGTGCGCCATATCATGCTTCGGATGAAGCGTACTGTAGTTAATAAAACGGACGTCATCGTCTATAAACTGAAGCTGAAGTACTTTCTCGTGATTCCCTGGGCTTGTTGAGTCAAAGCCGTGTAAATAAATTATCATGGTACCTCCCGCTATCCTTGTTGGTGCAATTCTAAATTTACCACGAATTATAATAGGTTAACTTAATTGCCTGATATTTTTATGGCTTAACTAATTTATAACATAAAAATATCAGCAACATAAGTTCGTTTGTAGCCTAGAAAGATTTATATCATAGATAATTACTTGCTAGCAATTAGCAAGCTTAGTTACCGAATAAGCAACGCTTCCAACCGTTCTGCTTGCAACAGGTAGTTATTATCACGCCAAAGCTGGTAACCTAGCAAATACCACAGCATTGCCATCATGTGATTACGCGGTTGCCACTGATTAACTCCCACTAACCATCTGTCAATATCTTCGATATTTCTCAACTTACAATACATCGCAACACTTTTTGGCATATTATAGCCACTAAGTTCCAGGGTCATTGCCAGATCCATTCTAGGATCACTGACGCCAGCATATTCCCAATCGATCACCTTTATACCCTGAACGGTTCTAACTATATTGTAGTTTCCCAGATCAAAATGGCACAAGGTTGGTTCAACTTGAGGGATATCAGGTAATTCTCTATAAAGATTATAGATCTGCTCTCGCTGTTTTGATTTTAGTTCTAAGTTTAATTTATGCCAGTACCCGTCAACTTTTGCAGTATAAGCAAACAACGGTACGGGTTTATTGTGAATATTTACAGAATGGATCTTGCTGAGCGTCCCAATCAACTCAATATTACTCAACGGAACATCGCCAACGCTTCCCTCTAACCACTCAACCAATAAACCTTTATCGTTTAGATGTATTGGAGTCGGAGCGAAATGGCATTCTCTTAATGATTCCAGTAATTGATTCTCTCTAATACGAGAGATCCCAAATTGAAATAGCTGTATGGAGCTAGGTCGCCAAACATAAGGTGTACCCGAGTGAGACGTAATTTTCCAACATCGATTAGTTAAGCCTCCAGGGAGAATTTCTGCAATTTGTGGCGGCTCAATAAAAAAAGAGTCCAGTGATAATAACGACTGGTCAAGCGATTTTGCTTCACTCCATGTCATTCTCACTGGACGCCCTCTTGTTGTATAACGTTCTATTTCTAACGCAAAATTATAAACCTAAGAAGCTCTTCGATTCATTTTTTCGGATCTCAGTTTCATCAGCCCATTCGATAATGCCCGTTTCAAGGTCCATTAAACGCATTGTCATTTTATAATAGACGTCTTTTTTGCTACCCGCTTGCTTTACAATACTCGACATGTTGCCATAGAGCATATATTGAGCGCCAACCATCTTGCCGAACTGAATAGCGCTGCTTTGATCCGCTAATTCATCGTTGTTTTGGAAGTTTAGTTGCTTACGTACTGATTCTACTCTATCCATATCTACAAAACGGAATTTCCCAGAGTTCAGCATCTTGGTACTAATGGAATCAGTGATAGACTCCGTATCTATGTGCTCGCTAGTCTTGTTCTTGATAGTTTCGACAAAAGCGACTGGGCGGCTATCTCTAGTAATGGCAGCTACAGATCCTGACATCAGCATACTATCAACCATCTCACTAGCGATTTTTTGTAAGTCGGTTGATCCAAAATCAATCGTTGTGGTTTCTGCTTCTTGTGCATCGCCATAATTAACAGTATTCGAACAGCCGCCTAAAACAACCGCTAGCCCAATTAACGCTATAACACCTTTATTCATCTTTCACCCTTAATTATTTGCTTCACGTATTTGAACACGGAATTGTTTGCCATTTGGATTAATAGACACTTCCGAGATAGAAAGTGTTTCAAACCCTCTCACAATCTGTTGTTTCCAAGCTGCTTGCTTAGAATTCACTTCTAATCCATCGTTATCGTACCAATAGAAGCGATACTGAATATTTTGGTCACCTTTAAACTGACTAGTAAGTGTGACAATACCTCTCGCGTGCCCCTCTAATTCTGTGGTCGCGATATTATCAACCAGTAACCGCCCTCCGAGCACATTGTCACCAAACATCACATTTTGTGACCGGCCATCAACTCGAAGACCTGCTGTATTGTTAGAACAACCGATTAAGGCCAAGGCCATAATTAATGCTATCCCTATTTTTTTCATTACAAACTCCCAAGTTGTTTATGCCAAATTGTTGCACTTGAACCCTGCCTAGAAATCCAGACCAAAACTGTTCTGCCTTCTTCTACTTTGACATCGTAATTCTGGTTTCCGACATCTATTCTGTATTCCCCTGGTTCGACAATATCACTACTACTATAGACCTCCGCAGGCAATGTTTGCCAACTGCGCGTATCGGGTTGTTCTGTAAAAACATTCCATACGTTAACTAACAAGTTCCCGATATCATCCTGTTCCGCCGCTTCTCGACGAATCTGTTCTTTAGCCACAACTCGTAAAGCCTGCCTTAGCAAAATCGTAGGCATTCTTTCCGTTAAATCTTGTTGCGCCATTAAATTTACATCAACAAGTTTCGACTTCGATACTGGTTTGTCGTTTATCTTAAGCGTAGCAAACTGACGAGAAGCCTGCGTAGGATAATATGGAAGTGACATTGTAAAATAAGCCCACTGCCCTTTTGTATAAATAGGGAGTGGTTGCTTCCAACCTTGCTTGGCAAACACAACACCTTGTTCATCAATAACGATTAACCGTGCTTCATTTTTTGCCAAAGGTGTTCTGTCACCATATTGCTTAACTAACTTACTTAGGTCTTCGCGCATGCCTAACTTTTGAGCTACTCGAATAGTACCGTCAATTATCTCTGCATTATTCGGCATTACTGCTAACGCACGTCTATAGTCAACATAAGCGTCATTTAGTTCCCCTGCGGTCTCGTAGAGCAGAGCAGACAAATACAACAAATATCCATTTTGAACCGCTTGTAGCTGCTTGCCCGCATCGGGGTATTTAGACAAAACAGAACCTAAATTTGGGCTTAAACCATCCGATTTCATCTCTTTCTCAGCAGAAGCGAGATCAGATTCACGCGCTTTTTTAGCCCTTTCTTGAACTTGATTGGCTTTACGTACCTCAACTAAAGCGCCTTCTAGCGAATTCTCATTAAGGTAGTTAAGGGCTAAATACAAATGCAAAAAACCTAGTTCATAGTCCGCTGGATAATAACTTGTTAAGTTATCATTAACGGCCAATGCCCCAATACTAGAAGCACTTTCACTAATAGACACAACTGCTTGGTCTTGTTGCACACGCACAGCTGTTTCACTACTTTCAAAAAAAGCTTTGCTCTCTGGGTAGGTTTCATTGAGTAGATTTACTCTTCCCTTTTCCATATTGTCTAATATATCACCCGCAATATAGTCAGGTAACAGGTCTACTGCTTTATCATACTGCCCTGTTTCTACAGCGGTATAAACAGTACGATTTTGAGCGCTGTAGTGGCTAAACAGGTTGCCAGCAGAAAAGGTAGAACAAGCCGTCATTACAGCTGAGACCGCAGTAATGACTAGCAATCGGCACGTTTTATTCAACATAAGCTTACTAAGAAATCAATTCCAAATTAACCCAGCAACAGAGGACCCAGAGGGCGACCTCCAAGAAGGTGCATATGAATATGGTAGACCTCTTGCCCACCGTGCGCGTTACAGTTCATGATCAGACGATAGCCGTCTTCATCAATCCCTTCATCTTTCGCTATCTTTCTGGCGGCAGTAAACATTCGGCCTAACATTAACTCATCTTCTTGTTCTACGTCATTCACCGTAGGGATCAGTTTATTTGGAATAATTAGAATGTGACTTGGGGCTCGTGGGCTTATATCTCTAAATGCGGTCACCAAATCATCTTGGTAGACGATATCAGCTGGAATCTCTTTTCGAATAATTTTGCTAAATATTGTTTCTTCCACCATTGCGGCACTCCATCTTTGACGATAATTTTTGTTGAGTATGCGTTATGGGTCACCAAATCACAATAAAAACAACGCTCAACTCTCGATTTTCGAGACGCTCTGCCGATAACGTGAATTGAGCTTCAAATCTCAGTTTGTGCAATATGAAATACGTATTATTGGTCACCCAATACTGACATTTAAAACAATAATAAGTGTCTGTTATGGTTTCAATATTAATACCTTATTTTTCTAACGGGGGAGAGAAAATGAAAGGATCTGTAATCAGGCGTATGTACGCCGGATTTTCCATTTTAGTGATTATGTTTATCGCTACAGTTGTAATAATGCTAAATGGAATGAGTAATATCCACTCTATGTTTAGTACTGTGACAGAAAAGTCATTGCCATTAGTTTCTTTATCAAACCAGACCAGTGTGAAGTTACTCTCTGCAGACAAAGCGTTTAAGGACTTTTTGACGACACAAAATGTAGAAAGGATGGAACAGAACAAGCGCAGTTTCAAACAAGCACAAGACAGTTTTCAGGTGATATTCAATCAACTTGAGACAGCCAGTTCAAGCTACCCTTCATTACAAAGTAATGTTAATCAGTTAAAAGAACTTGAAACCAGCTATTTTGCGGTCGCACAGGAAGCTATGGGCAATTATCAAGACATGTTCATCGCGCAAGAACAGGTTCGAAAATCAACACGAGACTATCAACGACTTCATTCTGATTTAACGGTTGGAATGAAAGATTTTGTCGACGACCAAAGCAGCATTTCAATCAAGCTTTTAGCGAAAAGCTATTTCTTAAAACTTAAAAAAGCTGAAATGGTTACATCAGATGCCCTAGCCAGTGACGATCTCGAGTTTGTTGCCAAAGCATTTGCAGAAAACAAAAAATCCGTCGCGCAATTAGTATACGCCTACCAAGGTTTGACCACTCAATTACCATCTCTTAAATCTACTTTTGATAAGTCGGTCGAAGGGTTCACAAAAGATATAGGTAAAAAAGGTGGCGTATTGGATCAACACTCTGCGTTTTTACTTGCTCAAGAAAATCTATATCAAAATATAGAGAACCTCGCGTCTGAGATTGACCAAACCATGACGCTGCTTGCCGGATTTAATGACGTCGCAACGGAAGAGCTGAACGATACGCTATCAGAAGCGGAGAGTATTTATACCGATGGACGCTTGCAAGCGAGCATCATTGGTGTCGTCGTCGTCATCTTAGCTATTGTCATCGGGTATCATCTTGCTCATAGCGTTAGAGAACCACTTATTCGCATCTTTGCTACATTAGAAAGCCTAGCCGATGGGGATATGACCAAGCGTATCGATATTCGCTATAACAACGAATTTAGTCGAGTGAGTGGACATATCAATACTCTAGCGGACAACTTGCATAATATCTTACAGCAACTCAGTAGCGCCTCGCGTGATCTGACCAATGCATCAACCACAAACCAAACCACCTCAAATAATGCGCAAAGCCAACTTAATAGCCAACGAGAACAGACGGCTAATGTTGCGACGGCAATGACAGAGATGGCGCATTCCGTAGCAGAAGTATCTCAAAGTGCTCTCAACTCATTAGAGAAGGTACATCAGGTCGAAAGTGCTTCTGACAGCGGTCGAGAGGTAATGAACCAAAACATCACTACGATTAATCAACTGGAATCTCGATTAACTGAATCCGTAGAAGCGGTATCTGAACTACAACAAATGAGTAGTGAAATTGGCTCTATTCTTGACGTCATTCAAGGGATAGCTGAGCAAACTAACTTGCTGGCGCTTAACGCAGCAATCGAGGCTGCTCGTGCAGGGGAACAAGGTAGAGGATTTGCTGTTGTTGCCGATGAAGTCCGCGTATTAGCACAAAAAACCACGGAATCTACGACTGAAATAGAAAGTATGATAGGTAATCTTCAATCTAGCTCTAAATCCGCCAGTCATATGATTGAAAGCTGCATGGGGGATATGGAAAACTCTATTGCTCAAGCATCTAATGCAAATAGTTCTATGGAAGAAATTCAGGCATTAATTTTAGAAATAAGCCAGATGAGTACCCACATATCTGAAGCTGCTGCAGAACAGAGCACAACCACTGGTGAGATTGCTCAAAGTTTAGAAGGCATTAATCATATTGCTGATGATAGCTATCAAGCCATGTCACAAATAGCGTCCGTAAGTGACAACTTAAGCACTATCGCACAAGAACAGGAGAGCTTGGTGAGTAGGTTCAGGCTATAAATCAAGATTCTAGGTCATTTTTGAGTCATTTTTTACTTTAACAAGTGTGAATTATTATCTATTTACACTTGTTTTTTATATAGTTAATACAATATAAAATATAAGGCCTGCGAATCCTTTCAATAAAACTTTAACGCCGGCCAATACTTAAAATTAGTTAAGGACGTTAAATGGCTATTCATGTTGGTATTATTGACCAAGATCCCATCCGCTTAATCACACCTCTTTTTGATAACAGAGCAATTTGTGAACATATTATTTTTATTGGCGACAAAAGCCAGGAAAGCATGTTCCAACGACTCAAATACGTTTTAGATAAACGGAATATCGAAGCTGAATTCTTTGAAATCACTTCCGTTGTGGATACTCCGCTGATACGACATGCCATTCATCAATTGGAAAGCAATCTTCGCCAACGTGGCAAAGAATTAAAACTAAACGCTAGTTGTGGATTACGCCACCGCCTTCTCACTGTTTATGAGATGTTCCGCCGCAATGCTTGGGAAATATTCGTAGTTGAGCCAAATAGCGATAAAGTTTGTTGGGTTTACCCAGAAGAAAACAAAGATGCACAGCTAGAAGATCATATTACCATTTCAGATTACTTGACTATTTTTGGTGCTCGCGCTGAATTTAATGAGCACGACCTGCCAGATCAACTCGATCAGCAGTTATACGAACTTGGTCAAAGATGGGCAGGTAATGCTTTAGAACTTGGTCCAGGACTAGCAACACTCAACTACTTAGCAACAACCTGTCGCAAAGAACAGAAACTAGAAGTGAGCTTAACCGAAAAGCAACAAGGTTATCGTGAAGTGAATATGCTTTTGTCCGATCTCGTCGATACCAAACTTGCGACCTATAAGAACGGTGTTCTTACTTTTGCAAGCGAAGACGCACGACGATTTTCTAACGGTGAATGGTTAGAAACTCTAGTTCACAGTACTGTTAAACAGATTCAAGATGAGCTCCCAACTATTCAAGACCATTCTCTTAATGTTCAAGTCTATCGACAATTAGGCGAACGTGAAGTTAGAAATGAGCTTGATGTGGCCACTGTTGTAAACAATAAACTGCATATAATCGAATGCAAAACCAAAGGTATGCGAGACGACGGTGATGATACTCTTTACAAGTTAGAATCGCTAAGAGACCTACTCGGTGGCTTACAGGCCCGTGCGATGTTGGTTAGCTTCCGCCCACTTCGACATAATGACATAACTCGCGCAGAAGATTTAGGATTAGCTCTCATTGGCCCCGATGAACTTAAGGACCTTAAAAATCACTTAACAAATTGGTTTGCTGATGCCGGTGGCCATGAAGAATTGTAATAATATTGGTTCTCTCAATGAATAAAAAAATCCCAGAACTCTATAGTATCTGGGATTTTTTTAGTTTACTGATTGGTTTCAATTGAATTGAAACCAATCAAGCTGTGATTACAGCATTTTACGTGCTGCGGCAATAACAACTTGGATAGAGCGAGTTTCCGTTTCTTTTAGTGTCGCGTGGTCTGGAATCTCTTTTTGTGTACGGTTAATAATAACGCCAGCAACACAACCTGCTTTAAGACCAGAACTTGCACACATGGTAAATAGTGTCGCAGATTCCATTTCAAAGTTAAGAACACCCATGTCTTGCCACTCTTGCATAGACCCTTGGAAACGCTTAACAACACGACCCGAGAACGTATCGTAACGCTCTTGTCCAGGATAGAACGTATCACTAGAAGCGGTAACACCCATATGCACTTTGGCTCCAGATTCTTCGACCGCTTCTTTCATTGCCGTTGCCACTTCAAAATTAGCAACCGCTGGAAACTCTAATGGTGCAAAATGCAAACTAGCGCCATCAAGACGAACAGAACCAGTTGAAACAATCATATCACCAACATTAACATCAGACTGGATAGCACCTGTTGTACCTACACGTAAAAATGTTCGTACACCACACTGCGCTAACTCTTCTACAGCGATAGAAGTAGAAGGACCACCAATACCAGTAGAGCAAACAACAACAGGTGTGCCATCGAGCTCTGCTAGGTAAACATTGTATTCACGATGGCTTGCAAGTTGTACTGCATTTTCCATTTCAGCGGCAATTTTTGGCACGCGGTCCGGATCGCCAGGAATAATAGCAACAGTTGCGCCTTTAAGATCTGCAGCAGTAATACCGAGGTGAAAAACAGGTTGAGACATGGATGGCTCCTTAGTGTGGAATATGCATTTTGCTATTCCAGAATATGGTTTAAGTTTACAAACAAACTGTAGCGAACAAATGCCCTAGATAGAGTGACATTCATCACAATATACAGCTGTATTGCATAACCTATTGCATGGAAAAACGGTTGGCATCACACTTTTAAATACTTAAGTTACGTATCTGTTCAAATTAAAGAATAGCAAGTATCACAAATATGTCCTGCTCAAATCCCGATTTTTCAGCTTTTTTAAGGCCCACATACACTAATTACCTCAAACACAGGGGTAATATAAAAACTGTTTAGGACTTTATTTTAAACGGAGTAACCTCAATGCATTTGCTGTCACCAACAACGTTGCACCACTATCCGCCAATACTGCTAGCCACAAGCCGGTAATACCTAATAGACTCGTTACTAGAAATACCGCTTTTAGCCCCAATGCTAATGCAATGTTTTGTTTAATATTGGCTAACGTAGCTTTTGAAAGAACAATAATATCAGCAACATCGGTCAATCTATTATGTGTTAATGCGGCGTCTGCTGCTTCTAAGGCTACGTCGGTGCCACTGCCCATCGCGACCCCTATTGACGCGGCTTTCATCGCTGGAGCATCGTTTATTCCATCCCCAACCATTGCTACATGCTGAGTTATCGCAAGCTGATGTATAAATCCGACTTTATCTTCGGGAAGGAGGCTCGCTTTATACTCAACACCAATTTGCTCAGCGATACCTTTTGCACTTCGTACATTATCTCCCGTGAGCATCAGTGTACTAATTCCTAGTTTGTGTAACTTATCTACTGCTTCTTTTGCATCCGATCTCAATGTATCTTGCCACGCAACAATACCGATGATTTTTTCTTCCTGAAGAACAAGTACCGTTGTTTTTCCTTGGTTTTCTAAACGATCTAAATTCTGCTCGATTTCCGAAGGAAGCACTATTTTCACCTTGCTTGGTGACGTAATACGGTAATTAACTCCATCTATATTTCCAGACACTCCTATACCCGCAACAGTTGTTCTATCTGTCGCTTCTAATAAGGTGATATCCCTATTCGTGACGTACCTAACAAGGGACTTTGCCAGGGGATGTGAGGAGCCAACCTCGATTGAAGCTGCAATTGCTAGCACTTGCTCTAAGCGATAATTCACTAACGGCATTACATCAGTTACTTTTGGTTTACCTTGTGTAAGCGTTCCGGTTTTATCAAACGCAACGGTTTCGACACGCCCCAATTGCTCAAGAGCCGCTCCACCTTTAATTAGGGCCCCTCGTTTAGCAGCTACTGCCAGACCAGAGGTAATGGCAGCTGGTGTTGAAATAACAAGTGCACACGGGCAAGCGATTAGCAATAGTGCTAAGCCTCGATAAATCCATGTTTCCCATGGTTGCTGAAACAAAAGAGGCGGAGCGACAATAACTAAAAAGGCCAAGATCATCATCGCCGGTGTATACCATCGGCTAAATTTATCCAAGAAACGTTCTAGAGGTGCCTTGTGTGACTCGGCTTCTTCAATCAGATGTAGGATTCGATCGATGGCATTCTCACCTTGCTTAGAAGTAATATCTAATCGAACCACCTTATCTACAACAACAGAACCGGCCAAAACTTGATCCCCAGCGAGATGCTCTACCGGAAGCGACTCGCCGGTTAACGCGCTCTCATCAAAATTAGCAGAAGATTGAATAACGCCATCTGCGGGTAATCGGGAACCTGGAGATACTTCAATAATATCTCCGGGAATCAAATCACTGACGGATACTTGAATTCGCTCACATCCAACAATTTTAACGGCTTCTTCCGGTACTAGCGCCATCAATGACTGGACACCGCTTCTAGCCCGTGATGAAGCATATGCTTCCAGTTTTTCACCAAGTAAGAACAAAAGAAGAACCATTGCAGCTTCAACGGTTTCACCCAAATATAATGCTCCAATTGCCGCGACACTCATTAAAGTTTCAATGGAAAATGGTGTGCCTGATTTTGCGAGCGCTATTGCTTTTCTACCAATTGGTATTAACCCCAATAGGCAGATAGCAACAAATGAACCTGCACTAAACTGAGGAAAAAATGGCTGGACAGTCAACGAGATAAACATGGCAATCGCAAGCGATATCACCCGGACATTCTGCTTTAGTAACCCAAAATAACTGAAATCGTCGCGCGTTATAGCGTGATTGGTATTTACATTGAGAGGAAAGCCATTCTCTAATGCAACGGATTCGATAGTCTTAGTGAGTGAAACATCATCATATTTAACCACCAGTTTCTCAGTTGCGAATAGCACCTTAGCATGGCTAACACCGCTAATATTATTTACAGCAGTTTCTATCTTTCTAGCGCAGGATGGGCAATCCATCCCTTCAACTTTCCAACTTTGAGTAAAGAGAGATTTTAAGCCTGGAGGATCGCTTTCTTCTATGGGTTCCGACTCAGTGCAACAAGCGCTAGAGTCATGGCTACAACAACCATCGGTTTCTACGCCCATCTCTTTTATCTGAGTAAACTTTGGTGAAGAGCAACTAGTGTTGCGAGAATTTTGTATTGATGCTTTTGATTGGCAACCTTTGTGTTTGGTACACATGGTATCTCCTTTTCACCATCAGGTGTAAACGATGTTTTCAAGATACCTTAAGCATAAACCTTGGAGTAGACTCCAAGGTCAAGCTAAATTTTCACTCTAGCGTAGACGTGCTAATACAACGTTTTGATCCAGATTTCCTTGATAATCAGTGTAATCTAACCCTTTATCAAATATAAATTCCGTCACTAGCGTTCTTGCACGTTCACGCAACACTTCTGCGTTCCAAGGTTTTTCAAAATAACTTTCTATACGAGCAAGGTTAATGGCTGTGATCGTATCTTGATGTGTCGCTTGACCGGTCAACAGTATTTTCTTGGTTGTAGCAAAACGACCATCCTGAGAAACTTCCGTCAATAACTCCACACCTGTTTTACCTGGCATAACGTGGTCAGAAATGATCAAAGCGACAAACTCACCTTCTGCGTCAAAATCATCCATCAACTCAAGTGCTTCATCTGCTGATTCGCAATCTTCTATGTTCAACCATGTACTAAGTGGTTCTAAATCTTGTAGTACCGCGCTTAATACTTCGCGTTGGTCATCTACACAAATCAGGTTTAACTTCTCCATATTATTCCTCGACTGGCAATTTAATTCTAAAAATGGTTTTTTCGGGGCTGCTTTTAACAGCTATTGTCCCGCCATAACCACTTACTATTCTTTTCACGATTGAAAGCCCAAGCCCTAAGCCAAATGAGAGGCCACCTTTTTTGGTGGTGAAATTTGGCTGAAAAATCTGACGTCGTGTTAACTCATCAATTTCAGGACCATTATTGGAAATCGTGATAAGAATTCGTTTGTTTGTATACCTCGTGGCGATATCAATAGATGGTTCAGCTGTATCCTCCATCGCATCACAAGCGTTTTTCATGATGTTCGCCCATATCTGAACGAGCTCAGTTGACGACCCTCTAAATGTTGGAAGATTAGCCGGACTAAGGTGAACGGATACTCTACGCAAATCACTCTGTATCAACGCAATAGCTTTATTGATGGATTCATTAACATCAAGCCATTCATCGGTATCAATATCAGTTCTACCAAGCTGTTTTACCGACTTAACTATGCCCACGGAATGCCTTGCTGCTAATCTCATATCATGCAAATCTCGCCCTACTTCCCAATAGCGAATAGCTTCTATTGGATTTTCTAACCAATACGGCGATATCGCACCTTTTGGAACGGCTCTAGCTAACGATTTGGCTAAATCACGAGATAAGCCTAAGTCTTTTTCTAGATCTCTAGCTCGCTTTCGAACTTCCGAAGAGCTACCAACTTGCCCTTGCGATAAGCCCTGCTCCAAAAATACACTCGCTTCTGGATGAAGTTCTTCCATTAGTTGAGAAATCACCAACTGCATGCGTTCTGTTTTACTACTCAAAACACCAACAGCGTTATTTAGCTCATGTGCGATACCCGCGGCAAGCTGACCTAAAGTGGTCATCTGTTCAGCGGTATAGAGTTTCTGTAGCGCCTCTTCTTTGGCGATAGATTCACGGATTGCTCTCATCTGTCGGCGGGACAACTCACTCACAATAACCGGTGTAAATTGTGCCGCTAATGGACCGTAATACTCGGGTTCTACTGGGCTTGTCTGATCATCTATCCAACCCAGTTCTACATCAGTTTTTGCCATCACCGTTGATGAAGCAACAAGTGTCTCAGAAAAGAAACTATGGACACCCAAAAAAGCACCTTCTGTTCCGTTAAATATCTTAGTTTCTCGCTCACTCTCTTCGTCTACGATGAAACCTTCTATTTCACCCTTCCACACGTAGTACAACCGTTCATTGTGCGCACCTTGCAATATGATGGGTTCACCCGCTGCTACCGTTAGCTTTCGTTCTGGTTGGCTAAAGTAACATCTTACAAGACGGGTGAGTTTTTCATGTTCCATGAGTTATCCGATAAAACCAACAATATTAAGTATCCAGACCAGAACAAAGCTACCCAGAACACCAACAACTCCCATTATCACACCCACTTTTGCCATTTGGCTACTTTCGACGTTACCCGTCGCATGAGCCAATGCATTCGGTGGCGTACTAATAGGCAAAGACATGCCTAAAGAAGCAGCAAACGTAACCACTAGAATCAATGTCATCTGTCCACCTAACGGTGCTAAAGAGGTCATTGAAGCACCAAGAGCCGCCATAATTGGCATCAATAAGTTAGCGGTAGCCGTATGTGACATGAAGTTCGCCATGACTAGGCATAGGAACGCTGCACCAAATAGAACGATATAAGGCGAATAAGCATCAAATGGAATGCTGTTTACCATCAACTTGGCAAGACCAGTCTTATCTAGAGCAAGGCCTAAAGCAATACCACCAGACACAAGCCATAGAACATCCCAAGAAATTTTCTTGAGGTCTTCTTTGTTGATAATGCCGGTGATAGAGAAAATGGCAACAGGAATCAACGCAACAGTGTAAGAGTTCATACCGTGAGCAGAGCCCATCAACCAAAGCAATATGGTAAGACCGAAGGTAATATAAACTGTGATTGCTTTTGGCGTCTTAAGAAATTTACCTTTAATATTTAAGTCGATTGATTTGGTATCTGCCCCGTAAAGCTTATTGATTAGAAACCAAGCTAACGCCATCATAATAACCACAAAAGGAACACCAAATGCCATCCACTCCCCAAAGGTTATTAGGTTGTCACCAACCAAATACTTAAGTGCAATAGCGTTAGGCGGGGTACCGATTGGCGTACCGATGCCACCGATGTTTGCTGCAACAGGTATACACAGTGCGAATGCAATACGTCCAGGGTCATTGCGGCTAAATACGGCAATAACTGGTGTCAAAATAGAGAGCATCATCGCTGTCGTTGCTGTATTAGACATAAACATTGAGAAGATACCCGTAATCAGCATCAAACCGAGCATGACAAATTTAGGATCAGAGCCAAACGGCTTCAACAAAACACGCGCTAAGTTCACATCTAAACGGTATTTAGTGGCTGCCATCGCAAGAAAAAAACCACCTAAGAAAAGCATGATAATCGGGCTAGCAAAGGTAGCCATAATATCTTTATAGCTGAGCAATGCGCCGAATTCTGGTGTTCCTTCCCCAAGTCGGAAAAAAATGATGCCTTTGTTCGAGAGCAAAAGCAATTCCAGAACGATAATAACAACAGAAGTTGCATAGATTGGGATAGGCTCAAAAACCCAGCATAAAGCAGCAAGTAAAAATATAGCGATAACCCGCTGTTGTATTATGGTGATACCGTCAAAAGGAAAAGCTGACAATGGTAGAATTAAAATAAATAGCGGGATGACCAAAGGGATAAGATACTTCAAATACTGTCGCATAACGTGGTTAAATTTCCATCTTACTGATTCCAAAATTAAGACCGGTCAAAGCCGATCAATCTGGATACATTATGTGACAAATCTCCTACTCATTTTGTGGTAGTAGATCAAAGTTCCTACAAATCATCAATAAAAACCATTAAAAAACAGGTATATCATGACACACATCAGTTTACATTTTTGCTTATCGAAGGCATATCTACCTGTTGAAGTTGAATTTCCTCTGCAGCAACAGCATCAGTTGAACTAAATGGCGTCATGGTTACGCATTTCATTGCAGGGTCAGCCGTATCTATATCAACAACTATTTCTGTCATTAAATCACGAATATGTTTACGTAGAACAATAATACCTATTATCCCAAATAATATACTACCGGCCGCTTGCCCATATATAACACCAAGTGCACCAAACCATTCGGCACCAAAATAAACAAATGGTAATGTGCCTAAGGTTGCCTTACCCAGATTTAAACTGGTTGAATAAAAAGGTTTTCCCAAGTTATTAAAGGAAGCATTAGCGACAAACAACGCTCCATTAAACACAAACGTCACTGCCACAAAAGTACAAAATGCTGATACCAATGTCGCTGCGTCTCCAGTTAAAGAAAAGCTCGATATAATCAAGTCTTGTGCTAGGTAAAGGACAATCGAAATAGATAAGCAGTAAATAGAGACAAAAATAAGCGAGTTGGACAGGGTCTCTTTTACCCTATCTAAGCGCTCTGCACCGTAATTTTGTCCAATTATTGGCCCTACTGCGCCTGAAAGCGCAAAAATCACAGCAAATGCAACGGGCATAATACGCCCAATAACAGCGAATCCAGCCACAAAATCCTCACCAAATTGGGCAATATTTGTGGTAACAATAGCATTGCCTATTGGTGTCGCTGTATTTGTGATTATAGCGGGCAGAGCAATCGCTAATATGGCAGGAAGATGCTCTCTAATCTTTTTTAACTGGGGAATTGCTACAAGGTCATGTATACGAATAAGAGGCAAAATTGAGAACAAAAGCACCGTAAAACGGGCTGCTACTGAAGCGATTGCCGCACCTTCTACGTTCCAACCAAAACCAAATATAAATATTGGGTCTAAAATTGCGTTAACAAAGCCCCCTGCTAAGGTTGCCCACATTGACCGTTTTGCGTCACCTACGGCCCGCAATCCAGCCCCTGCGACCATACCTAAAGCAATAAATGGACTACTCGGTAACAAGATGCGTAAGTAGGCTTCTGCGCGTTCAGCAGCAAAGCCTTTTGCCCCGATGGCGGCTAAAAATTCTGGGATATAAGTAAACATGACGCTGGTTACAACAACACTAATAACAAAAGCTACAATCAGTGAACTCGCTGCTAGTTGCCTAGCGTATTGCCTTTTTTAGCACCCAATGCTTTGGATACAAGCGCCCCCATGGCTATAGATGAACCGATAGAAACAGAAGTTGAGAAAAAGGTTAAAGTCCCTGCAAAGCCAACAGCAGCAGCCAACTCAACCTGACCTAACATACTAATAAAAAGCATGTCCATTAGGTCAACCACAAACAGTGCCATTAAGCCTATCGAAGCCGTTCCGGACATCACCAAAATGTGTCTCATTGTCGAGCCTTCAACAAATTTAGCCGTTTGTGTACTCATCGTTTTTCCTACATATGTGAAGGCCAAGGCTCGAAGATAATATAGTTTAATTAGTTGATTGCCACCTATCTACTTTAAAGAAAAAGAAGGCGCAAAATGCGCCTTCTTTTGTGCTCTTTTTAAAGCTGATTTTTAAAACTGGCCTCTAGCGCTTTACCGATCGCCGTTAACACATCGCGTCTAGTGATAATGCCAAGCAGTTTACCATTGTCCACTACTGGGTAAACCTTTGGCTTACCAACTTTCATCATTGCTGCAAGCTCAAATATACCGAGATCAGGCGACACAGAAAGTACTTCTTTGTACATACAATCACTGACAATATGTGTTTCTTGGCTAGTGTATGCCACCTTCATTAAATTGGTAAGCAGATCTTGTTCAGAGATAAAACCAATAACTTTGCCATCAGCATCAACTACGGGGCCCCCGAGGTGTTTTGATTTCATTACTTTATCTAGAGCGGCAGAAAGAGACATTTCAGGGCTAAATTTAACCGCCTGGTGATCCATGTAGTCTTTTACTTTTAGAGTTTCCATTACTTCTCTCCTCACACCATTTTGGTGTGTCATACATCCGCAAATCGATATTGGTTAATCCATGCTAACCAATATTTTCGTTTAATCTATAAACTATATTGTTACCTAATTTACTGATTTTACAAATAGATAACACCAATTTCTTCAATTAGAAATAACTATTAAGGGGTAATATTATTTTATAATCCGCTTGAAAGCCTTTAGAATCGAGCACTTGAACGAATTATTAAGATTAATAAAAACACCAAACTTTGTTATAAACGGAACGCTTTAGTTAACTCCGCCTGCTGATCTGCCATCTGTTCTAATTTTTCACTTAACAAAACTAAACTGTGCGCACTTTTGGTCGTTTCTTGTGCCAGTCCATGGATATGCCCAACATTTGTGGTTACTTCCGTTGCAGCCTGTTTGTGCTGGTTTGTGGCAGCGGCGATCTGATGGCTACTTTCTTCTATCTTACCAAGAAATTGGTGAACTTCTGAGAGTGCAGAGTTCACCCCAGTCGCATGATTGCTGTATTCGGACATATAATCACTGCATGCCGCAATTTGATAAACGGTCGTCTCGGCACTTCGTTTCAGTGAATCTATCTTATCTTTAATCTCAACTGTCGAGCTTGTTGTTTTCGATGCTAGTACACGGACTTCATCCGCGACAACGGCAAAGCCCCTTCCGTATTCTCCTGCTCTTGCGGCTTCTATTGCTGCGTTCAACGCTAACAAATTCGTCTGTTCTGAAATATTGGAAATCACATCCAAAATTGAACCAATGCTCGAACTTTCCATTTCCAGTTGTTTAATGCTTTGTGTTGATTTCGCCAACTGTTCTGACAACTGTCCGATCAAGAGTTCGTTCTCATCCATAAGTATCTGCCCTTCCATCGATCGTGCAACAGCGTTTGTCACCAAAGAAAAAGAGTCATTAGAGGCGTTGGCAATCTCGACCACAGAATGTTCAATCTCTTCCATTGCTGAAGCAACCTGCAATATTTGGGCAGTCTGCTCCTCAATTGAAGCACTAAGGTTATCACTTGTTGCCTGATTTTCTATCGATGCTCCATTAAGGTTTTGAGAAGAAAGACTGAGCTGATTTATCACTTCAGAAAGCTGTGCGATCATTAAATTGACCTTGCCTGCAACTTGCCCGAGTTCATCATGAGCCTGGTAGCTGACCTTTACTGTTAGGTTCTTATTAGATACATCATCTAACACACCATTTATCTGACCACTCGGGACTCTAATTGACCGTGCAATAGCCCAACCAACTGCACTTGCAAGACAAATAGCCACTAAAACTGCTGTAACGATTGAGATGTATGACTGATTTAACGCACTATTTGCTTGATCAAATAAGTCCTTTGCATCACTAGTTGCGAGTACGGTCATTGCTTCAATAGCTTGTAATTGGTTATCAAGTCCAGTTTCCAACTCGCGTCGCAAAGTGTGCGTTTTATCATTTAGAGCCATAGATTGAAGGTATAGCGATACTGCACCGGCATTCGAAAAAACCGACATTTGAATCGCATTTAATTCACCCTTCAATTTCGAATAAATCTCTGGATTATTATCTTTAACGTGATTCACTAACTCGTTGTATGTTTGCTCTCTAAGAGTAAAACTTCTCGCAGCTGGTTTTAGCTCAATTGGGTCTGTGAGTGAAAAGATTTCTTTTGACTGCGATTCAATCAAGCCAACTTGGCTCTGCAACTGTTCTATCACTGTTTTGTCTGTTCCCGAGCGAGATGACTGCGCTTGTAATTTATTATTCACCTGTTCGAACAGCATCATTGCATCAGATTGTGCGTAAAAGCTTCTTTCATTGATATCTAGATATTTTGCGTGAAAGTCCATTACTTCTGCGAGTTTATCCACTATCCATTTACTGCTTGAATTTATGGCTTCTACAGACTGGTGGAGTTCAACGTCCCTGTGTTGTAAAAACCAATCAAGCTCACGGTAGTAATTGTTTAACGACGCGTCAATGGCCACCGTTGCTTGATCTAACTCGTCAATATACGATGTAAATAAATAAGGCGTTAAACTTCTATTAATATTTAGCAGAGAAATTGCTAATTGATTAGAATGTACCACTAACGGTGTAGATTCATTATTAATTCGGTCCATTCTTATTGCTGAACTCTTGATTGATTCCAAACTAAACCAGGATACCAACACCATCATTGATATTAATATTACAAACCCAACATATACTTTTGACGTAATAGATAATTGTTTCAATTGCATAACTCAGTAATAAATAATGGCATTATTAACCCATAGAACAGTAACCATATTCCATATTACTGCTCACAGAGTTACCAATAAAAAACGTCATGAAACAAAATATCACTAACAACATTTACAAGCATAGAAAAATACCAATAAACATTTAAAATACAGAGAGTTAAAATGCTAGTATCAAACCAAAATACCCATCAACATGTTTGTTTCATACTTTTACAACGAAAAGAAGGTTCGGGTCACCTTTGGCATGTTTTTTCGTTAAACAACAATCATAATAATAACCGCATGTTTTATATATTATACTGTCCAAGTTTTAATTCTTTATGATAAAATAATTGAATAAATTTTCAGTTTTATTTTTATTCAGGCTATTTAGTATGAGAAAGAAAAAAGAAACAGCTACTGTTTATGACGTGGCTAAACTCGCGGGTGTTTCCCCAGCAACCGTTTCTCGTTTTTTAAATAGAACAACGTTTGTTTCAGACGAGAAAAGTCATAAAATTGAAGATGCTATTAATGCACTAGATTACAAACCTGTCTATCAACCTGCAAGTTCAAACAATCGTCGTTCAATGATTATTGGTGCTTTGGTACAACATCCAGATAGTCCTTTTACTAGTCAAATTTTGAATGATATGGAAAAGGTCCTTATTTCACAGGGTTACCAACTTACTATCGCCTCAGGTCATTGGGATAAAAAACTTGAAACCTATGCGCTTACAAGTTTAGAACAACAAAATGTGGATGGGGTAATTGTAGTAACAGGAAACCTAACCAACAACCAACTTATTGATTTTTCAAATAAAATACCAGTAGTTGCGTTTGGCTATGATATTAATGCGAAGCAAATTCAATGTATTAACATAGACAACGAGCTCGCTGGATACATGGCCACATTGCATCTGCTCCAACTTGGTCACTCCAATATTGGGCATATTAAAGGACTGGCTTCTCAGCCCGATTCATTACACCGATTCGAAGGCTATAAAAGAGCCTTGAAAGAGGCTGGATTAAGGCCTAATCAAAGATTAATAAAGCAGGGTGATTTTAGTTCGGCTGTCGCTTATCAGCAAACGGTTGAAATGCTTAATGACGAAAAAGCAAAAGTAACGGCAATTTTTGCGGCTAATGACCTTAGTGCGTATGGTGTTATCAAGGCCATACATGATCATGATCTTAAAGTACCCGATGATATTTCTGTCATTGGCTTCGATGATCTCCCTACTTCAAAATATTTCACGCCTGGATTAACCACTTTGAGACAACCAATAGAAGAGATTGGTACAGTGTCAGCCAACTCTATTTTAAATTTCTTAAGTGGAGATAGACATGAAGATAGATTACCCCCAATAGACTTGATCGTAAGACAATCGACCAAACCCCTTAAAGGCTAAATTCGGTGCGATGAGCTGATTACAGATCATCGATTTCAATAAGATTAACCCCACTTTCGTGGGGATAACGCGGTTATTCCTGGGGCCAAAACAGAATTTATGGCCCCTCATTTTTAAGTCAACAATATTCTACTTAATTAAGCAAAGACATCCAATTAATGCAAAACTTCGGGTAAATAAGCAAATATCATCCCCGGTCTGAAATAACGACCCGCTGTATATTTTAATCCGGTATTTTGCAACCAAACATGCAGTTTCGCCACGTATTCATCTGCAATAATCGGACTGATCAATTGGCCAAACGTCTTGATATCTTGAGTTATAAATGGATTCACACGTTGGTCTTCAAACAAACACCCTGTTTGAGTTAAAAGTGCATGCCATTGATATGCTAACGTTTCAGAAATCGAAAACTCAGCCATTAAGTCAGCCAGCGATACAGTCACAGAGCAGTTAAAACCTTCTGGTGCTGCAAATGGTATTTTAGACTGATGGTACAGTGCATCGTAGACCGTATCCATTAACTCTATAGCCTGTTCGTTTTTGCCACTAAGTCGCAATGCGGAAGCGACACTAAACTGCACCCCAATCCACACATCTTGCGCCTGGAAAGCATCATGCGGCATGCCGTTTTCCAATGTCATATTGGCTATACCAAGTTTAGGACTGTTGATTTTGTAGTTGGTTTCAAAAACATAATCTAAGGCTCGCTCTACTTTGTCTTTACTAAACAAGCCGTTTAACCCTAATAGCTTAAGATAACTATCGGCAAGTAGTGCATCACCAAAGCTATTGTCTGAGTCCATCTCAATGATCGAATTATACTCAGCAGTAAAGGCCAGTGGAGCGATGTCTACAAGACGTTGCTTCGCTTGGTATCTTGATTGGATTTTGCTTTCATTTGAACTTTCATGTGTACAATCTAGATACTCATTTAAGATATCTTTATCTACGACACAGTTACCTGTTAGGTTTAACCCTAACGTCGCCAACTCTTGAAAACTCTCTCCCGTTAAGTGTTTAGCTTGAATTGGTGTCACGTAGAAATGAAAATACCCTTTTTGCTCGTCCCATAAACCTCGCTCCAACACTGACAAAGCGTTGCTAGCACGATCACTGTAATCTATTGCAAGCTCATGTTCGTTCATTAACTTGGCTAATTCTGAACCCGCATACAGGCCCGCAACCCAAAGGCTCGCGCAATATACCGATATACCGTGTGATGCTAGGTTATCAAAAGTATCGTCTGTACCTCTTGTGAGAGGTAACGCATCACCTTCTTCAATAAGGTTAACAAGGTACTGAATACTCTCTTTCACTGCTTGCCAACATGATTCAACAATGGAAAAGTCGTTAGTTTGCTTGAAATGACGTAAAACCATTAACACATACTTAGGTGCTAAATCTTTCCATTCTTTCACATTATGCCAAGTGTAAGCGTCCGGTTGAATATCAAACGGGCTACCAAGATCATGTATTACAGCGCCGCGAATAGCTCGCACACCTTCATACTTTGCATCGATAAGTTCTGCGCTTGGCTTATCTTCATACTCCCAGAATCGGCGTTTTGTGGCGTCTTCGGCAAGTATAGCGTTTGAAAACTCTTTCATTACGCAGCCATCTAGCTCTGGCAACAAATAAAGAAGTGAAAATGAACCATAGAAATAAACATCAAGAGAGTTAAAGAATGGATAATCAACACATTCTTTTACTAAGAACTTATCCTTGCTATCCCATACTGTGGATTCAGCAAGAAATGAAAGCGTATTCATAGCCATAGTCGCAAAACTAATTGCAGACGAATTCTCACCCATCGCTTGTTTTGCTTGTTTTAAATAGCTTTCCTGCTCGGAAATAATCCGCTGCTCTATCATATCGATACTTGGCAACACATCTTCCATAATTTTAGCCGAGCGATGTTCTTTTTCGTAAAACTGGGTGTAAGCCTTCTCACTCTGCCAGTCTTGCAGCATTATTTTGCTGTGATCCATTACTTGTACAAACCGAACGCTTATTGCTTGGTGGGGCTCTAAGTCAATTTGCACAGTAACTAACGCGGCAAGAGCCTCGCGGCCACTGTAAATTCCGCTATCAAAATGCGCGTTAACACGACCCGTATTAAGTGCATCAACAATCGCGCCTTGCTCGTTGGCACAATAAACCGAAGGTTTGGTCGATACCGTTACCGACTGATTTTCTAATAACGATTGCTCAACATGTGCACCAAAGAGTATCTCACCATCAACATCAGACTGATAAGGCGACTGACTTTCTAGTGTCACGCCGGAAAAACGATGGCTTGACCCGTTATTAATTTCATAACCACTATGAGATTGTTTTACTGGGTTCTGCGTCAACGTACAGGAAGAGTCCTGTACACCCGGACGCTGCTTCACATAGTTTGATCCTATAAGGTTTTTAAGGGACTGGACTAAAGTGACTGACTTGGGTTTGTCTGTTCGGTTCGTAACTTCAAACTCATTCCAGTGCATTGGTAATGAGCATAGTTTTTTATCCCCTCGAACAATAGGGGAAACCACTTTTCGTTGGATACTGATTTCACTGAACGCTGAGTATTGATACTGCGCCATTGGATATAACACTTGATACTCAATATCGCTTTCTGAGACCGCATCAATTCCTTCATGAACAGACTGAGCAGTAAGAGAAACCGTCTGAGAACTGCTATTGATCAGTAGACCGTTGAAAAAGTCCAAAGCAACCATCAACTGAGTATCAACAGATTGGCTATCCAATTTAATTGATGCTGCTGTTTTTTCGGTGAACTCAATCTTCCATTTCGTGAAATTTTTCTCGTTTTCTAAGTAAAAATCACCAGATTTCAACGACTGTTTTATTAAAGTAAGAGCACTCTCAGGTGTCGAAACATTCAGTGGCTTACCTAGGAAATTCGCGGGATAAAAATGAAGAAATTGCTCGAGCTTATCCAAATCAGTTATCGCTAGGTTATCTAGGCTGAGTTTATCCGAGACTGAAGCAAAAAAGTTGTTAAGGTTAAACTGGTTGTCGTTGTTATCAATATAAATACCGGGGATAAACGCAAAGCTTGGGGTATTACCTAAAGGTGTTAACGTAAAGGTGCTCCCTATTCCGCCTACCGCCATACCCGTATTGTTTGGTGTCGTTGAAATAGGCGAATACCACGGTTGAATAAATTCTACCGCATTACCTTGCGCGCAAATCTGTTCTGAAACACCAGTAAAACTTGTGTATGGAATCGTATTTCTCATCATCTAAACCTAATTATGATTTGAAAGACGCGCAATGTTTCTGCTGTCAGCTTATCTTCACACTAACAAATCGCGCGTCTATTTTATTTAGCCGAGTATCACGTCAATCTTGTGCTCGCCGGAGGTAAATACTGGGGCTTTATTGCCTTCAATCAATTCACCATCTACTCGCATTTCTTGTACGCCTTTACAGACTGAATTAGGATTAGATACATGAATAATATAGGTTGCTCCGCGGAACTTACGTTTAACCGTAAATTCAGGCCAACTGGCAGGAATACATGGGTCAACAAGTAGTCCGTCGACCTCAGGTCTAACACCGAGGATCCACTGAGTACCTGCCACATATGTCCAAGCTGAAGTACCTGAAAGCCAAGCATTTCGACCTAAACCAAACTGTTTATGCTCATCCCCTAAAATATTTTGAGGGTAGCAGTATGGTTCTGATTCAAACGTGTCCAAATCCTCATTCTTTGATGCTGGGTTAATCTGGCGATAATACTCATAAGCGCGCTCGCCGTTACCCATCTTCGCTTCGGCAATCATTACCCAAGGGTTAGAATGTAAGAAAATACCGCCATTCTCTTTTGCGCCTGGAGGATAAGTAGAAACACCACCTAACCTAGGCTCAAAACCGTTATAACCAGGTGTTGATAGTTTGATACCATTGGCCGTGTTTAGCTTATTATTTACTGAATCAAGTGCCTGATTTGCTCTCTCTTCTGTAGCAAACCCAGAGATGACTGGCCAGCTCTGACCATTAGTATATATTTGACCTTGCTCGTTGCTATGTGAGCCAATAGGTGCACCATTTTCGTCATAGTAGCGCACATACCACTCGCCATCCCAACCGTGTTCATTCACCACTTTCTGCATATGTTTATATTGGGCAGAAAACTCTTCACTAAGTTGCACTTCGTTACGCACTTTACAAAGGTCAAGCATATCCAATAATGCTTTTCCGTACATATTTGCCACCATCAGTGACTCAGCACCGGTTGGCAGGTTTACCGTATCGTTCCAATCAGCAAAGCCAAGCAAAGGTAGGCCATGTGAACCCGTGTTTGTGCGAGTAAACTCGATTGAACGACAGAGGTGATTCCAAACTGTCCCTTTTTCTAGCGGCGCGTTATCGCTGTCTTTTTCATAGTAAGGGATAACCTTATTCAGAAAATCGCTATTGCCCGTCTCTTTTACATATTGAGTAACGGCATAGATAATCCATAGGTGGTCATCACCATAGTAATTTGGACGGTCTTCCTCTTCCCTAGAATCCCCTTCATTCGCTTCCATAGTGGAAGGGAAAAACTGGTGCATCGCTGAACCATTGCGTTTTTGAACCGACAACAAACGCTCTATAAATTCACGGGCTTCTTCAGGCATATGTGCAATAACGCCTAGAGTATCTTGAGATGAGTCACGGAAACCGATACCACGAGCACCATAACCAAGTTGATACAAAGAAAGGTAACGAGACCAATTTTTTGTCGTATGGCACTGGCGAGGATTATGAATATTTAACATTGAGTTCATAGAGTCGTCTGGGGTCGTTACCTGAAGTGTGTCTAAGTAGACATCCCAATCAGAAGACAACTCAGCAAACGCGTTATCTACATTGCTATGATCACGATATTTCGCCATTAGAGCAGTAGCGTCATCTACGCTAGCTTGTTGAGTAAGCTGAACAACGGTTCTTTCCGTATCACCTTTTGAAATCCAACCTAATCTGAGGTTTAGTGCACCAATGTTGTCACCACGTAAACACTCTGTATTGCCTAGCTCGTCACCTTGCAGTGCCATCGGCGCAGCCCAACTGCCGTAACCAAAATCACCAAGGAATTGCTGACGGTCACCATCAAAAGAGGTCGCAACTCTATCTGCTGTCATTAGGTTAACTGCAATATCACGCTTCATGAATGCGTACTGCTCTAGTACCACGTGTCCGGAGTCTTGCGTATGCGCATTTAACGTCATAGTTTGAGGAACCCAGTCCGCATTAAGCAACTGCTTGAGAGCATCAAAGTGCGTAAATTCGAACACTGGTACAACGTCGACATGCAACTCTTCATCAGAGATGTTAGTTATCTTGATATCTTGCAGAAGCACTTCTTCATTCTTGGGAACAAAAAAAGTTACTTCACTACGCACACCAAATGCTTCAGAGATGATTGTTGTGTAAGAAAGACCAGTGTGGTTTTCAAATTTTTCTAGTGGCTTCAACGTAGGAGTGAAAAATGGAGAAAAAATCTCTACATCACCCGCTTTGTTACGTACTTTCAAATATAAAGTAGAGCCTTTAAAGTCTGAGTTAGGCATCTGCGCGACGTATTTAGTAATACGATTTAAAGCGGGATCACCCTTACAAATAAGTACGCCACCGTTGCTATCAACGATACCGCCAAAATTTAATGTACCAACGTAGTTACTCCATTTAATAGGCGTTACAGGTGTTGTTGTTACATATTCTTTTTTCTTGTCGTCAAAAAAACCAAATTTCATTACAAATCCTTATGCGCTGTCCTAAACAACAGCGCGATTAAACTTAAACTCTCGGTATCTTTTTATAGTTATAGTTTTGAAGCTAGCGATTTTCCACTTAGCGCATCGAATAGATGAATAGCATCTAGGTCGATGTAGAGTGTAGCGCTAGTTACGTCCACTTCTGCCGCTTGTGATTCAACCATCATCTGCTGATCCGCGACCGTAGTTTTAAGTAAGATACTTGCGCCAAGCAGTTCTTTATCTTGAATAGACACAGGAACAGGTAATACTCTGTCATGCTCAACTTGCTCACTGCGTAAATGAACATCTGTCGGGCGAAGTCCCATATGCAATGCAAGATTTTTAGTCGCATGGGCTTTAAAACGCTCTGGTAATGGAATTGAAATATCTCCAATTTGAATAAACCATTCACCATCGGTATCGACAAGCTTTGCATCTAGCATATTCATTGACGGGTTACCGATAAACTGAGCAACGAACTTATTCGCAGGGCGCTTAAATACGTCCGTTGGTGTTCCGACTTGCTCAACATACCCATCTTTTAAGATAACAATGCGGTCAGCGAGCGTCATTGCTTCTATCTGATCGTGTGTTACATAAATCGTGGTCGTTTTTAACTCACGATGTAGCTGTTTTATCTCTTCACGCATAACACCACGAAGTTTCGCATCCAGATTTGATAAAGGCTCATCAAACAAGAATACTTTCGGAGTACGAACCATTGCGCGCCCCATAGCCACACGTTGACGTTGCCCGCCCGAAAGTTCTTTTGGCTTACGATCGAGAAGTGGATCAAGTTCTAGCATTTTTGTCGCCTTGCGCACTTCAACATCAATTTCAGCTTTCGGCATCCCTTTTAACTTAAGAGCAAACGCGATGTTTTCATAGACTGTCATATGTGGATATAGCGCATAGCTTTGGAATACCATAGCTAAATCGCGGTCTTTGGCATCCACCTTGTTCATCAGTTTTCCGCCAACATAAACTTCACCTGATGTGATGCTCTCTAAACCTGCAAGCATGCGTAAAGTGGTTGATTTACCGCAACCTGATGGGCCTAAAAAAACAACGAATTCACCATCTGCAACTTCAAAATCGAACTGTTTTACTACTTCAACATCGCCGAAGGATTTTTTAATATCTTTAAATACTACATTTGCCATAATTTTTTCTCCGCCTGCGAGCGCTGATCTAAAAGAAGTATTGCACTCGCATCGCATTAATTAGTCTTTAGCTAGTTTCAATTCTTTAAGAATCAACCCTTCACCGCACCAGAAGTTAACCCACTTATCATCTGTTTAGATGCGAATAAGTAAGCAGTTACAAGCGGAAGTATCGAAATAGTCGTACCAAGCATTACTGCTCCCCATGGGGTATTTGGTATACCTTGAACACTTCTTAGAGCCTGAGTAATCACGTAGTTTTCTGGTGACGTTAGTACCACTAACGGTTGCATAAACGAGTTCCAGAAGAAGACGAACTGCACAATAGCAAGGGTCGCTAATGCGGGTTTCATCAATGGAAGAACTACGCTCCAATAGGTTCTAAGCTCACCTGCTCCGTCTAGCTTAGAGGCTTCCAATAACTCTTTGGGAATAGAAGCAATCACGTGTTGACGCATTAGGAAAATACCAAATGGTGTGGTAGTAAACGGAAGCCAAACCGCCATATGGTTATCCATTAAGCCTAAGAACTTAACAATCATGAAATAAGGAATAAGGCTCAGTACAGGTGGGATCATCATCGACCCTACCAACATTCCAAATAGGATGTTCTTACCTTTAAACTTAAATACGGCAAACGCATACCCACCCATGCTACAAAACAGAAGCGAGATTGTCGTACCTAGAAAAGCGACGTAGATACTATTAAACATCGCCTGCCAAAAAGGCATGATTTCCAGTAACTTTTCATAATTAATCGTTAAGCTGTCACCCATCATTAGACTGATGCCAGAACCAAAAATCTCAGAACGATCGCGAGTGGATAACAACGCTGACCATAGAAATGGGAACACGGTTATCAATGCAGATACAATGAGAACGGCAGCTAACGCAGCCAATAAAATTTTAGTGATCAGCTCTGAAACATCATAGCTTGGCTTTAGTGCATTTAAACTCATCTTACTGCTCCCCTAAGCCTTTTTTACCAAAGAATATAAATTGAAGTGTTGTAAAGAATGCAATCAGTGCAAACAATAACCATGAGATAGCAGACGCCGTACCCATTTCTAACCATTCCCAACCTACTTTATACAAGTACATAGAAATCGTTAGACCAGCTTGTCCCGTACCACCCAGGCCTTTAGTCAATACGAACGGTTCTTCAAACAACTGTAAATTACCAATGATCGTCATTGTCACTGCGAAGAAAACAAAGGGTCTGATCATAGGAAGTGAAACGTGCCAGAATCGGTGTAGTGCATTCGCACCATCCATTCTTGCCGCTTCTAAAATATCTTTCGGTATCGTCATCAATCCGGTTGTATAAAGCACAATGTTGAAACCGGTATATTTCCAGAACACAACTATTGCAATGGATGGTTTGATGAAAGAGGCGTCATCCAACCAACGGATAGGCTGATAGTCATTCACCCACGCGAATGCCCAACCCAATAACGTACTGTCCGCTAAGCCCATTAACGCTTGGTTAATAACACCAGAATTTGGAGAATACATATTGAAGAAAATCAAAGACGCAGCTACCGTCGAAGTAATGTATGGCAGGAAATATGCTGATGTCAGCCAGTGACGTAACCTATCACCTAGCGAAACAAGGATATAAGCGACCGGTATCGCTACTAAATGCTGAGCAACACCAGATGTAATAGCAAGCCAAAACGTATTCTTAAGAGAACGCCATAGCCATGGGTCTGTTAACGCTATACTGTAGTTTTCTAACCCAACAAAATTCATCGCGGCAAGACCTTCTACAGGGTTCCATGCATGAAACGACAAGTAGACAGAAAATAGTAGCGGAAAAACGCCAAAAACAGAAAAAATAATCAAAAATGGTAGAAGGAAACCATACGGTGTAAGCGCTTTCATATTTAACCATGAAAGAAACCCTTTCTTCTCAGAAAGTTCCTCCTGATTCGACAATACAGTGTCCTTCATTGCCTGACTCATAATAACGACCTCACTAGGTAGAGGCGTGGCCACTAACGGGCAGCACGCCTCTAAAATTTACTTATAATTACTTAAGGTTACGTGTACGACGTAGGATTAAACGTTCTGCTTCACTAAGTGCTGTTTTGATATCTTTACCTTCATCAAGTACTTCCATCAACGCATTTTCCAAGATGATTGAACGTGCAACATGGTCACCACGGCCTGGATCGACTGGCTTGATGTTTTTCGCTACTTCAGCAAACAATTGACGTGCTTGCTGACCACCTAAGAACTCAACTTTTTCATCAAACAATTTGTCATCGTAAGTGGTTGTATTTGCAGGGAACGCGGCAATTGTTTCAAAATGCTTAAGCTGAACATCACGGTTGGTTGTCATATATTCAATCAATTTCCAAGCATCATCTTGCTTTTCAGATTGCTTAGGAATAGAAAGGAATGAACCACCCCAACTACCGTAAATTCCATCAGGAAGGTTTGACACACCCCACTTACCGCTTGTTTCTGGTGCAATCCAGTTTTGTAGGTGACCTAGTAACCATGCGCCAGAAAGCTGAGTAGCGAACGTGCCATTACGGAAACCTTCATACCATTCGTTTGACCATGCAGTAATGCGTGCATCTAAGCCATTTTCTCGGATCTGTTTAGCAACTTCAAAAGCGTGAACAAAACGTTCTGAAGTAACAACTGGCTTACCGTCTGCATCGAAGTACAGTCCTTCACCTTCAGGAACCGTTGTGAAGATAATCGCTTGTGCTACATCCGCAGCAGAAGCAATAAGATAGATATCATCTTGTTTTAGTTTCTTGCCATACTCGATATAAGAATCCCAATCCTTGATAACTGTTTCTTGTTTAACGCCTTCTTTATCAAGAATGTCGGTACGGTAATACATAACACCAGGACCTAAGTCTACAGGGATACCATATACAGCACCGTCACCACCTTTGCCTTGAGCCCATGCATAAGGAGCAAAACTCTCTTCATATTTGTCTGCACCATACTGCTCAGATAAGTTAACAAGGCCACCTGAAGCAACGAAAGGTCCAATTTTTTCCACATCAACAACGATAACATCACCTGCTCCTGAACCTGTCGCCAAGTTAGTCGTCAGCTTAGTATGATGGTCACCGTGGTTATTCATTAGGTAATCTACTTTGATACCTGACTGTTTTTCAAAGTCAGGAAGGATAACTTTCAAGCTACTATCGAAGTCTGGAAATCCATCAAAACGGATATTCGTGTCGGCAGCATTGGCTGTCGCTGCTAGTCCTAAAGCAACAGCACTGGATAGCGTAAGAGTCTTAAGGTTCATCTTATAATCCTTCATTGTTATATATTAGTTATGTGTTTTCTCACCGACTCTCTAACCACTAAAGAGGGTGAAAGTTTAAAATCTACTTCTGTTTTCTTTTTAATAAGTTTCTGAAGAATCAACTGCACTGCTTCAGTACTCATTCGTTCTATTGGAAAATCTACGGTTGTTAACCCTGGAGTGAGATATCGAGCAAATAAAATGTTGTCGAAACCAACGAGGGAAACATCTTTAGGAACCAATAAATTGGCTTTTTTCATCTCTTCAAACGCGCCAAAGGCCATATGGTCATTTGCCGCAAAAACCGCACTAAAACTGCAATCGCGATTTAGAAGTTTGTTCATGGCGCTAGCGCCTGTTTCTTCAGTAAATCCAGCTTCAACCACGCGAGACTCACAATACTCAATATCAGCCTCTTCTAAGGCATCACGGTAGCCTTGTAACCGCCCTCGAGCATCTGACTTTGATAGAGGGCCAGTGATACATGCAATTTCACGGTGCCCCATATCTATCAGATATTTAGTAGCGATGTTTGCACCCAGTTCATTATCTAGTTCTATACAGCTATTGCTTAGTTCTGGGATAAAACGGTTCACTAAGGCGAGCTGAATACCCTGTGCTTCCAATCCAATTAGATAGTCGTCAGAAACGTGCTGAGTATGTAATATCAATGCATCTACACGTCGACTTAACAAAAAGTCAATCGCTTGCTTTTGACCACATTCATCGTTAGAACCGGCGGTCACTATGAGGTGATAACCAAACCGGCGAAGTTGATCTTCTATTGCTTGTAGCATCCCAGAATAAAAACCTGCGAGTTCGGGCACTACTACACCTATGCTTCCTGTACGGCTAGAAGCGAGTGCTTGAGCGATAGAATTTGGTCTATAACCTAATTTTTTTATCGCTTTTTCTACCAACAATTTTTTATCGTGGCTTACTCTCGTAGAGCCGTTTACTACACGTGAAACCGTTGCTTGAGAGACACCAGCATATTCAGATACATCTTTAATTGTTGCCATCATCATGCCTCCCTCTAATCTGTTGCCTTCACATTGGAAACCGCTTTCATGCCGAAGATAATAGAGTAATTGCAATGGTAATTCGTGAACTGGGTCACGTTGAAATTAAGGTGACGAATTAGAACTACAAAAGCTTGAAAACACCGACAGGAAAACATCTCCCCATGAAACTGTTTCATGAAATATTTTCCGCGATGACTCACTAATATCATTAACTAGCCCTTTAAAAACAAGGCCTTCAGAAGAAGGCAACCTATAACATCACCTAATAATTATTTAGTTTCATGAATTAAAATGAATAGTTTCACATTGAAACTCATAAAAATCCGGGCACCGAAGTGCCCGTAAATTATGGAGTTAACAAAGCGTATGCAAAGGGTTCTGCCTCCCTGAAATACGCTAATTCATCACTAAAAGGACAGCGTTATACAAGGTATTACATTCCAATAAGGTTCTTTCAATTTGGCACAAGTTAAAGATCGCTAAAATGGATACTGCTAAAATTTTTCTTAGCGCCGTTCATTCATAGCCTAAATAAACTTAAACACAGATTGGAAAAGTAATACTAATAATAGACACAAGTTAAAAATCAGCACCAAGTCACATTTACTCGATATTAAAAGACCCATGAAACAATCAACAGTATAATTTAAAATCAAAGAATAGACACCACCACATAAATAAAGGCCTCAAACAAAACACATTCACCAAGCCAATGAATGCTAGTTTTATTTGTTTCATGAAATATAAAACCCAGATCAAATAAAATATAATAAAACGTCAGCATTACCTATCCACTTCCATTTCATAATCTATTATTTTTTAAACTCCCTTTATATTCAACCCGGACAAATCCAAAACTTACGCCTCCCCACCCTGACCAATAACAAATCATCAACATTTAACCTTGCTGCCAACTAAACACCCCTATTTACAGTACTTTGTATTGAATGCTTTCAAATAGAAGATTTTAACATCGACACAATTACAACGAACATAGTGAAAGTTTTCATATATATGAAAACTTTCACTCAAAACACAATCAAATTGAGAATGCATCAATAAAAAATCGTGACAGAGACATATATAAATCATGAAATGAAAGCGATTGCAAAAATAAACACGGGCAATATAAAATCCATCGCAACCATTGAAACTTATTATCTCAAGGCAATAAAACCGAATAATTAAATATATGATTTTGTTTCACACAATTTATTTCTCGCAAAACATGTGAAGTAAAAGAGGCTTTTCAAACGTTTCATTTCTTAATATTACTTTCGAAACTACAAGACCTACAATAATTTAAGGAACGAACATGAAAAACTTTAAGGTTTTATCTCTCGCTCTCGCAGTGGCATCCTCTCTCACAGCATTTAGCGCTTCAGCAGCCGACGAAAATATAAATATGCAAACTCAAATCGATGATTTGCAAAAACTGATGGCAGACAAAGCAAATGACCTCAGATTTTTTGGCTACGCTCGCTATGGTGCACAGTTTCAAAGTGGTGATGCTCGCTATGTAAACGGAATCGGCAGCACAGGACAGACAGTTGGTCGTTTGGGTAATGAAGCCAACGGTGGTGAGTACGGTATTGCTAAGAAATACACCGCAGACAATGGTGCGGTGTGGGATCTTGCTGTCATGGTAGAACACTGGTCAAATGACCAATGGGGATCTACTGGCGGTGTAAACATGAAAAGATTCTACGCTGGCGCTTCAAATATCTTCGAATCACAGCCTGATATGTACGTCTGGGCTGGTAGAGATTTCCATGCTCGATTGCAACAAGGCTTAAACGATTACTACGTCACAATAGAAGATGGTCAAGGTGGTGGTTTCAAAAACCTTGATGTAGGTGGAGCAAAATTTGATTTTGGTGTTGTTGGCGGGGTCGATGATAACGATGGTTCTTTAGGAAATGATAACGGTAAATATGCAATTACTGCTAAGTTTAAAGACATCGATGCTGGAATGGCTAAATTGGACGCATACGCACACTTTGGTTTTACTTCGGAAGATGACGATATTCAAGCGGATGGCCTAGATAACGAAACAGCATGGTTAGTAGGTACCCACATCAAATTTAATTCTGATAGCTTACATCTTCGATATGGTGATGGTGCAAACAACTCCGTCATGGGTCTTAAAGGTGATTTTCAAAGCTTATTTGTCAGTTATGAAGGTGGATTTGACGCTAGTGAAAACTGGAACATCAACTACCTAGCCGCTTACTATAATCAATCTGGTGATGACGCTACCGATCAAAATGAATACAGCTTAATCGTTCGTCCTCAATATCGTTGGAATGACATTCACTCTACATGGATTGAAGCTGGCTATGCTTTAGTTGACGAAGACAGCGGTGACGAAACGGATGGTTGGAAAGTAACGCTTTCTCAAAACGTCTCAATTGGTGGCCTACCTTGGAGCCGTCCAATGCTTCGTTTCTACGCCACAGTGGGTGAAAAAGATGTATCACCACAAGGGGCTTCTAGCACCACAACCGATACCGTTAGCTTAGGCGCAATGTTTGAAGCATGGTGGTAAGAATAACTTTATTTAGTTGCACCTAATCATACAATTAAAAAGCGTTATTTAACCTATAGGTTAAAAGAAAGTTAACATAAAGGGCACATCTAGTGCCCTTTAATTGTCTGAGCCAAACGGTTATCCATTCTTCCCTATTAAGAACTCTTATTGCAATCAGTATACAAATCTAAATTTGCCCCTTTATACTCATTGAAAACACGTCACTCAAAGACAATAACTTACTTCTACTCGCTCACTTACCACCAAGCTTCCCACATTGCACCAATCGTAAATGTGTCATATTTGCTATCATCATGTTTATTGTCTGCCTCACCAACTGTGGCATAAAAACGAAGCATTGGACGATCCCATGTTTCAGAACCAATTGAAATATTTTGCGATAGTGTCACTTTCCAAGCAGAGTTATTTTCACTACTGTCTTCATAATCTACAACGCTATAGCCAGCTTCAAGCCATGTTGAATGAACATCATCCCAAGCATAAGTAGGTCGAACAATCGCATTATAGTTTATTCGGTTTTCTTCAAACTTATCATCTTCTTCTAATTTTTGATAAGACGCTAAATATTCAATGGCGGCTTTATCAGTGATGGCTTGGCTACCATCAAAGTTAACAAGTAAAGCTGTACGCCCTTCTGCTAAATCATAAACACTATCTAAAGCATTTTCTGAATAACGAACAATCAATCGTTGACCACTAAAGTTTAATTCACCCGCTATCTGATACGCGGTTGTATCATAGTAATCTTCGCCTTTGGCTTGCTCCGAGGCAAACCCGTAGTTAGCATAAATGGACAGGTTTGCCGTTTCTGAAAATTCAATGCCATGAAGCTTTGATGTAAGGGCATACTTACCATTATCATTGACTAATGACCCACCAGCACCGTCTACCGCACCAACAACACTTAAATCTAGGTTAACGCCACCAAGGTCCATATTATAGAAACCACCACCTTGACCATCATGGGTCATCCAGAAGTAATCATTTAGCCCTAGTTGGGGACGTTGATGAAAATCTCGCCCTGCCCAAAAGTACATATTCGGTTGGGATTCGAAGACATTTGTCACGCCTGCATAAGCTTTTTTCAGATCAAGACCCGCACTATTATCAGACCACGCTGAGTTGAACCAATGTTCCGCCATTACAACAACATCCCAAATAGTGCCGTTAGCGCCATTGAATGCTTTTGCTATTTGGAACTCACCGCCATTGTCTTCATTTCCTAAACGACCCGCAGAAACACCATTTAAGTTACCAGCAGGCGATACTAATTTTGAATCACCCGCCTGATAAGCAGCGCCATAACGAGCATAGCCAGAAAACACAACACCTTCGGTAACGTCAGTTTCTGAGTTAATAATGAGAGGCTGTTGATCATCTATTGCTTGAACTTCAAAGGCCTCTTCATTAGCCAATACAACGCCAGAAGATAAAGCCGAAGCGATCGCCACTGAAAGAGGTAAAATGGTATATTTCTTCATATTAACACCTATATTTTTTAAGATTATTTTTATTTTTTCGATGCAAAGAATCTTATTCACTGAAGAAAAATTAAAACTTGAAGTCCATCACGACAAATATACTTGAAAGCACCATGAAACATAAATAGATAAAAAATAAAAGAAATAAAATATAAAAACACCTTTAAAACAACAACATAAAAGAAGTTACTCACGAAGGCATTACTCTAAACCCCCATTTATTTCATGGATGTAATAGAAAAATCAGTATAACGACCTAGTTAATAAGCTCACATTTAAAATATAACTACAATTTCAGAATAAATATAAAAATCATAATTAACCAATCATATTAATCGTCAATGTATTTATATGTATTTAGCTAATAAAAATAACTGCAAACTATGTGGTGGGGATAAAAATTTACGCCAGCTATGTTTGTGATGTCATTTTCCTTGAGTGTTTTTACAAACCGAACACTCAATTTAAAATGACTATCGAGATAGTTTTGAGACTGACGCTTTAAAAATAACTTTGTTGTCAAGGGGTATAGAAATACCCCTATTTGAAACTCTCTTGTGCCAATTCATCGAACTGTTTGAGAATTGAATTTAGCTCTTTTGGATTTTTGGCGAATTGCCCCATTAGCTTTATGCCTCGAGTAGCAATAGGTTGAGGATTATCTCTATCATAAAACTGCGACAAACCAGCTGCACTATCTAACACCTCTTTCCCTGTTTGTAGAAAGTGATTTTCACCGACTTCAGAATAGCGATTAGGCGCTAACATACCGATTGCTTGATTGATTTTTTCTTGAACATCTTGTCTAGCCATAAATGTTAAAAACCGCACGGCACCTTCATGATTCTGGCGATTTTTAGGTATAAACCAGACATTAGTTGGAGCTTCTTCATAAAAAGGCATCTCAGGTTTAATCATCGGAAACCGAATTAATTCAAATTCTTCAACCAGGTTGTCAGGGATCTGTGATGTCCAGAAATTGCCCATCAACATCATGCCTGCTTTTTCTCGATATAGGTAAGGCAACACTTCTTTCCATGTGTACTTCTCATGACCTTTAATGAAAAATTCATTTTCAATCAAATATTGCCAATATCTGAACACTTGCCTTACTTCATCGCTTTGATAATCAGCTTCACCGCTCATTAACTGCTTGTGAAAATCAATACCATTAATACGTAAATTTAGATAATCAAACCAAGCCGCAAATGGCCAGTTATTTACACTACCCACCGCAATCGGAGCAATCCGGTTCTGTTTGAGCAATTCTCCTGCTTGTAGAAAAGTAGTCCAATCAGTTGGCACAGGAATATCATATTTTTTAAATAACGATTTTTTGTAGTAGATAGCCCAAGGGTAATAATGCATTGGCAATGCGTATAAATGGTTATTGATCAATACCGTACTTTTAGAGCCAACTGAAAGCATTTTGTCCCAATTGCTACTCTCCCAAACGTCATCGATAGGTTGTATCCAATTTTGTTTAACAAACCAATTCAACCTTTCACCACTAAACCAGTACATCACATCACTGTGTGAATCTCGAGCTAACCATTCAGGTATCGCTGCCTTATACTTTTCTGCTTCGTAGTCTTGTATAACTAGCCTGAGGTCTGGATTTTCATTTTGAAATTGAGCGAACTGACTATGATAAACCTCTCTCTGTTTCCCATTGAATAGTAAGAGAGATACCTTTACTTGGGTCTGTGCAAATGCGTTTAGAGACCAAGCCAACGCAACTACGGTCAATATTAATGTTGGCATTTTTCGCATCTTATCCACTTTTAGTTATTATTTACTCAACTATACGCTGCATACAACGTTTTCAAAATACTCAATATGTCTAATGACTCCGCAGGTAAAAAAACCCTCTTTCGAGGGCAAAGTCATTACAGGAATCGAGATGTTATTAGATTACGCAATTTTGGCGGACTTTTGTTGTTTCGATTTGTCTGACGACTCGTTGGACGCTAGAACTTCCACTTTAACCTGTTTTTCGTACAAGAATCGAAGTACGGATTGCCTGTATTTTTGATACTTTACATTATCTGCTAACGCTACACGGTCACGCGGTCTTTCTAATTCAATATCTAGAACTTCACCGATGGTTGCCGCTGGCCCATTAGTCATCATGACAATTTTATCTGATAATAAAACCGCCTCATCCACATCATGCGTTATCATAATCACGGTATTATTTAGGTCAGCTTGTATCTTCATCAAAGAATCCTGAAGATGAGCACGAGTTAGAGCATCTAGCGCACCAAAAGGCTCATCCATCAGCAATACTTTTGGCTTAAGTGCCAAAGCTCTAGCTATCCCGACACGCTGTTTCATACCACCCGAAATCTCATCTGGCTTTTTATCTGATGCATGCTGCATTTGAATAAGTTCTAAATAGTGCTCTACTTGCTCTTTGACCCACGCTTTGGTTTTTCCTTTAGCTATCTGTTTTACCGCAAGCTCCACGTTTTGATATACCGTCAGCCACGGTAACAATGAGTGGTTTTGAAAAACGACAGCTCGCTCTGGGCCGGGACCAACAACTTCTTTTCCATCTAAGATTACACCACCATCCGTCGCTTCAAGAAGCCCAGCGACAAGGTTAAGAACGGTAGATTTACCACACCCAGAGTGGCCTATTAATGACACAAACTCTCCTTGCTTAATGTTAAGATTTACATCTCTAAGCGCAACAAATTCACCTTTAGGCGTTGGAAAACGCATACCTAACTGGGTTAAATCCAATAATACTTTTGACATAACTTTATTCCTTTTTCCCAGTTATCTAAGTTCTTGTGTTTTATTCCAAGAAAGCTTTTTCTGTATTGTTAGCATGCCCCTATCTAGAAGCAGACCAATAAACCCAATAGTGATCACAGCAACCATAATACGACCAAGTGATGCAGAGCTTCCATTTTGGAACTCATCCCAAACAAACTTTCCTAACCCTGGGTTTTGAGCCAACATTTCTGCAGCAATCAGTACCATCCAAGCAATACCTAACGAAAGGCGCAAACCTGTAAATATCATCGGAATAGCGGAAGGAAGCACAATGGTACGGATATGTTGCCACCACGATAGTCGAAGTACTTTACTAACATTGATAAGGTCTTTGTCAACGCTTGTAACACCAACTGCCGTGTTAATAAGTGTGGGCCACAGACTACAAAGTGCGACGGTAATTAACGAGGTTACGAATGACTTCGGCACTAACGGGTCACTACTGACATAAGAAGCACTAACCACCATAGTAACAATGGGTAACCAAGCCAAAGGTGAAACCGGTTTTAGTAATTGGATGATTGGGTTAAACGCCTGATATAAACCTTGATTAAGTCCGAGAATAATTCCTGCTGGGATAGCTATAACGGAAGCCAAAATGAAACCAGAAGCGACCGTAATTAAACTGGTACCTATTTGATCAAAAAATGTAGGCTTACCTGTATATGGTCTAATTTTTACTTTCGCATCTGGATTTTTAGCCAATTTGGCCGCATTACGTTTCTCTTGTCTTTCAATAAAAGCGACGCCTTTTTCCCGCTCCGAAAAGTGTTCATCAATCAGATTAACGAACTGTGTATATGTTTGAACGGGACCTGGAAGCGCTCCAAGTGAAGTTTGAACCTGTTTAGCTGACATATGCCAAATCAGTAAAAATAAAACAAAGCCCAAAACTGGATACACAAACAGTTTCGATTGACTAACCACTAATTTAGTAGATGGCAAAATAGAAATAACATTGCTAGACATAACGACTCCTTAGCCTTTTACTTAACGCAAATATGGGGTGGATGGGAAAGAGCAATCTCACATACCCCATATTCGCGGTACCTATCTAATGTTCGATAACGTTAGACTTTATCGGCACCTTTTAGACCAATAGAAAATTTCTGCAAATAATCATTTGGTTGACGTCCGTCATACACAACATCATCAATGAAATGCGTTTGTGGTGCTCTAAAGCCATCTTCTGATTCAAATACTGGGAAATCGCTAGCTTTTAAAGCCCCTTCTTCTATTAGCGCCTCAGCCGCTTGTTGATAAACGTCTGGACGATATACTTTTTTCGCGATATCCATATACCAGTCATCTGCTTTTTCTTCAGGTATTTGTCCCCAACGACGCATCTGTGTCAGGTACCAAATAGCGTCACTGTAATAAGGGAACGTTGCGTTATAGCGGAAAAAAACATTGAAGTCCGGCACTTGTCGCTTATCACCTTTTTCATACTCAAATGTACCCGTCATACTGTTAGCTATAACTTCGGCATCAGCGCCTACATAATCACTTTTAGCCAGCATTTTTACCGCTTCGCCACGGTTAGCATTATCGTTTTCATCCAACCATGCGGCTGCACGAATCAACGCTTTTACCACTCTAATATGGGTGTTTGGATATTTATCAGCCCAACCTTTTGATACACCGAATACTTTTTCTGGATTGTTTTTCCATATTTCATAATCTGTTACAACAGGCACTCCGATATTTTTAAACACGGCTTGTTGGTTCCATGGTTCACCTACGCAATAGCCTTTAATCGTACCCGCTTCCATTGTTGCTGGCATTTGTGGTGGCGGTGTTACCGACAAAAGAACGTCTGCACTAATTTGTCCGCTGTTATCACCCGCTTTAGGGGCATAAAACCCTGGGTGTATACCACCAGCAGCTAACCAGTAACGCAGCTCGTAGTTATGCGTCGAAACTGGAAAAACCATACCCATATTGAAAGGTTTCCCTTGGTCTTGATAGCTCGTAACAACTGGTTTTAAGGCGTCAGCTTTTATTGGATGAACAGGTTTGCCATCTGCCTGCATTTCTAAATGTGGTTTCATCTGTTCCCACGTATCATTCGAAACCGTAATGGCATTACCATTAAGATCCATACTAAACGCAGTAATAATTTCGGCTTGTGTACCTATACCTATCGTTGCGCCTAACGGCTGTCCAGCTAACATATGCGCACCGTCTAACTCACCGTCTATAACTCTGTCTAAAAGCACTTTCCAGTTTGCTTGCGCTTCAAGCGTTACATATAAACCCTCGTCTTCAAAAAAACCTTTCTCATACGCAACAGCCAAAGGAGCCATATCAGTTAACTTAATAAAACCAAATTTCAATTCATCTATTTCGGGCTCTCCTATTTCTGCCCACGCATTGCTCATTAAACATGAAGCAGATAAAGCGATTCCAGTCGCCAATTTCACTGCCTTTTTTATCCCTGATTTCTGTCGCATCCGAACTCTCCATTTCATCGCTGCTTAAAGTTAATTCTTTAGGTATTAATAATTCAAAATTGAAATATAGATGCACTTCATTTTTTCAGACTGTTGCTTTGTCAATCGCATCATTCTGGTTACCGATTATTGAAGTAAAAACTGCATCAATTTGTAGCGTTACCTATTTATAGATATCAAGTTGTATGCCAATACGATTTTTACTTTAAATATCAATAGATAAGGTGATATTAACTCGCAAGGTAAATATTTAAGCGCATTCTGATAGTGCATGGCGCACCAATGTTATCAAAATGTTATAACCCTAAAGAGGTAGTTTATCGACTTACTGATCAAGCGCATCAAATACGGTTTTTAACCTTATTAATCCCTAACGTTACCTTCAGTTATTTGATGGTTTTCTTTTAAGGTATACCCATAAGAAATACATGCGTTCTTTACTACTTTTGGATTACGTCAATTTGCTGTCAAATCGAAAAATGAAGGCGGTAACGTGATATCTATCACTTTACAAATGTAATCTTGTTGTTAATATCTTATGAAACGTGACTTGACGTTCCTTCAAATAGGCTACATCTAAAATAATATAAGAAGAGGAAAGTTATGATTAGAAGAACAAGACGAGCGCAGCTAAAACGCTGTCGTGGTCGTTTTTGGAAAGAAGCATCAAAGAAGATGACTTTCCTAAGATAATCAGAACTAAAGGCTAACTAAGTTAGCCTTTTTTAATGTCTGTAATTTACTTCTCTTTCGCAGCATTAGTTACTATTTCTATATCTTCATCACTCAACGATAGCTCACTTTCCAAAGCAAGATTGTCTGCACGCCTGTGCATCGCTTCTATAAGTTCTTTATCGTGCTTCGCAAAATAGATATCTTCTTCGGCTTTGCCTTTTAAGCGAAGTTTTTCTACAAAATCAACCATACTTCACCTCTCAAACCCTTCTACTATTGATATAAGTATAGTCAAGTATTCAATTAATATTTGCGCTTCTTATTTGCAGCTAAACCATAACTCATATACCTTTAAGAAAAGACAACACTAGAGGTAGCCCTATGAGCAATAAAGATTTTATTGATAATAACGCAGATATAGAAGTATTTATCCAACAGCTACCTAAGATAGAACTACACCTCCATATTGAAGGCTCACTAGAACCAGAGCTCATGTTTGAGTTAGCCAAAAGAAATCAAATTGAACTCCCCTATAAATCGACGAACGAAATTCGCGCAGCCTACCAATTTGATAACCTTCAATCTTTTTTAGATATCTATTACCAAGGTGCTAACGTTTTATTACACGAACAAGATTTTTACGATCTAACATGGGCTTACCTGCTTAAATGCAAAATAGATAATGTGGTACACACCGAAATATTTTTTGACCCGCAGACGCACACAGAGCGTGATATATCGTTCGATATAGTCGTTGGCGGCATTCATAAAGCACTCAAAAGAGCTGAACATGAATTAGGCATCACTAGTAACCTGATTATGTGCTTTCTGCGCCACCTCAGTGAAGACGACGCTTTTTCAACACTAGAACTCGCGCTCAAGCACAAAGACAAAATTATTGCTGTCGGTCTAGATTCATCAGAGCAAGGACACCCACCTAAAAAGTTTGAACGTGTCTTTAAACAAGCTCAAGAGCATGGTTTTTTAGCTGTCGCCCACGCAGGTGAAGAAGGCCCCGCCCAAAATATTATTGACGCTATCGAGGACTTAAAGGTAGATAGAGTTGACCATGGTGTTCGATGCATCGACAGCGAAAGCCTTATGGTTTCACTAGCGGAATCCAAGATGCCATTAACCATCTGTCCACTGTCAAACACTAAACTCAAGGTTTTCGAATCGATGTCTCAACACAATATCCTTCAATTGCTAAGAAGAGGACTACAAGTAACAATCAATTCGGATGATCCCGCTTATTTTGGTGGCTACATGACTGATAATTTTCTTGCTGTTGCCTCTGCATTGCCTTTTTCCAAGCGAGAATTAGCGCAATTATCACTCAATGCTATCGACGCTTCATTTATAGAGAAACAGCATAAAATTCAATTAAAACAAAAAGTAAATGATTATTTGGCGCAGGTTTAGAAGATAAATCAACCCCATTGCTATCCCTGTTTTTTTCAATTACTATTCAACCGACTGATTAGTCGGTTTACTTTAATGTAAGGATAGTACTAATGACAACATATTCACCTACACAACATTTAGATGATGGCCTCCAGCCATTGTTTGATATTTTTGCACAGCAAAAACAGCAATACTCACACTATCCATCACCGACTTATCAAGTACGAGTCAGTCAATTAAAAGCGCTAAAAACCGCAGTTCTACACTATAAAGAAGATCTTGTTTCAGCAATGAGTGCGGATTTTGGTTACCGTTCAGAGCACGACAGTCTTATCGGAGACATTCTTCCCGTTGTTAGCCATATAAACTACACACTCAAAAAACTAAAAAAGTGGATGAAACCAAGCAAAAGGCACGCTGGTTTGTTACTTGCACCTGCATCCGTGCGGGTTGAGTACCAACCAAAAGGGGTTGTAGGTATAATCGCTCCGTGGAACTTTCCTATTATGCTTTCACTAAGCCCACTTGTGACTTCTATTGCGGCCGGAAATCGCACCATGATAAAAGTATCTGAGTTCACACCTGAAACCAATAAAGTACTAACGAGTCTGGTTAATTCGATATTCTCAGAGCAAGAGGTTGCTATCATTGAAGGTGAGGCAGAAACGGCAAGAGCCTTTACCACATTACCGTTCGACCATATTTTATTCACAGGGTCTACACCGGTAGGCAAACACGTAATGCGTGCTGCTGCAGATAACCTCACACCAGTGACGTTGGAACTCGGAGGCAAATCACCTGTGATAATTGGTGAGGACATGCCGATAGAAACAGCAGTAGAACGCCTAATTTATGGTAAATGTTTAAACGCAGGACAAATCTGTGTTTCACCGGATTACACACTGTGCCCCAAAAATAAGGTAGACGAGTTTATCGCAGCATACCGAGCGAAGTTTCAGCAACTCTATCCAGATTTCGAAAACAATAAAGATTACAGTCAAATAATTAATACTCGCCAAGCAGAAAGAATAGAATCCGTTTTGGAGGATGCTTTAGCAAAGGGTGCAATTATCCATTCCGCCAACACTCATGAGATAACCAAAACCCCTTTAAATGGACAGAACCCAAAATTACTCGATACTGGATCAAAAAAATGGCCGACTCAAATAATCTCGAATGTAAATAGTGATATGAGAGTCATGCAGGAAGAAATTTTCGGACCACTTTTTCCTATTGTCCCATATGAGTCTCTATCTGAAGCGATTAACTTTGTTAAGAGCAACCCAAGGCCACTAGCTCTTTATTTGATGAGTTATAACAAATCCGTTCAGCGCCAAGTACTTGAACAGACCCACTCTGGGGGAGTTTGTATTAACGAAACTGTCTTTCACGTTGCGGCAGAGGATGCGCCTTTTGGTGGTATTGGCCCATCAGGGATTGGGCACTATCACGGAATAGAAGGCTTCAAAACACTAAGCCATGCTAAAACCGTTTTACAACGAGGAACTTTCAACAGTGGCAAATTGATTCATCCTCCTTATGGTGGTCTCGTTCAAAAGCTAATTCTAAAAATATTTCTAAGGTAAATAAGAGATGAAACTAGATAAGCGACAAAAAATACTCGATACAGCGTTGTCGCTCTTTGTTGAACATGGGTTTTATTCTGCCTCAACAGCCAATATTGCAAAACATGCTGGCGTTGCTACTGGCACGCTATTCCATCACTTCCCAACCAAGAATGCATTGTTAGAAGAACTTCTCACCACTGTAAAACAAGAATTTTCTGACTACGTTTTACATGATAGCAATGTCATTATTGCGAGCGCAGATGAAGATGTAAAGACTCGGGCAGAAACAATCTGGTTTGCGGGGCTAGAGTGGGCCGTCAACCACCCTCAAAAATTACAATTATTTTTTGAATTTTCTCAGCTTCAACAAATTCAAGGTCTGCTTGGCAACACTAAATCAAGAAACTTGCTAAGTTTTCTGTATCTACTTATTGAAACAGGTATGCAGCAGGAAATATTCAAACCGTATTCACAGGAACTACTTGCCGAGTGGTGCCACAGTCAATTTTTATCGAGTGCTCGATATCTGGTTACTCAACCAGAACCTAACATTGATGAAGTTAAGCAAATTACCTTTACCCTTTTTTGGGACGGCATTGTGAAACATCATTAAGTTTAGAAGTTATATTCGATTTCGATTACCATTAATACATCTGTGCTTTCTGGTTTAACCCCATCTTCATTGGCAATGGGATTAGCGGTATTGTCTACAATAGCGGCGATCTCTAGATCAATGTCATCAATTAACTCGATTTCAATACCCGTTTCTAAATGTTGTATAAACCTCCCTGACTCTCGGTTAACCACTTTACCGTCATAAGTTAAAAAGTATTCTAAGTCTTTGGTGATATCGAGCACATAATCCATCCCGAAAGCGAACACTGGTGAAAAATTATTTTTTTCTTCGCCCACTTCAACACTACTATAAGTGGTGCGCAGCACACTTAACCCAGAATAGACATCTAGCTCCACATCGGGCATATCAAAAACCTCATAACCCACTGATGCACCGAGCGTTGTTTGGTTATCGATGTTCTTAAATTCATCTATATAAAGTTCATAAGTTGGTAAGCGAAAATACGTTTTTTCAGAGTAGTAGATATCGTAGGAGCCACTGAGTCTGTGGTTATCTTCGGTTTTCACACGACTTCCAGAATCTGTCTTTGCACTTTCTGATACAACACCACGATAACTGAAAAGAAAACGCCCGTGTGCAGAAAGATACCTCGCTTTAGCACTAAAGCTATAGTCCAAACTTTCTGTGTTACCGGTTTTAAATTTAAACCCAGCCCCAATTTCACCGTCCCATAAGCTTTGTTCACTTTTTTCTGAAGGCGAGATTGAAAGAATCATCTCTCTTGGATACGCTTTATCAGGAATGTCTATAAAGGTTAAACTGCTTTCTGTAAGCCACAGCTGACCGTCCCTGATAATGCCGTCTTTGAAACGTACGCGCATTTGTTGCTTAGTTCTGAGCTCTTTAATATCTTTCATATCGATATCAACCAGCCCAACTTCATCGCTATCGAATTCTATCTCTTCTTGATACATAGCAATTAAATCGCCAGCGAACAATTCTCCTTTTTTAAGAAGAACCCAATCGAATTTAATAGGTACTGTAGGTATGTCAGCCTTCCAAGGAGATGGCTCTCTTTCGTCAGAACTAATGGCAACTTGTGGGAACATTGCCACAACAACAAGCATCAATAATACTTTGATTTTTTTATGCATCCTTAACCTTTACCGATAGTTCGACTTCCCGTAACACTTACCCTGCTAGCATAATTGATTTAACGTTAGAAACTAACAATTTAAATAAAAATTAAGGGGTTTATCATCAAATGCATCTTTATGTTCTTATCAACATGAACAATGTCATCGGTTTTAAAAAGGTCAGGCTGCTGACAAATTACCATTTAAAATGGCAATCTGGTTTTCTTCAATAGTGGCATTTCTTACACTAATCACCGTAGAAAAATTGTTTATTACAAGGTCAACTAATTGAGGCTCAAAATGTTTTCCAGATTGATCCTTTAATAGCGTTTTAACACTAGATTCTGACCAAGGTTCCTTATAAGGACGTTGACTCAACAATGCGTCAATAACATCAACGATTGCTGTAATGCGACCATATATGTGTATTTCCAGAGCTGCCTTTCCATTGGGGTACCCTGTTCCATCCCATTTTTCATGATGTTCGTGGGCAACAATAGCCGCCATTTTCATAAAGTGGCTATTGCTTGATGAGAGAAGTTTATAGCCATCAATGGTATGACGTTTCATTATCTCGAACTCTGCTTCATCAAGCTTACTGGGTTTGTTTAAAATAGAATCACTAACTGCTATTTTCCCGATATCATGCATTGGGCTAATGACCTTTAATAATTCACATTCAGAATCGGTTAAACCATATAGTTTAGCTACATAAAAAGACATATTAGCGACTCGTTTTACATGGCCTCCCGTTTCTCCAGAACGACACTCAATCATCTTCCCCAGCATACTTATCGTCTTTTCTGGCAACGTTAAAGCCTCTTGTTTTACCTCTTTTAAGGATTTGTCACCTTGTGTAACAAAACGGGCTTTGTTTATGTGGACGTATATTCCATAGATGAATAAAACCATCAAGGGTAATGACGCTAACAATAGTAGTACGTCACTTTCTAATAAGATAACGTATGGACCGACTACCGTGTCATCTTGCGATTCAATCCGTTCATTTATAGTTTTCAACATGATAATGAATTCTTAATATTAATTTTTTCACAATGTGTGTAAGTACTTTCTATGGAAAAAATAATATCATTCAAAATATGCACTAAAGTGTGTTGCGGAATAGTCCTACATTAAAGTAAGTACATATAACATCATAAGTTTAACATGGAGGTAATCCCGCAGACCGGTCAAGACTTTCCTGTGCGATTAACAATAAAAACAAGTAAAATGGAATTAGATGATTAAAATCATGAATTAAAGCTAAGTAAGATCATTGCAAATTGGGTTGTTTACTAGCCAATCAAGCCACATTTTGTAGGCAAGTTCGTAGGCTTTATCTCTATCGTTTAGCTTGGTAAATAATACTGCACACAACGTCGCGACTACAGTATTTGCCATCATATTATTATCAGATTTAGGTGTGCCGAGCAGCGAAACATTTACCTCAGGAATATCCGACAACATAGTTTCCGGCCAGTAGTGAGAAGTCACACCGCTACTATCACTTCTCCAAACCGTTTGACTTACTTTTGGGTTGTATTCTGATTCCCCAGACTGACCTTTGAAGGAAATAACCGCGTGTTTACTTAAACCAACCGATTGTTCAACTTCTGCATGTAGCTGTTGAAAACCAGGATGAAAACTGCCTCTAAGACCATATTTAGCGTTGCCAGGGTTAAGCGCTCTCACGACAGTATTTATTGGTGTTCTCAAGCCGTAACGATTTTTCCAATCCAGCATCACTACCGCTTGAGAAGAAAAATGAGCAAGGGGTAAATACGCAATATTATTCTGCTCAAGCATGTCATGAGCTTGCTCACTATCACGAGCAAGCGGGATCTCAAGTTCATCTAGATAGCTGCGTACGTGCTCACGAACAGAAGTCGCTTCTAAGTGTCCGTGCAATAAAACTCTATAACCATTATCCGCCAATATTTTAGCCGCAATAATGTGCCATGGCTTACCTGCGCTGGCTCTTTTACCTGCATAACAAGGCCAATCTATATCCGCTCCTATCTTTGGCATCCTAGATTGGAAGGCCTTTACAAAACCGGCAATTTCATCATGCGTTTCATTTTGAACACGAATAAGCATCATCAACATGGCCATCTGATCGTCACCGATTTCACCGTCGAGATATTCGTTCATCACTTGGTAAGCTTGCTCAAAACTAAGAGGTTTACGTCCCCTTTCGCCTCTACCTACAGTACGTATACAGTCGAGAATTGTGCTCATTATCATCCTTGAAGTTGATCTATTTCCAGCCAGTATGCTTCGGCCCAATACAAATTATTGTGGTTAAATGTATCGTATTAAACCTAGATAGCAACACTTCTTGGCCATTCAATTACTACTTTTATCGCACCAACGATCACCATATGCCGAAGAATAGTCGGGAGTATCAATATGTTCACCTATTTCTGGAACCGGTTCTAATGGACCGATTACTGTTTTGTACGGCATCACTCCAGCCCATACCGCTCTATCCAAATCAGCTTCATCATCATTTACTCCGTTATTGCCAATTTTTACCGATGCTTCTGTTAACGGCATTTTTAGCAATAATGTAGCTGACAACTCTTTTTGATTCCCTAAACGAACATCATTGGTACGGTTCGGTGCAATCTGCTCGATAAAATGGTTAAGTATGCGGTCTTTTTCTTCATTCTCGTTAATTTGCTCAAATCGACCAAACACCATCGCACTTCGATAGTGGGCGCTGTGATGCATCGCCGAACGCGCCAGAACCCACCCGTCAAACAGCGTAAACGTTAAACTGGTCTCGACACCCTTTTTTAACGCTCTTAGCATTCGGCTATTATTTGCACCATGGATATAGATATGATCGTCAACTCTCCAAGCCAGCATTGGAATAACAATAGGCACGCCTAATTCTATGATCCCAACATGGGCCAGCAAGCTTTCGTCGATGATTTGATGCAATTTATTTTCATCGTGACACGCTTTATGCGCACCTTTTTTTACTATTGTACGTTCTGTTTTTGAAAGCATTATCTGCTCCTATGGCTTCATTTACATTTCTATTTTTTGCAATATAAAGCCAAAGTGGTATCTTATTTAGATCCAATTTTAAATAAAGTAAAGATCCAGTTATGAGCATAATCGATGTAGGAGACCTATTATTACTTAAAAAATCAACCTCTCTACAACAAGCTCTTTTTGATGCAATACAACAAAAGATAATTAACGGCAACTGGATTAAAGAACAGAAATTGCCTTCGACCCGCAAGATGGCTGAAGAACTTAACTTAAGTCGTAATACTATAACCGGTGCTTACGAACAGCTTGTTGCAGAAGGATATTTACAAAGTCGTAAAGGGTCAGGTTTTTTTGTCGCGGTATCTATCCCTGAGCAATTTTTAAAAACGGATTTAAAGCATTCTGACAACGGTGGTTCACCCCTTTCCTTCGTTAGTGCGAATAATCCACAAGACTTAAATCGACCTTTTTCTCCTGGTGTACCCGATTTGGCTGAATTTCCATATACTAAATGGCAACGACTTCTTCAACGACATACCCATCGACAGGTACTGTCGGGATTAAATGATATTCAAGGTTACTATCCATTAAGAGAGGCTCTCAGCTATTATTTACAATCTAGTCGTTCTGTTTCTTGCGATGCAAACCGAATAATTATCACGTCTGGCGCACAGCAGGCACTCTCTATTGCAGCCTTAGCAGTTGTATGCCCAAGCCAAAAACTGCTAATGGAAGAACCTGGCTATTCACAAATGGAAAAGGTGCTCGAACTCTATGGTATTCAATCAGAAAAGGTGTCTGTAGCACCATATCTTGGACTTAATATCCCCTCTCTTATAAAGAAAAAGCAGCGGCAATTTACGTGACACCGAGTAACCAGTATCCAATGGGAACTAGCCTTAATTCAGAACAGAGATTAGAAATATTAAATTGGGCAGAAAGCAATCGAGTGTGGATTATCGAAGACGATTACGACAGTGAGTTTCAATTTGCTCATAGACCTTATACGTCACTTCAAGGGCTTAGTTCACAGTCCAACTTTTCAGATCGCTGCATCTACGTTGGTTCATTGAGTAAAACCATGTTCAATGGCTTGAGAATTGGTTATATGGTTGTTCCTGAAAGCTTGGTTTCCAGTTGCTTAAAAATCAAAGACGCTATGACGGGCACCACCGCAATACATAGCCAAGCCGCATTAGCCGACTTTATCTCGGAGGGTCACTTTTTGCGTCACCTAAGAAGGATGAGGAAAATTTACCAACAGAAATCGTCTTCCTTAAAAGATGCAATCAAACTGCATTTTGGTGATGAATGGCAGATCATTAGTCAAGACGCTGGTTTACATACTACGGTCCGCTGGAAAGGTATGCCTACAGAAAAAGAAATGGTAGAAGCAGCAAATAAAAAAGGGATCACCATTAGACCCCTTTCTTATTACGAAAAGCAGACAACTACGCGTGGTTGGAATGCTTTAGTTCTCGGCTACGGTAATGTGCATAATTCTAAAATTGAACCACTTATCTCACAACTTAAGCAAGTTTACCTGCACGCTCAACAAGTATCATCTACTGGATGATTGGCCACTAAACCCTTTGTCAAAGCGCTATTTCTTATTACGGAATTTACGGTGACAACCTTTACAGGTACCTGTCGCATCTTTAAATCCAGCAACGAGTGCGGCTTGATCTTGTGCTTTTGCAGCCGCATAAAAATCTTGAAAACCTTGATCTAGCTTGTCTAAGCCCATTGAGAACTGATCAAAGCTTTTCCAAACCGCTTTTTTAGCATTGCTGCCTTCTTGGCTTCCTTCAGGAAACAGTGATTTTAGGCTTGATGAATGCTTCGTCAATTTCTCTCCTAGCATCTCAAACTTAGCGTAATCGAATTCGCCGCTTTTTAGCATGTCGCCAACCACTTCTACATTATCCTTAATACCTGAATAGGCGTCCTGCCGAGCCTCAATTTCTGCTTCAAACGTTGCCGCACTAGCTGAGACTGAAATGAGCATAAATAGGCTTATCAAATGCTTTTTCATATTACTTCCTCCGTGTCACTCATATTAGAGCTGTTTAATATTCAAACATAGTTACACAAATATTATGGTTATGTAAATATATGTTGTATAAGTTTATGATAAAGTTAATCGAATTGTATAATTTCCGAAGTAGATGACTTAAAGGAAGAATTATGAAAGTTTGGGATTTTCCGACACGCTTATACCATTGGATTCAGGCATTGTTATTCGCTGGTTTAGCTTTCAGTGGGCTAACAGAGCAAGGCCCACATGTATACTTAGGATTAACACTTTTTACACTTTTAACTTGGCGTCTTTTATGGGGATTTATCGGAAGTGAGACAAGTCGATTCTCTCAGTTCGTCCATTCTCCAAAAACCGTATTGCTTTACTTTAAAGGCGAGTACAAAGAATCCCCCGGACATAATCCTGCTGGTGGGTATATGGTGGTCACATTAGTTACAGCGTTGTCGATTCAATGTTTATCTGGCCTAGCTCTGTCTGGGATGTTAGACCCTCTACCCGGTTCAGAATATTGGCTCAACGACCAAATCTTTGATGTCTGCGTATTTATCCACGAAAATCTAATCGACGGATTATTTATCCTCGTTAGCCTGCACCTACTAGCAATAATCATCTATAAATTGCAAAGAAAACCATTGGTAAAAGCAATGTTTACTGGCGTTCAAGAGCATATCTCGACCAAGGTTTCTCTTGCTTCAAACCGACGAGCAATAGCGGTATTTGCTGTCTCTTTATCGATAACAACCGTTATCTATGTACTTTCGATCGAATAGACACACTTATTCGAAAAGGTCATTTGGCGGGGAGAGCTACTTTACATCGACAGCAAACCCCTGCCAAGTAAATCGTTATCCCGCTTTTACACTGTTACTGTTGTAATGCTAACTTAGATTCTTCTGTTTCTTGCGCTTCATGCCACCATGCATAATGGCTAATTGGATCCGCTAGATTGACTTCTTCTCCAAACACTGGCGTTAACAAGTTCACGTTATTATTCTTAGCCAATTCCGTAATTTTTTCGAACGGTTCAAACCAATCATGCATTGATAGATCAAAAGTACCATTGTGTATTGGTAGCATGGCTTTCCCTTTGAGGTCCAAATGCGCCTGCATGCTGTGTTCCGGTAACATATGAATATCCGCCCACAAATCATTATAAGCGCCAGTTTCTATCATAGTGACATCAAATGGACCGTATTTATCTCCAATCTCTTTAAAGCCATTAAAATAGCCTCCGTCTCCACTAAAATACAGATTTCGTTTGTCGCTTTGGATCACCCAACTCGCCCAAAGTGTTTGATCTCGGTCGAACAGACTACGACCAGAAAAATGCTGGGCTGGTGTCGCTACAAGTTTGATACCATTTAGTTCTACCTCATCCCACCAATCTAACTGTGTCACTTTCGATGATTCAACACCCCAATCTATCAGGTAATCACCCACTTTTAAGGGCGTAACAAAATGTTGTACTTTGCTCGCCAACTTCTTAATCGCTGACTTATCTAAATGGTCATAATGATCATGACTAATAATGACTATCTTAATTTCTGGCAATTCTTCTATCGATATTGGTGTTGGATGAAAACGTTTTGGACCTGCCCATTGGACAGGAGATGCTCTCTCGCTAAATACCGGATCCGTCATCACGTATTCGCCATTTAACCTCATTAATATTGTTGAGTGGCCTAGTCGGTAGATAGCATCTTCATCGCTACTTTCTAAACCAGATTTCGACATTGATTTTAGAGGAACTTCTCCTGCCGGCTCTGCTGCCGAGCGCTTGGAATTAAATTTCTCGGCTATGATGTCCCAAAGGTTCCCCATAGAAGGGTTGTATTTGACTTCTGTGTTTACGAACTTCCCTTTATCTTTCTTCGCACCAGAGTCGGTTGAACATGCACCAATCACTACAGCTGCCATAAACAAAGCTCCTAAACTAAAAATTGTTAACTTTCTCATTCGAGTACTCTACTCTATAAACTACACTGTATAGTGTACATTTAAATATTGAAAAGTAAACTACTCAGTGTAAAATCTATTTCAGGGCCAATGAGAGTCGATTAACTAATGCTTGAAATAAAAAAACCAGAAGTGAATTAAAGCGCGAAGCGATTATTAATGCGGCAAAAAAAGCCTTTATAAAAGATGGTGTCAAGAGCACCAGTATGGACAAAATCTCAGAATTGGCCCAAGTGTCTAAGAGAACGGTATATAACCACTTTGAAACCAAAGAAGCCTTGGTAATGCACATCATGTCTGAGATGTGGCGAAAATCAACGATTCAACCTGATTTCAAATATATACCCAACACACCATTGCATGACCAACTTAGTTCTATTCTACTTGCAGAAGCTAAGATGTTTTCATCCAAAGAAAACCTAGAACTATCACGAGTCGCATTTGGCCATTTTTTTACAACCCTGAAGCGCTACAAAAAGAGATGGGTAAGTTTTCAGCAAGAGAAACCACCCTGTTTCAATGGTTAGAGGCCGCCGTAGAAGACAATAAACTAAAACCAATGGACTTTGAGTTTGCTAATGGCCAGCTTCATAACATGATTAAAGGACATTGTTTCTGGCCATTATTGCTAAACATTGGTCATATAATAGAGCATGAAAAACTAGAAAATATCGCTGACGAAACCGCCGCAATGTTTTTAAGCCACTACACATTATAAAGAATTTCTGCCCAATCACTTTGAGCGAACATTGAATGTGATTGAAGTTAGTCTCTCGTTACCCACCAACATAAAATAGAACCCAATGTCACTAGAAGAACACCTTGCCAGAAAGTCGCAGAGATAGAAATTCCTAATATCAACACTGAAAACAGCGTTGATAAGATAGGAGTAAAATACGAGAGCGTCGCCAAAAACAGCATATTCCCACCTATAATAGCAATGTTCCAGAGCGCGTAACCACTCCCCATGACAGCTGCCGTTATGAGTAGACTAATCGAAGATTCAAAGGTAAATACGACGGCTGGTTGGTCCGACGAGAAATAATGTAGCCAAAGTGCGATGGCAGTAAAAACAAAAAAAGCGTGATAGCATTTTTTCCGTTTGATAAGCGTTTCGTTACCACACAGTAGATTGCCCAAATAAATGCACCAGAAAAAGCGAGAAAGTACGCTATTGGGTTGGTACTGATATTACTAAGTAATTTGGATAGTGATATACCCTCATCTCCTAGCAAACTCCAAACAACACCAAAAAATGATACTAAGATGCAAGGATAGATTAAACGACTCACCTTTTTACTCGTAACAAACACCGCTAACAACACTGTTAACGAAGGCCAAAGATAATTGATTAATGCCATCTCAATTGTTTGGTGTCTATCATTTGCTAATCCCAACGCCAACGAAAAAAACACCTCATAAGCTGCAAATAAGCCTCCACCAATAATAATGTACTTCCAGCCTAGTCCTTTCAGCTTTGGCACACCAAAGGTGAAATAGAGCAATACTGACGCGACTGTATAAATTAACGCTGCACCGCCAACTGCACCAAACTGCTCGGCAACGCTGCGAGTGAGTCCAACCAAACAGCCCCACAGTAAAATGGCCACAACCCCAAGTAGAGTGTACTTATGTTTAACTAACAAAATTGAACCCTTGAAAAGAAGATTTCAACAAGAATCGCATAAAGCTATTGAATTCACTAGTTTTATTCAAAATTCACAAGCGGAAATATATAAAGAACTGCTATATTCATGCTGTAACAACATTAATGGCAATCAATTAATATATAATATTATTTGTAACCAGTTGTAAAAAATGATCAATACCATTTGTTTTGACAATAAGAAAATACCCAATCCCTATAACGGCCTAATGTCTCAAAATAATAAATACAACTCATCTAAAATAAGACAAAAGTAATTAACCAAAGTAATCGAGGTATATATGAATAATATGATAAACACATTAGGCCTAGCTATAATTGCAAGCAAATACGCAGTAGTGTTACTTCTCGCAGGGCTGTCCATCAGCACTGGCACCATCGCATCTGAAGGACTCATGTTAATGAATGTCGGTTCGAATGAATAACACTCTATAAACCTATTTTTCATCATTCATATTCGTTAAAAAGTAACAGTACGAAACCCCATTAAAATAACAACAAGGGAAAATAAACTTTAATTATTAGACCAAGAAGTGATCACCTAAGACGCCTGCATTAAATATAATGCAGATATCTTAAATAAAAGCCGATACTATTTAACCTGGATGACCGTCTACTCTCGCGGTCATCAACATGTTAGCAAAATAGTATAAAAATAGTCCAAACGCTAACGCCCATAACACAGCGGCACTATTAATTAACGAAAACATATATTCAGGGAAGACGGCAACCGCAAAACTTCTTATCAACGCAGCAATAAACAGCGCCATAAACGCTGGCCACATCCTTGGTCCTTCGTAGATTGCGCGTCCTGTATGCCCCATCGTTACCCGAGAAATCATCGCAAGAATCAACCCACCCAACGCACCTACTGCAAATAAATGGATCATAGAATGTTTAAAGAACCCTTCACTAAATCCACTAACCAGCAGGCCAAGCGGTATACAGAGATAAGCCGTATGCAAAGACCAAACAAGCGGCTCGCTTAACGTCAACCATGGCTTCCATCTTGCAAAACGAATGAACTGGAACAGAGCCCCCACCAATAGAAATGCTGGTGAAAGCTGTTGACTAGTGAGCGGGAAAAAACTCAATACAAACAGCATAACTAAAGGAAGATTTGCACCGATGTCTAACCAGAGCAACGGCTGAGCTTTTTCAAAGTTGAATTTTCGAGCAGTAAAAAACGGGATGACTCGTCCACCCATTACAGACAACAACAAAATAAACCACCATAGCATTGCTTGCCACACAGCAAGTGATGGGAAAGGAGGGAGACCTTTGATTGTTGCGTAACTAGCAAAGTTAGCGATTAAAGCAAGAATAAAAAGAGGAACGAAGAATAGGTTTTTCCACCCTTTAGATTTAACCACTCGAAATCCAATTTCATACGCCACGAAAGCTAAAAAAAGTGCCTCAACAATAGAAATCAACCAAAGAGGCGATTGCGTCCAAAACAGTACCCTAGGAAGTGCCCATAACAAGACAATAAATCCCAACCGGTAACTTTTAGTCCCATTAACGCCAGTCCATGTTTGAACAGCTGTTAATACAAAACCAGCAACAATAGCCATCGCAAAGCCGAAAAACATCTCATGTACATGCCACCAAAGAGCAGGAACGTTTAACGCTTCAGGCTGGCCATGTTGAAATGAATACACCCAAACTAGAATAGAAATAATCGCATACAGCGAACCAAAAAGAAAAAATGGGCGAAAACCGAGCCTAAGAAGCGGGGTGATTTTTTCTTCTTTGCTTTTATCAGTAATATTCAACAATTGTTAACCTTAATAAATTTATGCAAATTTGTTTTATACATCATTGATGTTTAATTGCAGATAGTGTGCCAATTATTGAAAAGGGCTAAAATTGCCTCCGAGCCTTATAAAACAGTTTGTTAATGAATCTTTCCTAATGCAAAATCAACCATATATAGTCATATAGACAACACAGAAGTGTCCATATGACACCGCGATTGTCATATGGACTGCGACTTCGATTGGCAAGCAAGTTTAGTCTTTCTATATCAACCAGTTAAATATTGGCACGCATGCTGCTATATCAAAATATAAACTCAGCAGAGTAAGCACAATATGAATCCGAATTTATCCGCACTATTAAAGTCTAGCATCATACTCTTCACACTATATTGGGTTGCCGTATACGCAGCAATATTGCCAGAGCTAATCTACATTTTTGCTCTCAAAATCGGATTGTTTTAGGTATTGGTTTGAATTGTACCAACCAAGTTTGGTACTGAATTGACCATATAAATGAATCAATCATATTTGCAAATAAGTAATATTATGAAATTAACAGTAGGGCTGTAACTTAGCAGGCATCAATGGGCACGGATGCCCATTGTAAAGCCTAAAGGGACGTTTTGAGCTGTCTGTAGAACTTCTCCCATGTTCCTTATAAACTCGCTCAGTCAGGGCGCAACGCCCTGATTTTTATTTACATTATAAGAAAACCTATTCCTTACCGGCAGTCAGTTCAACATGAGGAGCGATAGAACCAGTTGCTCGCGTCGCTAGTTCTTCATATAACTGCCACTTTCTTTCCGACACTCGTTGAGCATCTGAGGTGATTTTATCTGCCATTTCCGGATCACTTCTTTGCAAACTTCGGTATCGCTCCTCATTCATTCTATACTGTTTAAGCGGTATATTAGGTCTCAGTGAGTCTAGTGAGAATGGGTTTATACCCACTTCTCTCAGTGATGGGTTGTAACGAAACAGTGGCCAATGCCCAGATTGCACTGCAAGTTGCTGCTGACGTAAACCATCTTCCATATTAATACCATGGGCAATACAGTGGCTATAAGCGATGACAATAGAAGGTCCACGGTACATTTCCGCTTCCCGCATCGCTAATAGTGTTTGTTGTGGATCGCCACCTAACGCAATACGAGCAACGTACACATTGTTATAAGCAATTGCCTGCATGGCGAGATCTTTCTTAGTTGCCTGTTTACCAGCAGCAGCAAACTTCGCCACCGCACCTAATGGTGTAGATTTCGACATCTGTCCACCCGTATTTGAATACACCTCAGTATCCATAACCAATACATTGACATCTGCGCCACTAGCCAAAACATGGTCCAAGCCGCCAGAGTCAATATCGTAGGCCCAACCATCCCCACCCACTATCCAGATTGAACGACGAATTAACTGCTCAGCAACAGAAATCAAATTGCGAGCGGATTCTGTATCCGTCTGACTAAGTCGATGTTTGAGAGTATTCACTCGCTTAATCTGCGCTTGAATTTCCGACTCCGTTATTTGTTCTGCATTAAGCAGTTGGTCAACCAATAACGGGTCTAGGTGCTCACGATTTTCTAATAACAGTTGTTCGGCTAACTCATGTTGCTTAACCGCTGCCAATCTAAAACCAAAGCCAAACTCCGCATTGTCTTCAAACAGAGAGTTTGACCATGAAGGCCCACGACCATCACTATTTACAGACCAAGGTGTCGTAGGCAGATTACCACCATAAATAGACGAACAACCCGTTGCATTAGCAACCATTAACCTATCACCAAATAACTGCGACATTAATTTTAGATACGGTGTTTCACCACAACCAGAACAAGCACCTGAAAACTCAAACAAAGGCTGAAGGAATTGAACGCCGCGTACATGTGAGAAATCTATCCTAGCTCTATCGTTGTAGTCTATCTGTTCAAAGAAAGTTAAACTCGATATCTCTTGCTCAAGGTAGGGCTCTTTTAGCTCCATATTGATCGCTTTACGCGGTTTATCTATATCGGAGTTATCACTTACTATCGCTGGACAAGCATCTACACATAAACCACAACCGGTACAATCTTCTGCATATACCTGTAATGTGTATCGGATTTCAGGGAATCCTCTCGCTGAGATATGAGCCGATTTATATCCAGTGGGAGCATCTTCTAGTATCGACTTATCATAAAATTTCGCTCGGATAGCCGCGTGTGGGCAAACGAGACTGCAATTACCACACTGAATACACTCGTCAGACTCCCAGATAGGTATACGCTGTGCGATATTACGTTTTTCCCACTGGGTAGTGCCCGATGGATAAGTGCCATCTACCGGTAATTGAGATACAGGAATTAAATCCCCCTTACCTGCCATCATTTGCGCTGTCACTTCTTTTACAAAATCGGGTGCTCTATCCGAAACATATTTTATCGGTTTCACGTTGGCACTGACCTGCTTAGGAATCGTTACCTGATGAAGGTTGGCTAAGGCCTGATCCACGGCTAAAAAGTTCTTTGTCACCAATTCTGGGCCTTTTTTAGAATAGGTTTTTTCGATGGCTTTTTTAATTTTCCTTATCGCTTCTTCTTTCTCTAGGACACCAGACAGCGCAAAAAAACAGGTCTGCATAATGGTGTTAGTTCGGTTACCCATACCGGTTTCACGGGCTACTTTATAGCCGTCAATAACATACATCTTCATCTTGTTATCAATTAACTGCTTTTGCATGCAAGCAGGTAAAGAATCCCATACTTGGTCTTTATCGATCGATGAATTCAGAAGGAACGTAGAATTCATCGCTGCTTTAGCCAACATGTCTGTCTTTTCAACAAAGGTTTGTTGATGGCATGCAATAAAATTTGCAGACTGAATCAGGTAAGGGCTATTTATCTCATGATGACCGAACCTAAGGTGCGATTCCGTTTGCGAGCCTGATTTTTTAGAATCATACACAAAATAGCCCTGTGCAAAGTAATCAGGGTCATCGCCTATAATCTTTATGGTATTTTTGTTTGCACCAACCGTACCGTCCGCGCCTAACCCATAAAACATAGCTCGAACCACTTCACTTGGTTCAATATCAAAGCTCTCATCCACTTCAAGATGCGATAAGCCGACATCATCAATTATGCCAACTGTAAAGTGCCTTTTTTCTTACCACTACCATTGTCAAACACCGCTTTAGCCATCGCTGGAGTAAACTCTTTACTCGACAGTCCATAACGTCCAGCCAGAACCTGAGGCATAGCGTTATATTTGCTATCATCTTCCATCAACGCGGTAATTATATCTTGATAGAGCGGATCAGCCGTTGCACTTGGTTCTTTGGTTCGGTCCAAAACCGTAATGGTTGTTACACTGTCTGGTAATTCATCTAAAAGGTGTTTCGTAGACAGAGGGCGGTATAGACGTACTTTTAACACCCCTACTTTCTCGCCATTTTTAACTAGGTGTTCAACGGTTTCAATCAACGTTTCAACACCTGATCCCATAGCAATCACAACATGCTCTGCATCTTGAGCGCCATAAAACTCTATCAGTTTATAATGACGTCCCGTTAACTCAGCAAACTTATCCATGTATGTTTGTACAATATTTGGAGTCGCTGCATAGTACGGGTTTACTGTTTCTCTGGCTTGAAAGTAGACATCTGGATTTTGCGCTGTTCCTCTAATAAAAGGAGTATCTGGGCTAAGCCCTCTTTGCCTATGCTCACGTACAAGTTGATCTGAAACCATTTCTCTGACTACTTCATCGGAGATCAGATTGATCTTGTTCACTTCATGAGATGTACGAAAACCGTCAAAGAAATGAATAAAGGGAATACGAGCAGATAATGTAGCCGTATGGGCGATAAGCGCCATATCGTGAGCTTCTTGTACAGACGATGCGGCCAAAAGCGCAAAGCCAGTACCACGGGCAGCCATAATATCTTGATGGTCACCGAATATAGATAATCCTTGCGCAGCAAGTGAGCGTGCGGCCACATGGAAGACTGCTGGTGTTAGTTCACCAGCAATTTTATACATGTTGGGTAACATTAATAGCAACCCTTGAGACGCTGTAAACGTGGTCGTTAAAGCCCCACTTTGCAACGAACCATGAACGGTGCCAGCTGCCCCCCTCACTCTGCATTTCAGCGATTAATGGGATATTACCCCAAAGATTACGTCTATCTTCAGACGCCCATTGGTCGGCAAATTCAGCCATAGTAGAAGAAGGTGTAATAGGATAAATAGCACAGACCTCACTGACACGGTATGCGACATGGGCTGTGGCTTCATTACCATCACAGGTATGCATTACATGATTAAAACCATTCATTTGACGCCTCCTACTTCAGCTGCAACCATTTCAATAGCATGACAAGGACATTGGTTGTAGCATGCCTCGCAACCTGTGCATTTATCGTAATTTACTGAATAACCTTTATCTTTCCCATTTGAGGTTATCGCGCCATACGGACAAGCCCCTAAGCAACCATCACATTCAAAGCAGTTACCGCAAGAATAGCAGCGCTGCGCTTCAAAAAGAGCTTGTTCAGGTGTTAACCCGCCAACCACTTCTTCAAAAGTAGTCGTGCGCACTTCTGGTGCCATTGCCGTTTGTTCACGTTTATCTGCGTCGGTTTTGTACCAGAGGTGCAACTGGTCATACTTAATCAGCGGCTGTTTTGATGCTTTAGAAAATGCTCGTCCGCAAAGGAAGCCATTTATATGGGCCGCAGCCTTCTTTCCATGCCCAACCGCTATCGTTACGGTTCGGTCACTTGGTACCATATCGCCACCAGCAAAGAGCCCTGGGTAGCCTGTCATCATCTGTTCATTAACAATAACAGTGCCGTCTTCCTTGTGCTGTACTCCGGGTACATTTCGCGTTAATTTAGTATCGATGTTTTGCCCAAGGGCAAGAATAAGCGAGTCAGCTTCAATATTTTCGTATTCCCCTGTTGGCTTAGGTCGTCCATCAACAATACTCATTTTTTCTAGCGTAAAAGTGGAACCCTCAATACTGTTAATTGTTCGCAACCAATGAAACTTAATACCTTCTTCCATGGCTTCGACACATTCAAAATCATGAGCGGGCATCAAATCACGGTTACGACGATAAATAATCATTACTTCGGCTCCCATGCGCTTAGCAGTGCGAGCAGCATCCATTGCTGTATTGCCTCCACCATAAACCGCAACTCGTTTACCGAGTTTAGGAGCATCACCCATTTCAATATTTCGCAGATAAGTAACGGCGTCTATCGCTACTCCTGGGTCATCACTCGGAATATCTATCCCACGACCGACATGCGCACCAATGGCTAAGAATACCGCGTCAAATTGGCCCTGAACTTTTGCCGCTAACAGGTCATCCACCTTACTATTTAGAACAATATCAATACCCATGCCTTGAATTCTAGCAATCTCTTGATTCAACACTTCGCGAGGTAACCGATAAGCAGGTATACCAAAATGCATCATGCCACCGGCCATAGGACCAGCTTCGTGAATTTCGACATCATGACCGAACCGTTTTAAGTGATATGCCGTTGCCAATCCACTTGGTCCTGCACCCACGACCAAAACCCTTTTTCCAGTAGATTTAGCCTCAAAACGAACTGGCCATTTTTGCTCGATAGCTAAATCACCTAAGTAGCGTTCCACTGCGTGGATGCTTACCGGTTGATCAACATCGGTTCGATTACACGCCGTCTCACAGGGGTGATAACAGACACGACCATGAATAGCAGGGAGAGGGTTATTCAGTACCAACTCTTGAAAAGCCTCTTCGAATCGTTTCTCTTGCGCTAAGGATAGCCATTTTTGAATATTGCTGCCGGTAGGACATGCATGGTTACAAGGTGGTAAAGAATTAGAGTAGATGGGAAACTGGGTACGTACGGGGCCAGACCCTTTTTTAATGGTCAGGTCAGGTGGCAGGGTCATATCCTTTAACGAGTTGCTCATGTGGTTCTACCTTATTGTTGGGTAAAAACGAAAGCGGCATCACAGTTGTATCAATCAAATATGTCTAACGTGCGGTCCATTGTGAAACCTACGAATTTGCTTCTCACTAGTTAAATTTCTACTTATTAGGACTTTTACTATAGACCTGCTTGCAATTTAAATTTGTGGTCATGGTCAATTACTGAGTGTATTTATCCGCTTAAATTAGAAAAAAGAGATATACGCTAAATAATATTTATTTTCTGTAAATTAATTATCTTTATCTGTTACTTGATAGGTAGCGAGTATTGTTCTTATTACTCGTTATATGAGAAGCCTATTAAAGATAGATCACAGTTTCGTTTTTTTAAGGATAACTTTTACCTTCATCTCTCATCCTTTGGTAGTACCCCTATCAGCGCTAGAATTAAAACTATCATTATATCTAGCTAATTTTATGAGATAAATTTAGCTAACCTTTCATTGAGCGAAAACATAATTTTAAAAAAAACACTTTGAAAATTTTTGAGCACTTGCATTTAACTCATAATTTCATAAAGTTAAAGATGATATCCGGGCATCTAGATAGTATTTTAAAATGATCGTTTACAAAGTGGAGATTAATTTTGAGTAACCAGTCTACGGGTACATATGAACCAAATGAATCTCGTTTTTTACAACTTATTGAGTCAATGCCTAAAGTGGCCGTGCAGGGTTATGATAAAAATAGAAAGGTTATTTACTGGAATGAGGCTAGTTGTAAAATATACGGTTACACTAAAAAAGAAGCCTTCGGACAAACGCTAGAAAACCTCATCATCCCCTCTGAAATGAAACAAACGGTAATAGATTTGCATCATGCTTGGATAGAGCAAGGTATCCCGATTCCCGCAGGTGAATTACAACTCAAACGTAAAGATGGTAATCACGTCATCGTATACTCTACTCACGTAATGCTGAAACAAGGATCAGAAAACCCAGAAATGTTCTGTGTTGATGTTGATCTTACAGAGCAACATCAAGCGAAACTCGAACTACAGCGAATTGCTACAACAGACAGTTTAACTGGCCTACCCAACCGACGATACTTTGAAAAAGAATTATCTCACCGACTAAACGAAGCAAGACGATTCAACCAAAAACTGGCTGTACTATTTATCGATATTGACCTATTTAAAGAGATAAACGACACCATGGGCCACAACGCCGGTGATCGACTATTGATAGAAATTGCACATAGACTAAAACCAAAATTAAGAAAATACGATACACTCTCTCGGTTTGGTAGCGACGAATTTCTAATAATACTTCCCAATATCCGAGACAGCAGCGATGTGGAATACGTTGTTCAGAAGGTTATGTCTGAGTTCGAACAAACCTATACCGTTTTTGAGCAAGAAATTTATGTCACTGCGAGTATTGGTATCAGCCTATTTCCTAAAGATGGTGATCATACTGACCAACTACTTAAGTATTCTGATGCTGCCATGTACAAAGCGAAGAAAGATGGTCGAAATCGACATCATTTTTTTGACCAATCCATCCATGATCTTCTCCAGTTCCAAAGAGAAATCGCTTCTAACTTGAGACATTCTCTCGAACTAGACGAGTTTCATCTGGTCTATCAACCTCAGGTTGATCTTAGCAATAATAAAATTGTTTCTTGCGAGGCACTCCTTAGGTGGGATCCCAAACCACCCTCAATCGGAACAACCCCAGATATTTTCATTCCTATCGCTGAGCGGTCGGACCTAATTGTAAGGATTGGCGAATGGGTGCTTAGAAGTGCGTGTAAACAGATAGCACAATGGAAAAATCAAGGCATTGAAGGCATTCGAATAGATATCAATGTTTCAGGCAAACAGTTAGAGCATAACCGTTTTTTCTCAATACTATATGACACGCTCAACGAGTTTGGTTTGCAACCAAAGAACCTTGGTATTGAGTTAACGGAACACGCATTAATCGAAGCGAACTCTGAATTAATGGTGAAACTCGAACGACTTAAAAAAGCAGGGGTTGAAATATCCATTGACGACTTTGGAACAGGCTACTCTTCACTCAGTTACTTACGTCAATTTCCTATTAATAATCTAAAAATTGATAGAGCATTTGTTACCGAAGCTCCAAACGATCCTAGAGATGAAGCGGTATTAAAAGCGATCATCGATGTGGGCCATCATCTCGACCTTGTGATTGTGGCTGAAGGCATAGAAACAGAACAACAAGCCAAATTTTGTCATCGTCTTGGTAGTGACTTAGCGCAAGGGTTTTGGTATCACAAGCCAATAAAAGCAAAACATATATTGCCCTTATTGCTGAATCAAGTTGAAACGTAATTCATATAATCAAACAGTATATATAGGAACCCCTTCAACTAGATTAGGCAATAAAAACACGCCACAATAGCTCAACTATTTATCTAAATGTGGTTAACGTGAAAACCTTTTTACTTACTTTCATTGCAATGCTCGCTTTCGCCGCCAATTCTATTTTATGTCGGGTCGCCTTACTGGAAGGTTACATAGATGCTGGTTCTTTCACTCTTATTCGAATTTTGTCAGGTGCGACAACGCTTCTTATCATCACGATTATATATAATCGCTCCAATCTGGTAACCGCATCCTTCAACAGGAAATCGGTTCTCGTTTTGTCTATTTCTCTGCTCTTCTATGCACTCTTTTTCTCGTTAGCTTATATTGAACTGGGGACAGGGACTGGTGCTCTCATTTTATTTGGCGTCGTACAATTGAGTATGCTGGCAACGTACGCGTACAAAGGAAACCGAATTATCGGATTTGAATGGTTAGGTATTGGTGTGGCTGTAAGTGGATTTCTAATTTTACTTTTACCATCTGCCACTAGACCAGATCCTCTATCTGCTCTACTTATGGCACTTTCTGGAGTTTGTTGGGCCATCTTTACCTTACAAGGGAAGGTTTCTGGTAAACCCTTACAATCAACCACTCAGGGGTTTGTTGGTAGCGCGCTTTTGGCTCTACTCATGTTGCCATGGCTATTGAGTATAGAAACTATCTCGCGAACAGGGTTAATGTTAGCTGTCTGTTCTGGCATTTTTACCTCAGCACTCGGCTATGTCATTTGGTATATGGCATTGAGGCAACTGACTGTGCTTACCGCTTCAATAGTTCAACTCTCTGTTCCTGGCATTGCCTTGCTTGGTGGAGTTATCTTAGTAGGAGAGCCACTCTCCTTTAATATTGCTCTGTCGACCATGTGCATATTGGGGGGCATTGCTCTTGTATTTATCGCACAACAAAAAAAGAGGATGCTAAACTAGCATCCTAAACGGGGACCAACCCTATAAAAACAGTGCCACTAACATGAGCGGTACGATGAGAAGATAGAGCTCAATTCCGCGATCACGAAATGACCCATAAATCGACTTAGCTAACATGGCAGATGTTATTCCCATGTGGACAGCATCAACTCCTAAACTCTTATTCCCATTCATATTGATATGCTTATTGGATAAATTGATATGCTTATTGGCACAAGGGGCACTTGAATTGCATGGGTTTTGTTTTGTTAGTTGGTTCATAGTCAACTCTCCTCAATCAGTTGTTGATAGCTATTATATAAGCCTCCTCACAAAACAAAATGTCATCTTTGGTATAATAGATACGTTAAATGGCAACGACATAACTTCTTATGGATGATATCAATGGTAGAAAAAACTCACATAAGTTTCACTCGAAAGAAATGCTATTTGAAAGTGAACTTTTGGCAAAAGAGTGCGCTAATATCAATTCCCCACTTAACTACTCACGTACTTTAGGGGCGTCTCAAAATTGGATTGGTTGCGGATACATTCATAAACCGGGTGTCGAAACAGAGCACATCAATGTTAAATTTCCATTTTTTTCTTTGGTTTATGTCATCAGAGGAACGGGAAGCTATACAGACGAAAACGGTAAACGTCACTTGTTATCTCCAGGCTCCATTTTTCAGCGCCGGCCAAAGGTTATGCATACAACCGTCGTTACACCAAACAGTGACTGGCAAGAATATTATTTAGACTGTAACGAGGAACTATATGAACACCTAAGCAGTATGTCTTTAATTAACAAAGATATTGCTGTTTACGACAATGCAGTCTGTCCTGGTATCAAATCAGATATTGAATCTCTGATGGCTCAGCTACAAAACGCCAACGAAGAAGAGGTTTTTGACGCCTATTTACGCTTTCTTAGCATCATACGAACCTTATTGACCTCTCAAGACGAAGTAAACATTCCAAACGATATGATAACCGAGAGTCTCACCGATTTTGAGGTTCGTTACGCCACTCGATTTGACCTAAAAGAGTACTGCAGTAACAAAGGCTGGGGATACGAAAAATTTCGCAAAACATTTAAAAAACATATGGGCGTCTCACCTAGAGAGTATTTGATCAGAAAACGAATGGACGAAGCCTGCCGGCTGTTAAGAGCGTCCAAAAAGCGCATTTCAGTGATCGCTTCAGAACTAGGATACGCATCTCAATATGAGTTCTCGAACCAATTTAGTAAATACTTTAAGGTTGCACCGAAGCATTATCGAGAAGGTGTTTAAAGGTGTAAATGCTGTGTGGTACTACTTAAGCACCTAGCCACTCCAGTGCTTTCATCGTCATTACCGCTCTCTCTGCGGAGGTTTAGATAACCTTAACCGAATGGCATTGCCTATTTCCCACAGCTTTTAAAAAAAGAGAAATGAGAATCAAAGTACTTTATTCTAGCTTCACATAACAAACCAACATAATGGAAACAATAATGATCACTGCTCTCTATGCATCTTTACTTATGCTGTTACTCATGTGGTTGACTGTACAGGTAATCAAGCAACGTCGAACCGGAAAAATAGCTTACGCTGATGGCGGAGTTAAAGAACTACAAATAGCGCGTTCTGCGCACGGAAACGCTACAGAAACAATTCCTATCTCACTCATTTTAATGATTTTGTTGGAACTGAATGGCGGAAATATCTATTTACTACATGTGTGTGGATTAGTCTTATTAATTGGTCGCATTCTGCACGGCACGGGCATCCTCAATGAGAATTTTGATAACAGAAAAAGAGGTATGGTGCTTACCTTTGTCAGCCAAGTCCTACTCATAGCCGGCAACTTAATTTATTTACCATTCGACAAAATCTTTGGCTAGAGTATAAAGCTCACGTCGATAACTGAAATACAGGTGCCGTAATCACACCCGGCGCCTAATACTAATAATGTTCTCCCTGCCATTTTCTATTACGCTATCAATGCTCTTAATCAAACGCGACAAAAGCTCGTTCGAACAAAGCGCCCTCTCCTGCAACAAAAAAGCAACAATAAACGTATAAAAAACAAGTGTTCACGTTATTATCACACCCAAATCACGCTATTTAATCCAATCTTGTAAAAATAAATTAACATTACAACGGCCAATAATGTTCGATTTATTGCCAGTAATGTGCTTTTATATACATACAAATGCTCGTACGAACAATAAAAGAGTTAGCGCAATGGAAAAAGTAGAAAACGTATATGACTTAATTGTCATTGGTGGTGGTATCAATGGAGTTGCAGTAGCCAGTGATGCCGCAGGTCGAGGGTTAGATGTCGCCTTATTTGAAATGAACGATCTCGCATCAGCGACCTCATCCGCTAGCAGTAAACTGATTCATGGAGGACTCCGCTATCTAGAGCATTACGAGTTCCGTTTAGTCAGCGAAGCACTAGCTGAACGAGAAGTGTTATTGAATAACGCCCCACACCTTGTTGCACCTTTGCGTTTTCAGCTTCCACACCGCCCACATTTACGTCCTGCTTGGATGATTCGTATTGGCTTATTTCTTTATGACAATATCGGAAAACGCGTGTCTTTGCCTGCTAGCCATGGATTGAAATTTGCTTCCAACGGTCCTTTACTTCCACAAATGAAGAAAGGCTTCGAGTATTCAGACTGCGCTGTTGATGATGCTCGACTAGTGGTAATTAATGCCAAATTAGCTCAACAAAAAGGGGCTAAAATACATACTAGATCCAAATGCATTGGAGCTACGCGCAGCGAAGAAGGATGGAGAGTAAAGATAAAAGATACCATTACTGGGAAAATCACAGAGGCCAAAGCCAAAGCGCTAGTCAATGCCGCAGGTCCATGGGTTGATAAGTTCTTCGACTCTCAATTAAAGATGACCTCACCTCGCGGAATTAGACTGGTGAAAGGTAGCCATATCATCGTGCCGAAAATGTACCAAGAAGAGCACGCGTTCATTTTACAAAACGAAGACAACCGAATTGTATTTGTTCTGCCTTACCTCGATGACTATTCCGTTATTGGCACTACCGATGTTGAATATACCGGAGACCCCTCGAAAGTCGCTATAGACCAAGACGAAATCAACTACCTATGCGATATAGTGAATCAACATTTTGTTAAACCCGTTTCCCCTAAAGATGTTATTTCAACATGGTCAGGGGTTCGTCCACTGTGTGAAGATGAATCATCAGACGCCCAAGCAGTGACGCGAGATTACACAATTGAGTTAGATGAGCAATTACCCAGTGCACCGTTGCTCTCTATATTTGGTGGAAAACTCACGACTTACCGAAAACTTGGTCAAGCAGCTGTTGATCAAATTGCCCCTTTCTTCCCTGAAATGAGTGAAGCATGGACCAAAACAGCCATATTACCCGGAGGCGATTTCACCGATAGAGATGCCTTGCAACGAATACTATTCACCCAGTATCCATGGTTAGACGTCAGTATTGCTAAACGCTTTGTTAAAGCTTATGGCACACTTTCTGTGGCAATACTGAAACAAAAAACAAGTATTGAAGAGCTTGGGGTACATTTCGGACATGGTTTGTATCAGGCTGAAGTTGATTACTTAGTGTCTGAAGAGTGGGCTGTAAGCGTTGAAGACATTCTGTGGCGCAGAAGCAAGCTAGGGCTTAAATTCACTCAAGTAGAGATCGATACTCTAAACAAATATCTTAATTCGTCAGAGGCACAAATGTCTAACTTAGAGGACGAAGCTTTGTCTGCATAATCATAACTTATCATTGGTCACCCTCTCCTATCTGAGGGTAACCAATTTATTCCCCCTGTCTATCCACTGATTTTAATAAATCAATCGCTCCATTTAGCTATTACCCTTTCTCTTTTAAACGTTAATTTGTGATCCAACGCAAACGGTTGGCTTTTCCATTTTTATTTATGTGCATTCCACTTTATTGTGCAAACATAAGTTTGGTTAGCGGACATTTGTTTATGACTGAAAGAGAACAACAGATTCTAAATATATTGCGAAAAGAACCCATGATCGCACAGCAAGTCTTAGCGGATAAACTCACTTTAAGCCGAAGTGCAGTCGCTGGGCATATAATGAACTTAACCAAAAAAGGCTTTATACAAGGTAAAGGTTACATCATTGCACCCAACCGTTACGCGACGGTTATCGGGGGTGCAAATATGGATCTTTGCGGTCGCTCGACTGCGGCTCTAATTCACGGTGATTCTAACCCCGGTCAACTGACTAGTAGCGCCGGTGGTGTAGCTCGAAACATCGCTGATAATCTCAGCCGTTTAGGGAGTGCCGTGCAGTTTATTGGCGCAATGGGCGATGATAACTGGGGAGAACAGCTAAAGTCCGCCTGCCGTGAAGCAGGGGTAGGTGTTGAGCACTGTTTAACCGTAACAGGCGCAACGTCGAGCAGTTACCTGTCGATTCACGGGCCTGATGGCGAAATGCAACTCGCACTTAACGATATGAAGCTCATCGATAGACTTAACGCAGAGCAACTGGCGCAACGAGAAGGTGCAATAGCAAGATCAACCGCTATTGTTCTTGATGCTAATTTAAGCCACGGTGCACTTGAGTATCTATTTCATGTACACAGCGATATCGATATTTTTGTCGACCCTGTCTCGTCCGTCAAAGCACCTAAGTTACTTCCATTTTTAGACAAAATTCACACTCTAAAACCGAATCTCATGGAAGCGGAATTACTGTCGGGTATCGCATTCAAGCAACAAAGTGATTTAGAGAAAATCGCACAAGCCTTACACAACAAAGGCGTGGATCAACTACTGATAAGCTTAGGCAGTAAAGGAGCTTATTCGAGTTCCAATGAAGGTGCGATATTTATTCCGCCTTCACAAACACAGGTTAATAATGTAACCGGTGCTGGTGATGCACTAATGGCAGGCCTAGCACATGGATACCTAAATCAATGGCAGTGGAATGACACTGTCAAATTTGCACTTGGTGCAGCTCGATTAGCACTGATTGCCGATAATACTATTAATTCAACGATGTCTGAAAAAGCGGTCCAACGTTTATTAGAGGAAAACACCACATGTTAGAGAAATACCTTGATATCCAACCAGAAGTTGCACAAGCGCTAGCCAACAATCAACCTGTTGTTGCCCTAGAATCAACGATCATATCTCATGGCATGCCATTTCCTCGTAACGTTGAAACGGCACTACTGGTTGAGAACACTATTCGTGAACAAGGTGCTGTTCCTGCAACTATCGCTATTATTGAAGGTCGCCTAAAGGTAGGTCTTACCGAAGAGCAGATAACATATTTAGGCAAAGCGGGACCAGCCGTCACTAAAGTGAGTCGCCGTGATATCCCATTTGTCGTCGCTGGGAAAAAAGATGGCGCAACAACGGTTGCCGCAACTATGATTCTGGCAAATATGGCTGGTATTAAAATTTTTGCAACTGGTGGTATTGGTGGTGTTCACCGCGGCGCTCAGCAAACCATGGATATCTCTGCGGATTTACAAGAATTAGCAAACACCGACGTTGCTGTTATTTGTGCTGGTGCAAAATCAATTCTTGACCTTGCCCTTACACGTGAATACCTTGAGACTCAAGGTGTGCCAGTTATCGGTTATCAAACTGACAGCCTTCCGGCATTTTACACTCGTGAGAGTGAGCATAGTATTGATTACCGACTCGATACTCCCGATCAAATTGCATTAGCGTTGAAAGCGAAATGGGAGATGAACTTAAATGGTGGGGCTGTTATCGCCAACCCAATACCGGTTGAATATGCAATGCCAACTAAAGCTATCACCAACGCTGTTGACACAGCACTTGCCGAAGCTGATGAACAAGGTATTTTTGGTAAAGAATCTACACCATTCTTGCTTGCTCGCGTATGCGAACTGACCGGAGGAAACAGCTTAGATTCAAATATCCAACTGGTACTGAACAACGCTCGTTTAGGTGCTCAAATCGCTATTAAATATAGCCAGCTTTAATCCATAATTTGAATGGCTTTATCTAGGTAACCCTATGATTAAGCCATTCTTCTTTACTTGCTACCAAGCTCTATTGGATTTGCCGCTCCGACACTATTCCTACTCTCAACAATAAAATCCATTTTCTTTGAAAGAAATTCTCCCTTTACCCTTTCTATATCTCTACATAAACTCAATGAAAACCTAAAGGGAAAGACATGAAGCGATTATCAAAGTGGTTGCTATCTTTCGCAATGATACTGCCAGCTCTTGTGCTGATTATGATGCCGGAAAATTCGGCCAATGCGGAAAGCAATAAACCAATGGCCAAGAACAGCCAAATAGCCACACTTGCCGGTGGTTGTTTTTGGTGTACAGAATCTGATTTTGAAAAGCTTGACGGGGTAACGGACGTTGTTTCAGGCTACGCAGGTGGGCATCAGGAAAATCCTACCTATAAACAAGTTTCTTCAGGTAAATCCGGTCATATCGAGGTTATTCAAGTTACTTACGATGCCGATATCTTGAGTTATGAACAAATCATCGACCACCTATTTAGACATATGGACCCAACCGATAACCAAGGGTCGTTTGTCGATCGTGGACCTCAATATCGACCCGCTATTTTTTACCATACGCCAGAGCAAAAAGCGGTGGCAGAGCAGTTTATTAACGAAGTAGACAAAGCTGAAATATATTCAAAACCTATCGCTACCGAACTAATTGAATACACTGTGTTTTTCCCCGCAGAAGAGTACCACCAAGATTATTACAAAAAGAGTAAGGTTCGTTACAACTACTATCGCTATGCTTCTGGTCGAGATCAGTACCTAGATAAGCAATTTGGCGAAGATAGACAAGAGAACCCAGTGACTTTACGTCAGCTTATTGATGGAAAAAAACAGGCCGCGAATGTAAAACAATACAGCAAACCTTCAGACGCCGAAATACGTAAAAACTTAACTTCACTTCAGTATGACGTGACCCAAAACGACGCCACTGAACGCCCATTTGATAACCCTTATTGGGACAACAAACAAGAAGGCATATATGTAGATATCGTGACAGGTGAACCGCTATTTTCTTCGACAGATAAATATAAATCCGGTACTGGTTGGCCAAGCTTCACCAAACCACTATCTGATAGTTACGTTGTCACTACCACTGATTTCAAATTGATTTATCCAAGAACCGAAGTAAGAAGTCGATTTGGTGATTCTCATCTAGGTCACGTATTTAAAGATGGCCCAGCACCTACAGGGCTTAGGTACTGCATGAATTCTGCATCAATGAGATTTGTACCAGTAGAGGCGATGGCCGAGCAAGGTTACGAAGAATATCTATATCTATTTGATGTATAAACCAACCTCACCCTCTCTATTCTCTGACTCAATCTAGAAAAAAATAGAGAGGGTAACAAATCTAAATTCAAGGTTATTATTCGATTGGGAAATCGTGGCGAGATCCCCATTCAGTCCAAGAACCATCATACACAGACAAATTATCTTTAGCGCAATGATTTGCCGCTAAAGCGAGGACACACGCCGTAACCCCAGAACCACAACTAAAAATAAGAGACTGGGAATCATCACAGATTTCTGCAAACATCCTTTTAAGATCTTCAACTGGTTTTAAATGACCATTTTCTATCAAGCTAGGGAACGGAAGATTTTTTGAACTTGGAATATGCCCACTTCTCACGTTTTCCCTTGGTTCGGCTTGTTGTCCATGGAATCGTTCTGCCGGTCGAGCGTCAATGATCGCCACCTCTGGAAGATGTGTCTTAGTATGAAGCGTATCAATATCTATCAACCACTCTGGACACTCTTTCGCTTGATAATGACAAACAGGTAGAGGCAATGGTTCACTATTTTCTATCGGTGCATTTGCCGCTTTCCAGGCGGGTAGCCCGCCATTTAAAACCGCCACATCTTTGTGTCCCATCGCTTTAAACATCCACCAAACTCGTGGCGCAGAGAACAGCCCGTGGCTGTCATAAACAACGATTTTTCTATCGTTTGCAATACCAAGTAATCCTACCTGCTTTGAAAAGTAGTCTGCGGTTGGCATCATGTGGGGCAAATCCGATTCCATATCACAAATCAAAGTGTCAAAATCGAAATATACAGCTCCGGGTATGCGTTCTAGCTGCCATTCCGATTGTCCATTCCTCTCTATACCTGGCATGAACCAACTCGCATCTAGCACGAGTAAATCGGGTTGGTTGAAGTTTCTTTGCAGCCAATCAACATCAACGACACTAGTAGGCATCTCTAATGATTTCATTTATTTGAATCTCCATATACATAAATTGAATACAGTGCCCACCAAGCATTAGATATTCACATTAGGATTTACGTTTCGCTATCTTAGCTATACCATAACAAAAAATGTAGATAAATGAAGTCAACTTATCTGAGATAACGTACTAGTATTAACACTTTAGAGTTCAAAAAACTTAAGTGTTTATTTCAAGGAGAACAATGAAAAACATATTAACGACTGCGGCAATAATTGCCCTTGCTGGTTGCCAGAATATGAACGCTGAAAGTGTTTCAGACGCTCCTACCACCCAAAAAACTGAAGAGTGCTCTATCTACGACACAAGAGATTGGCAAGCGAGTATTGCTTCACTAGAAGGTACTGACGAAAAATACAAGTTAAGCGTAAGTGGCGAAGTTGACCTACCCTCACCGGCTTATCAAGTAATGTGGAAACAAGGTCCAATGGACCGAGCTAATCCTCCAAGCCTACGTTTAAAATTAACAACGGAAAACAACAGTGAAGGCGCTTCAATACAGGTTATTTCACCAACTAAAATCGAGTATACATTAGAGACATTAGTACCTGCTATGAAACAAGTCATTATCTCATGCGGTGACAATGTTATCGCTACGGTACCAGTTGCTTCTACTCGCACCTAGCGAGACACTTAAACCGAATACTGACATTATGTAATATGATCACATAATGTCAGTATTCGGTTTTTCGAACAAAAAAACCAGTAGAACAAGCATCTACTGGTTTTTTATTATCTACTTTCCCGAAATCAGAGATCCCGTATGACCATAGAAACAGCTTCTTACATGGAATAAGTATAAGGAGCCTGAATACCCAGTGGGATACCTAAGGCCCAATAAGCCAGTAAGAAAATTGTCCAACCAATCAACATGGCTATTGAATATGGCATCATCAAAGACGCTAAGGTTCCGATACCTGTCGATTTAACATAGCGCTGGCAATACACAACAACTAACGGGAAGAAAACCATAAGTGGAGAGATAATATTCGACACTGAATCACCTACACGATAAGCCGCTTGGGATAACTCTGGTGCAATACCTACCGCCATCAACATAGGGACAAGCACTGGACCAATTAATGCCCATTTAGCTGAAGCAGAACCGACTAGGAGGTTAACTAACGCGGTAAGTAATATCATACCGACAATCGTAGCCTGTCCAGGCAAGTTCAACGCTTTTAGCCCTTCTGCGCCATATAGTGCCAGCATGGTGCCGATATTTGATTGACCAAATGCAGCTAAAAACTGGGCACAGAAAAATGACATTACAATGTATGCACCCATAGTACCCATGGTGTCTGACATAGCCTTAATTACATCATTGCTACTTTTAAATGTTCCTGCAACTCGCCCGTATACAATCCCTGGTATGACAAATAAAATGAAAATCAGTGGCACAATCGATTTCATTAGTGGTGCAGAAAAAGACGTAATCTCACCGTCAGGTGATCTTAATGCTGAATTTTCTGGAAGAATAGCAAAAACAAGCAAGGCGATTCCTGCAACCATCGCCCATCCAGCCCATTTAAATGCACGAGATTCTGTCACAGAAAATGACGCAAGATCAGGAGCCTCTTCTGCATCTTCATCTACTTTCGTAGACGTCAATCTTGGTTCAATGATTTTTTCCGTAACGTACCAACCAATACCAACAATCAGAACGGAAGATAAACCCGTAAAGAAGATATTCGCTAATGGGTTAACTAGGTAACTTGCATCAAGTACTTGCGCTGAAGTTTGAGTAAAACCTGCCAACAATGGGTCAATACCAGAAGGTATAAAGTTAGCGGAGAAACCGCCTGACACACCCGCAAATGCAGCAGCAATACCAGCTAACGGATGTCGGCCAGCGGCATGGAAGATTATGCCCCCTAACGGGATAACCAATACATAACCCGCGTCTGCTGCAGTGTGTGACACTATGGCCACCAAAATCAACATAGGTGTCAGTAGTTTGGCTGGAGTGAAGTTCAACATCTTCTTCAAGCCAGTAGTAATAAAGCCGGAAGAGTCTGCAACGCCTACACCTAACATCGCCACCAATACAATACCCAGCGGGGCGAAACTGGTAAACGTCGTCACCATATTAGCCAAAAAATGCGCTAATGATTCCCCAGTAAGTAGGTTGGTCACCTGAAGTGCTTCACCTGTTCTCGGGTTAACCAAATCAAAAGAAACGTTAGCAAGGATGGCAGAACAAACCCAAACTGTAATTAATGCCCAAAAAAACAAGATGGCCGGATCTGGTATTTTGTTACCAGTACGCTCAATAAAATTGAGAAATCGATCCATACCTGTCGGCTGCGCTTCCTTTGCGACTTTTACAGCCTGGTTATTCATAGATACTCCAATTCGAAAATTTAGCCAGTAAGGCCTTTGAATCGGATCATTGTATGAAACTAATCGCGATGATCGTGCTAAAACAACGTCAAAAAATCTAAATGCTCACTATTTTCTTTATTATTCAAATAGTAACCTGTAGGCCGACATCCTTGTTAAAAATTGCTATTTTTATAATCATTTATAAAAATAGTGTGCGCTTGATTCCGCTATCTATTGAGCTCGCGAATGCGGAAGCATGTAATTCAATTCAGGCCCTTGCGGTACTACTTGAGTCGGATTGATCATTGTGTGGCTATAATAATAATGACGTTTGATATGATAAAAATCGACGGTATGCGCAACACCTTTGTATTGGTATAAGTCTCTTACGTAATGAGATAGATTCGGATACTGTTCTATTTGCTGTCTATTGCACTTGAAATGACCAAAATAGACACAGTCAAAACGTATTAGGGTAGTAAACAAACGCCAATCTGCCTCAGTAATTTCATTCCCTACCAAGTAACGCTGCTGGCCCAAAAGGTTTTCTATTTCATCTAGTGCGCCAAAAAGCGCTTCATAAGCCTCTTGGTATGCCTCCTGAGTTGTTGCAAAGCCCGCTTTATAAACACCATTATTGATCGAATGATAAACTCGCTCATTTATTTCATCGATTTGATTCTGTTTCTCTAAGGGATAGAAATCGATATAATTACCTGTCAACGTATTAAAAGCAGAATTTAACATTCGAACAATCTCAGATGATTCATTACTAACGATGCGATTCAACTTTTTATCCCATAGGATAGGAACGGTAACTCGACCGGTATAGTTTGGATTATTTCGAGTATAAACTTGATATAAATAATCCGAATTAAACAGCTCATCACCTGTGCTGTGATTTTCCAGATCAAAAGTCCAACCTTTACTTAGCATATCAGGACTAACAACCGAAACAGATACATGTGGCTTCAACCCCTTAATTTCTCTTAAAATAAGGGTACGATGGGCCCAAGGACAAGCAAGCGAGACATATAGATGATATCGACCAGACTCTGCCTTAAAACCGCCTTCGCCTGTAGGACCGGGAGAACCGCTTTCAGTAATCCAGTTACGTAGTTGCGCTTCTTCTCTTTTAAATTTTCCGCTATTTTGTTTGGTTTCATACCATTGGTCATGCCAAACACCATCAACAAGTAATCCCATACCTTACTCCTCACCTACACTTTGTATATTCATCAATACACTAAACCAATTATGGCAGATCAAACACGAGTGCTATCACGTTAGTAGTGCTGTTATTTGAAAACATTACCTTGTCGGTCAACTCTATCTTGGCACCATCTCCTGGACTAAGAGCATAGCTATCAACTGACAATTCTCCTGCAATATGATGTACATACATTTTTCTGCCCATCCCAATTTCAACGTTCATTTCAGAGCCTGGTTCAAGTACCAGTTGATACAGGGAAGCATCTTGTTTTATAGAAAACGAGCCTTCTTGCCCTGTTGGTGAAGCAATAGCTGTTAGCCCAGCATTCGTGCCGAAAGATTTTTGTTGATACTCAGGTTCGTTGCCAAAGGTATTGGGTTCAATCCAAATTTGTAGTAACTGTAACTCCTCTGTTTGAGAGGCATTAAATTCACTGTGGTATATACCGCTACCAGCCGACATTAATTGGAACTCTCCAGCGGTGAGAACCTTAACATTGCCTTCACTATCCTTGTGTTGAATAGAACCACTGAGCACAAATGTAATAATTTCCATATCTCGGTGACCATGAGTATCAAAACCTGAGTTAGGTTTTATTCGGTCATCATTAATAACTCTGAGCGCTGAAAACCCCATATGTTGGGGGTCGTAATAGTTCGCAAAAGAGAAGGAATGCTTAGTGTCGAGCCAACCATGATTAGCGTTACCTCTGTCTTGTGACTGTCTGAGTGTGATCATCGAATACCTCGTCAAGATGTAGCAAGGCTGCCTTTTCGCATCGCTAGCTATAAAACCTATAGAAGCAGTATAGTTTTGTTATACAAGATTGAATAACGCAATATATTGACGTTCCACTTCAATATATTTGAATTCACACAGACAGGTTTACCGCTACCTTACAATCGGGTGGTCACGACAAACCAATAAAAGGTTTAAGATTAGAAATCGACTTGTAAATAAACCGTATTGTAGTTGCTGCCACCCTTGATTCGACCAAACTGAGAAGAAGATTCAAATATTGCTGAGCGATGATGCAGCGAATACCCTAACCACAGATTATTCCAATCTCTTTTGCTGAAAAGATCTCCAAGGTTCACATCAAACGAAACATCCAAATAATTAAGAAGCTGGCTTGGTTCATAGCCTTTATATGTCATGCTTTTTCCTTCCACATAAGTAATTCTATCGATGTATGAAAGTCCTTCCGCAACACCAATACGCCATTTTGTTGGCCAATCTAACGTGTAATATGCTTTGATTGCCACTACATATTCTGTACTCGCACCTTGAGCATCCGTTGTCCAGTGATGCACTAGGCCGGGTGTTAGGTAGATATCAAAATCGAGCCCAAACAATTCATCGGTTAACGGATAACCGTAAAAAATAGAACTCAACGTCCCTTCATTTTCATCTTTTTCACTCTCGAAGCCGAAGAGAATGTCTCCCATGTTAGACGGCGTCGCCCATCCATACGCAAGTCTGAGATAAGGAGAGATGGAAAGTGACTCACGCTTTGGTGTGTTTTTATCATTAAAAAAGGCAATACCCGCATATACTTCGCCTTGCCATCGTTCATCGATAACAGCCGCATCGTATGCGCTACTATCTAGATACGTTGCACCTACGCTACCCAATAAATAGAGATTAGAAACAACATGGTACTTCCCCCTTACTGTTGCTGTTACGTCTAAACCACCATTAATCGACTCTCCGGTTACTGACTCAAAAGCATAGTATTGAGAATTGAATTCCTGGCTTTTTAATCTAAACGTAATTTGAGGCTCTAATTGCCAATCACCAAATGTATAATCACCTGAAAACACTAGGTTCGAATGAAGGTAATAATCACTATCACTCATTAATTCCACTTCAATATCCCAGTGGTCATTCGTTGGCACCTGTACTTGAAAGCCAAAGTCCGCACTGTCTCCTCCGGCTTCATTTTGTAAAAATCGAGGTATGTCGACAAATCGAGATCGCAATAAGGCAAAAACATTGTAATCTAATTCAGGGTGCGTATAGAGTTTTGCTCCACCTTCTAATCCATCTAGATAAAAGGTTTCCCCTTGGAAAAAAAGCATAGGGACAAAAGAGTTAACATAGTCATCACCATGTTCGTTAATGAAGGGAACCGTCGCTGAACGGATCACACCTGCTATCCCCCACTCTTGCTCTGAATTAGCAGCAAATACCGAGGTTGAAAAGAGTAAACAAACCAACAAAACTAGAGGCATTACAAACCCTGTAATAAGATCAATATTATTTCTAGCTAGATTGTATAAGAACATGACGCAGACCGCATCGTTAAGAAGGTATAAGAGCTGAAAAAAACCGATAGTTAGCCTCCTTAGAGAGATGCCCATCTTTAAAACTAAAGCGTGGATACGTTGTGTCGATACAAAAAATAGACATTTTCTCGTCCTCCAAATTTGCATCACATTTACTATTCATAATTTTGATTGATATGTTCAATTCAAGGCCACCTTTATAAGCATGAGTAAATTAGTCTTCAAAACCATTCTGGTATGTACCTTGGTTTTTCTTAATACACCACCTTCTGTTTCTGCGGATATTTCCACTTATATTTATAATGGCGACACAGCAACAACGGGCACTGATGGAGATTGGCCTTCTATCGCCAGCCTTTACTACGACGCCATCGATTACACTGGCCTATATGGGCTTTATTGTGGCGCATCAATTCTTGATAGTGAGCATGTACTTACCGCAGCGCACTGTTTGTATGACGGAGAGGGATCATTAAACGAAGAATACTTGGTCTATACATCGGTTGTCCCCCAAATGGAAAATGAAGATCAATTTACCGATGGGACGGTTGAAATAATTAGAGCATCTGAGTTCTACGTACACAGTGGCTATGACGATTCGTCCTACACCGACGCTACATCATGGCCAAATGATATTGCGATTATCAAACTGGCTGAAGCCATGAATATCAGTGACGATGACTATGTCTCGCGCGCAACGGCAACGAATTCAGATAACTATCGTTATAGTGACACAACCGAAACATTTTACGCCGTTGGCCATGGTTTAACCGAAACCGGAGACGGTGAAGAGCTGCTTCAAACCACACTGACTTATAGTTCTGCCGCTGATTGTAGTTTTAGCAATGTCAGTAGTTCGCAACTTTGTATGTCAGGAGAAACTGACACAACCACAGGCGTAAACAATTCCACCTGTTCCGGTGATTCTGGTGGGCCTTTATATTGGTACGATGACAACAACTCTAAATACGTCCAAGCTGGTATTACAAGTTATGGGTGGACGAATTGCTACAACGCATCAACTAACGATACTTCCGTTTTTACCGAAGTATCAGATTATGATGATTGGATAACAGAGGTTCTCGCCGGTGAAATAACCCCCGACTACACAGTGACAGAAGATCAACGAGATACCTATAGCTCCGATAGCAGTGACGAGTCTGATTCGGAGGAAACAGACTCTGACGTGTCGACATCTTCATCAAGTGGTGGAAGCATCCCTATCAGCGCACTTTTCTTATTGGTGTTTATAGCACTTAGGCAAAAAATCACAGTTAATCGCCCATTTAAATATCACTTAATAAGGTGCTGGATAGGTTTTCAACACCTCATTTATGCTTGCTAATGCATCTGCATTTAACGGCCTAGAAAATGCGATGATGTTCTCTTTTAGCTGATCAAGTGTGGTCGCACCAATAATGGTTGAGGTTACACCATCCACTTGGTCACACCAAGCAAGAGCGAGCTGACTGGCTGTAAAACCGTGGTTATCAGCAATGTCCATATACGCTCTAATCGCGCTATTAGCCATAGGTGTATCGCGAAAAATGCCATTACGTTGCATAAATGTCCAACGGCTGCCTTCTGGGCGCTTTCCATCTAAATATTTTCCACTTAGCATACCTCCCGATAATGGAGACCAAGGCAAATACGCTACCTCTTCATGAACGCAATTTTCAATCAAGTAAGGCCAATCTTTTGTGTGAAGAAGATTAAACTCATTTTGTATTGAGACCATACGAGGTAGATCGTATTTTTCACTAAGTTTCAAGTAAGTGTTGATACCCCACGGTGTATCGTCTGAAAGGCCGCAATGACGAATTTTCCCCGCCTTGATGCACTTCGCTAATCCGTGCAGTATATCGAGCATATTTGTTTCTTGCTCTCTGGCATTAAACTCACTGAAACTAATTTTATTTGGGTGGTGTTTACCAAAATGAGGAGAAGTACGGTTAGGCCAATGCAACTGATATAGGTCGATATAGTCCGTTTGCAAGCGCTTTAAAGACGCATCAACAGCCGCTACAACAGCGTCTCCCGTAATAGGAGCACCTTCACGTACCCAAGGCAAACCAGCACCAGCTATCTTGGTTGCAATAATAAGATCTTTTCGACGATGTGGGTTTTCTGCAAGCCAATTACCTATAATCGTCTCTGTTTTACCATAGGTATCTGGAGACGGGGGAACCGCGTACATTTCAGCTGTGTCGATAAAATTGATGCCTTGGCTTATTGCATATTCTATTTGCTGGTTGGCTTCTTGCTGATTGTTTTGCAGCCCCCAAGTCATGCTGCCTAGACATACCCGTGACACCATAACGTCACTGTTACCTAGTTTAGTCAATTCCATTTCGGTGGTTCCTTTGCGTTTGATTAGGCGAATCTTACAGACAATATTTCATATAAATGCTTTCTTGTCTGTAAAACGACTAAAAACTTTTTAAGCTAGGAATTTGCAAGCATCAACTCCGCCATCTCAACCAACGATTGCTCAATGTAGATTTTCATCTTATCTAGATTGCTGTGCATTTCAGTTCGGCTTGTCATATTAAAGCAGATAGCGTCGTTTCTGGTGAAATAGCGGATCCCATAACCATCATCGACAATGGGGCCATAACCTGCCAGTTCCACACCATATTCAGACGTCGTGCTTGTGCAAACAACACTATGGGTTAATGCTTCATACCCTTTACTAGTAAATAGCTCTGGAAGAGCATTAAGACCAATGGACGTGCCTGCTAATTTATATCGATATTTAAGTGCTAATAAATGCGTGTATACACCCTGCCCAGTCCGGCATTCGTTGGCTCTTTCAATATGCTTTTTAACCGCGTTTCGTAGAAACTCTTGCTTATCCGAAACGGAGTAATCTGGAGAGTTGATACTCTCGATAAACGCCATCGAGTCTGGGGTCACGGTATAAAGAACATCGATGCGTCCATCAAGAAATGTTCGAGTCATCACAGCTTCGTAGGCACTATAACATTTACCGTATAACTTATATTCGGCAAGTTGCAGGGCCAACTGCACAAATGCATCTGGGCTGACACCAAATTCCTTAATCTGATTTTTGCCAAACTGCGTGAAACTCAATACTCGGGTCTGCGTATTGGCCGTGTGCTGAATAAATAATTCAGCCGCATCCCTGATGGTTTTCTCTACCCTACTATTGAGTTCGAAAATAAGCTCTTTAGTATCGGCAACGGTTCGGCTTATTGCCTTTGTTGACCTGCTACTTTCGTTAAAAATCACTTTATCGATTGAATTATAGATATGAGCAATCAGTCGAAGCATAACCGAACCATCTACCCCAGTATGTTCAAAGTTTATGCCTGTTTTTCCATTAGCAAAGACAACAAACTGTAATGATTTATCAAAAAAACGATCATTGCCTGAACCATGTAACAACTGTGTTGATATTTCAGTTATGTCTTCTGGCTTACTTTCGTCCAGACACAAAGCAAAAACGGCCTGTTCAATACAGGTCATGGCCTCTTTGTTACTAGCCGATATATCAAGTAGCTTAGCCCTGCAGTGTGCCCATTCATCTCTTTGTATTGAGGTTAGTAACCCCAAATTTTGCCCTGATTCAGAAACAGCAAGAATACATTCAAGGTCAAACTCTATCTCTGAAGCCGTTCGGATAGCACCTTTAGCATCTAAAACATCGATTTTGTAAATATGATTGCGGTGTAGAACGACAATATGCTGCCTAGAGGACGAGACTTTAAATTCATCTGTTCCTGTTCGCGGTATTCTGATGGATGAAAAGATATTGTTATATTGGTTCATGCACAACGGTTGTTTTTTTTGCATGTCGATTTCGAGCACTTCTTCGTCAACAAGTGACATAAAACCATACACACTGACAACCAGTGCTGCAGCGATATTCGTTTGAGTACATACCTTTTCATCCAGCTTACTTTTTAGGTAATAAAACACATTGCTATTAATTGGCAATGGCGCTCGCGATTCCAAATAAAGGTCTTTCCATGCAGGCGCTGACCAATTAGATATAGCGCCGCATTTACTCCACTCAACTAATTCGTTTTGTAATGTTTCGCCACCTCCACCCGAAACCAAAAAATGATCGACAACATGCTTGGTCTTAAGAAGCTCTCTCTCGGTTATTAACGGCTCAACCCACTCTAAAAGCTTGCTGCACGTATCATTTAAATCAGGAACCGACATTGTCGGCAATTTATTTTGGCCACTAAATGTGCTCACCACGTTCTTTTCACTCCTACAACAAGACAAGTTTTGTACTTTTTCACCAAGCATATCTATCCATTCGATGAATATGGTAACTATCTGAAATATCAGGCACTAAAACGCCATACTGATAAAATAGTTACAACTCAAACGAATTAAATGCCATGACGTAAAATTTTTTGCCTTAAGAAAAGAGCCAAATATAACAAAAATAATCATAATAAATAATGACTTATGTCAAATCGAGCAAATATACAATATAGTTAATAGTCCCTAGGCACTTGATCATTAGAACTCTAATCATTAGGATTCTAACTAACTTAGTGTTCAGTTGATGTCTTTCCCTCTCAAAAATGACGTCTTTTCCTATAGAACCAATGAATAAATGCCACTACGGTTTTTGCCATTGTGGCTTCGAATCTCGGAGAAAATTAATGCCACCGTTAGTCGTTTATCAAAACTATGTGCATGGTCAATATGTATCAAATAGTACGGGCGAAACATTCGAAGTGATTAACCCTGCTACAGGCCAAGTAAGCTACTTAGTAGAAACGGCAGACGCTGATATTCAGCAATCCGCCATGGCGAGTGCAAAATCGGGATTCGCAATCTGGTCAAAATTAACACCAATCGAAAGAAGCCGTATTTTATTAAAAGCGGTTGAGCTGCTGCGAGAACAAAATGACGAACTCGCTGAAGTCGAAGTGCTTGATACTGGTAAGCCATGGCAAGAAGCATCCGTCGTCGATGTTGTTACCGGAGCCGACTCAATCGAGTTTTTTGCTGGCTTAGCACCAAGCATTGAAGGTAATCAGCAACCGATTGGTGACGATTTTTATTATACGCGACGTGAACCACTGGGTATTTGTGCAGGTATCGGTGCATGGAATTACCCACTACAAATTGCTTGTTGGAAGGCCGCCCCGGCGTTAGCTTGTGGAAACGTAATGATTTTCAAACCTTCAGAAGAGACACCGCGAGGTGCAATGCGTTTAGCTGAAGTATTCACGCAAGCGGGCGTACCCGATGGCGTGTTTAATGTCCTTCAAGGTGACGGTCGAGTAGGCGCTTGGTTGACCGAGCACGAAGATATAGCGAAAGTTTCTTTTACTGGTGAAGTAGGAACAGGTAAAAAAGTGATGGCGGCAGCGGCAGGCTCGCTCAAAGATGTCACTATGGAATTAGGTGGGAAATCACCACTCATCATCTTTAATGATGCGGATATTGAAAATGCAATTTCAGCAGCAATGCTAGGCAACTTTTATACACAAGGTGAAATCTGTACCAATGGTACCCGTGTATTCGTTCAGAAAGATATTTACCCTCGTTTTATTGAACGACTCGTCGAACGCACTGAACAAAATATTATCTGTGGCAACCCGATGAACCCAGAGACCAATTTCGGTGCTCTCATTTCAAAAAGCCACCAACAAAAAGTACTCGATTACATCGAAATCGGCAAATCAGAAGGCGCAACACTTCTAACTGGTGGAACCGCACTACAACCAGAGAATTGTCCCAACGGATATTTTATTGCTCCAACTATTTTCACCGATTGCAACGACGAAATGACTATCGCAAAAGAAGAAATCTTTGGTCCAGTAATGACGGTACTGACATTTGAAAGCGAAGAGGAAGTGGTACGCCGTGCCAATAATACACAACTAGGACTAGCAGCCGGTGTATTTACTCAAGATATAAGCCGTGCTCATCGCATTATTCATCAAATGCAAGCTGGTATTTGCTGGATAAACGCTTATGGAGCTTCACCTGCAGAAATGCCGGTCGGTGGCTACAAAATGTCTGGCATCGGACGCGAAAATGGCAGTGAGACGTTAAAAGCCTATACCCAAATTAAAGCGGTATATGTAGGCATGCAACCACTAGACAGCCCATTTTAAGGAATCACAATGTCCAATAAAACCTATGATTACATCATTGTCGGTGCTGGTAGCGCTGGATGTGTGCTTGCCAACCGCCTGTCCGCCGATTCTACCAACACAGTATTGCTGTTAGAGACGGGGGCAGTGACAGAAGCATTTTTATCCAAATGCCAACCGCACTTTCGATCCCAATGAATACCAAAAAATACGCTTGGCAGTTTGAAACTGAGCCAGAGCCATTTTTGGATAATCGTCGCATGCACTGCCCACGTGGGAAGGTACTGGGTGGTTCGTCTTCTATTAATGGTATGGTGTATGTTCGTGGCCATGCTCGAGACTTCGATGAATGGCAACAACATGGCGCTGAAAATTGGGATTACTCCCACTGCCTACCTTATTTTAAAAAAGCAGAAACATGGTCTTTTGGTGGCAATGATTATCGAGGAGACACTGGTCCCCTCGCCGTTAACAACGGTAACAATATGCGCAACCCGTTATACCAAGCTTTTGTGGATGCAGGTACAGACGCTGGATATTTAGCGACCGCCGATTACAATGCCGAGCAGCAAGAAGGCTTTGGTCCCATGCACATGACAGTAAAAGACGGTGTGCGTTGGTCTACTGCAAACGCGTATTTAAAACCTGCACTCAAGCGCAGCAACTTGACTGTTGTCACCCATGCTTTAGTTCACAAAGTCCTTTTAGAAGACAAAACAGTGGTTGGTGTTCGCTATGAACGCAAAGGCCAAGTCATCGATGTACGTTGTGGTAAAGAGGTTATACTTTCGGCAGGTTCCGTCGGCTCGCCTCATATTTTGCAGTTATCAGGGATTGGCGCTTCAACGACATTAAAAGAAGCAGGAATAGAACCCGTTCATGAGCTGCCGGGGGTTGGTGAAAATCTTCAGGACCATTTGGAATTTTACTTTCAGTTCAAATGTTTAAAGCCAATATCGTTAAACGGAAAGCTAGACCCACTCAATAAATTGTGGATTGGCACCCGCTGGATACTGAATAAATCCGGTCTAGGCGCAACCAATCATTTTGAGTCTTGCGGGTTTATTCGCTCTAAAGAAAACCTAGAATGGCCTGATCTTCAATACCACTTCTTACCTGCAGCAATGCGCTACGATGGTAAAGAGGCCTTTTCTGGTCACGGTTTTCAGGTTCATATCGGCCATAACAAACCCAAAAGTCGTGGGTTCGTTAAAGTGTCGTCTAACGACCCTCATACTGCACCAAAAATTCAATTCAACTACCTATCTCACCAAGAAGACATCGAAGGGTTTAGGGCATGTGTTCGTCTTACTAGAGAGATCATAAATCAACCGGGATTGGACGAATATCGCGGTGACGAAATTCAGCCAGGATTAGCCATACAAACCGACGAAGAAATAGACCAGTTTGTTCGAAGCTCGGTTGAAAGCGCCTATCACCCCTCTTGTTCATGCAAGATGGGTGAAGACAACATGTCTGTCGTGAATTCGGAAACAAAAGTCCATGGTATTGAAGGATTGAGAGTGGTCGATTCTTCAATATTCCCTACGATTCCTAACGGCAACCTGAATTCGCCGACCATTATGGTCGCGGAACGGGCCTCCGATATAATTTTAGCTAAAGAACTTTTAAAGCCAAGCACAGCGAAAGTGGTAACAGCCTCGGACTGGCAGACAAGCCAACGATGGCAAAGCCCTAAACGCTAAAACGGTTCGAAATCGAGAGGAGTAAATAAACATAAAACAACTGAATTACCTGTGATTTAAGAAATATCAGTTCATGGAAAGTCTGATTATGACGACCAACTTAAGCGATGTTCGCAAATGGTCGATTTAGCTACGTTGAATTTATCAGGTTTTAACTATCGTCAAAACGATACTTAAGTCCTGATGGCACAAGCCGTTTTTAGAAATTTTGACGTAGCAACAAAACATATATTAAGGAATCAATTATGTTTGCAAGCTACAACCCCATGGAGGCCAAATAATGACAACTTGGCTTTCGATTGGCATATTATTTACCTTTGCCGCTATTATTTTTGTCCTTTACCGTTGGGGTAATATGAAGTGTATTGGTGTGACACCTGTACGCACGTTCACCTTTATCGCCATCCTCTTTACTTCTGGTCTAGATGTGGGACTGATCATGTTCCCACTAACTGAGTTTGCCGGTTATGCCGATTTGGCTACCAGCCCTGAATATTCTTTTACCAACCCACTTGCCATTGAATTTGGATTTTGGGCTTTCTTCATATGGGCATTCTATTTCTTAACCTGCTTTTATTTTTGCGTTATTGAGCCAAGAGTTAAGTTTTTTGAGATTCCGTTAATTAAATTTATTAACAACCTCGTTATTATTGGTACCTGTGCCTTCACCGCTTACTTATTGTTGGTCAACTTACCTTGGTACCTACCAGAGATCGGTGACGGTGAAACAGTAGTGGGTAGTTTCTATCTGGTTGTTTTTGCGGTTATAGCTATTGCTGTTTACTCAAGCACCAGCATCCGATACGTTAGAATTTTAAGTCTCGGGAGTAGCTGGTTATTTATGGCTTTGATCGCTCTTATGTGGTCTAGCGCCTTCTTGTCGGATAGCTCCAATGTTGGTGAGTTTTTTACCACTTTTGCCTTGTTAGGTGACTATTTCGCGAATCTCCATAGCTTTGTGTTACCACTTAACGATTACCACGAGTTTTACCTATATTGGTGGTTCGCATGGAGCATCATGATCGGCCAATTTACCTCCCGATTCGTTAGCGGCCTACGAACATACCAGGTATTGGTGTCTATGATGGTATTCCCATCGATTCCAATCGCTATCTGGTTTACGGTTCTTTATTATTACAGTTCTAACGGGATACCAGTCACTGGCTTCTACAACCTTGCGATGGTTTTTGTTGGTATGACGTTTGTAATCAATTCGCTTGATTCCTTAGTCCGTCTGTACACCGACAACTTAAACCTGACGGTACAACGATTTGGTAAGCTAAAATATGTGCTGGGTAATATTGTTTTACTCGGTGGGTTAACCATGCTGTTCAAGCTGGATTTCTTACAAATTCAATGGGTAGGCGCATTAGCGATTGGACTGATTTTAGGCTGCTTTGGCTATATTCTATTGGCCCATTATCGTAAGGTGAGTGACATTAAGCGTTCACCAAAAGCAAACATTGTCGACTTCAATAAGATTGAATTGATGAACTAACGATAAGCAATAGGTGCCTGAGAAACGGCGCCTATTGCTATAATTTTAAACTGATTAACAACTGGATTTTTAAACTGATTAACAACTAGCTATCAAATCCATACCACCTCTAGCCCAATCTAACATTAGACCCTATATCGACATTAGCACTTCCGCTTTAAAACTGTTTATTATCAGCTATTTCCTACATCTCATATCTCTTATATACATTACTCTCCTTTTCATCGCGCCCCTGCAACAAAACATGAATTTAAATTTGAATTTTGAGAGCAATTTTATATGAGTAAACAAAAATTCTTGCCACACCTAAGCTCTATCGTTGCTGTGTTGATTTTTACTGGATGCAACTCTGATTCTCACACTACTATCGGTAGTGAAACAGACCTACCCTCCACAGGTATTGTCGTTGATTCTTCACTCTATGAGATTGTTATTACACCGAACTCCCTTACCTATATTCCTATGATAGATCTCCCAAACCAAACCAACTATCAAGCTATTGGGAAGTATTCTGACGGGACAGAAGTTGATATAACGACTGAGGTAAATTGGTCAATGGTTTCTTCTGATATTGCTGATATTGAGTCGGGTCATATATTAGCCAAAAGTGAAGGTTCTGCTCGAGTTGTTGTCAATTTAGATGGTATTTCCAGCGATGAGGCCGGCCTAATTATCACTTCATCAGCCGTATGCGGCCATAATATGAACTTGCCACTAGGCGATGCCTCAATCACACCCGAGAGCGGCATTAATGATGTGAATACCAACGCCGCTAGCCGTTGCATAAAAATCGCTTCAGCAACCATAAAAGGAAAAACATTATTGTTCACCTCTTCACCTAGCCTTGAAGTATTACAAAGTCTCGAATATAAGCAAACTACGGGGATAGATAGCAGCAATAACGGGCGAACTTACGCGGGAACGGTACAAGATGGCGCATATGGTGAAGCATTCGGGCTATTTGACCAAAGGAGCATAACTGGTGGCCACGGTAATGATGGGCAATATGACCGCTGGTGTACAGATTTAGGCCAAATGAACTTCGCCGGAAAAAACGATTGGAGAACGGCTACCATTGCTGAAATGGGCAGTAACGATGCCTCTCGGAATCCCACGTTAGAAGGGTTGTTTCAAGACAAAAGCGATATGGCAACATTAGGTTGGCCGACTGACAAGCTATATTGGACAAACACAGAAAGTGGCACTGATTCCTATTATGACACGCTACTGCTATCAGACGGTGCGACTTTTTCAGGCGGCCCTAATTATGCTAGTTACGTTTCATGTGTTTCTGAGCAGTTCTAGTTTGTAGTCAGTTCCAGAAGAAATTTATGCCGTTTTATACTAAAGCAGTGCTGCCCCTATAATTACCACAAATCTTAATCGACATCTTGTTGCGAATAGACTTCGAGAAAGCAAGCAACAAGGTAACATTGACAATTAACATCTAGAATTAAAACGCCTCATCTTCACTGTAGACATTGACAATTTGAGCCCCATCTCCGTCTTCCGTGACTAAAAAAACAATTGGTTTACAGCAAACTTGGCAATCCTCAATATACTGCTGATTCAGATCGGTGAAATCAATAAGTACCTCAATCGTTTCACCACAATATGGACACGCTACCGATTCCTCAACGAGTTCATTCATTTTTGAAAATATCCTATTTAGCGCTTTACTCTGCACTTTCTGTGCACAGCCATCTTAATATTGTTTAGACCTCCTACCATCAGTGACGACCACGGTAGCGATTTACCACCCTCTAAGCATAGGCGTTTATTAAGCTAAAGTATCAGCCTAAAAGCGTTATCCATTCACTGTGTAGTAAATGATTTGCTGTTTAGGGTGATACCTTTCGTTTGAGCACTTCAAAAAAAGGCACAATACCCTGCAATGCGGAATATTACCCTCGAAGAATAGGATTTGTTAAGCATGTTGGACCACCTTCACACGCCATACATAGAGCATCACCTTTAAACACTTGGACAGATACTCCACTCTCTTCCATAACCTTTTTCGTTTTCGGAAAGCCATCGATCATAATGCAGTTATTTGGTGAGGTTGGAAGCACATTTAAGTTAAGGCCAAATGAGGCTTCAAATTCATCAGCTGGCGCAACGATCAACTCGATACCAGACTCTTTTAAAAGTGTCCATAACGTTGCAGGAATCAATGGTGGATGAACGAGGTACTTTTTTCAGTCAGTGGCGATATTACTGACATAAGATGCAGACACGCTTCTTCTCCAGTCCAGTAAGGCATATCAAAACTGATTACCGTTATATCATGTAGATTGAGGAGTGCATTAAGCTGTCTAACACCTTCTTGATTTGAGCGGAAACCTAAGCCAACAATCAGTGTATTTTCGTTTAACCAAATGGTGTCACCACCTTCAATCATCGCCTCTCCAGTCAGCTCACCTAAAATCGGGATACCTGCTTGCTCGTAAGCGGCTTTATGAACTTGAGGTTCAGCCGAGCGTAGAGCTTTACCCATTTTCAGTGGAACAGCGCCCGCTTTTGTAATCAGGGATGCATCACGGGTAAACATGGCATCAGACAAGCCATCACCTTCATCTTCAATCCATACAATCTCAGCACCCGTTTGTGTAATTAGCGTCGCAAACTCATCGTATTCCCTGATCGCTTTTTCAGCATCAAAAAAGTGGTTGTAATGCCAAAGCGTAGGATCCGCCTCTAACAAACTTATTCCAGGACGACGCATCAGAACACGTGTCATTTCTTCAGCCATTAGCTGACAACCATAATTAGCCATTTATCTTTCCTTAACATGACGATTAATAAAAACAGATTGACATTTAGTCTATACGGATGCATAAAGTTATACAAGCGTATAGTTTTATGCAATATTACAGGTGATATGGATGTCAATTAGTGGATACAGGCGAAAAGGTCCTGTTATTGAAGTAAAGGATCTACATAAATCGTTTAATCAAATCGAAGTACTAAAAGGCATTGATTTACATGCAAATAAAGGAGAGGTCATTGCCCTTATTGGAGGGAGTGGCTCTGGAAAATCCACCACTTTACGTTGTCTAAATCTACTGGAAACACCCCAGTCAGTAGGGTCAATGAGATTACTTGGAGAAGACGTGCTATTCAAACCGTCCAAAGGAGAATCTCTAGACGTGTTGGATAAAAAACAACTTCGTTGGATAAGAACGAAGTTAGCCATGGTTTTCCAAAACTTTAACCTCTGGCCTCATATGACGCTGGAACAAAATATTATGGAAGCGCCTGTTCATGTGCTTGGACAATCTAAGATTCAAGCAAGAGATAAAGCGCATGATTTACTAGATAGAGTTGGCCTATTAGAAAAACGAAACAGTTACCCTTCATTTCTTTCAGGCGGGCAACAACAACGCGCCGCGATTGCTCGAGCACTGGCTGTTGACCCCGAAGTCTTACTGTTTGACGAGCCGACATCCGCATTAGATCCAGAATTGGTGGGAGAAGTATTGTCAGTAATGACAGGGCTTGCCGACGAAGGTCGAACAATGATCATCGTCACCCATGAAATGCAGTTTGCCGCCGAAGTTGCCGACCGAATTATATTTCTCGACCAAGGGAAAATTGAAGAGCAAGGTACACCGGACCAAATCTTCAAATCTCCTCAATCACCCCGTTTACAACAATTTATTAAGAATATTTATTAACACACCACCCTAAAACCACAACATTTCAAGGAAAGAAATAGTATGAGTTTAAAAAAAGTAATGATCTTATCGTGCGTATCTCTTGGGTTACTCGTCTCTCAAGCTAACGCGTCATCAATTAAAGTCGGTATTGCAACAGAGGCCTACCCACCGTTCTCTGTGCCAAATGCAGAAGGGAATTACACCGGTTGGGAAATCGATATTGCAAACGCAATTTGTGAGCAAGCAAAGCTAGATTGTGAGATTGTGAGATTGTCGCCACATCTTGGGACGGTATTATCCCTTCTCTAGTTGCTGAAAAGATTGACGTTGTTGCCGCTTCACTATCAATAACTGAAGAGAGAAGTAAGATTATTGATTTCTCAGACAAGTATTATCAAACAGGCGCAAGTTTAGCAGTTGCCGCAGGAAGTAGCATTATATCAACGCCAAAGAGTTTAGCTGGGCATAAAATTGGTGTGCAATCAGGATCGGTACATCAATCTTATGCGTTAAAGCACTTCAAAGCATCTTCCATTAAAGAATATCAAACACAAGATGAAGCCAATCAAGATCTATTCTCCGGCAGGATCGATGCCACGTTAGCCGATGCTTTGGTACTGGAAGATTTCTTGAAATCAAGTGAAGGAGCATTGTGCTGTTCTTCGGCAGGTCTTGTTGCACATGATGAAGCCTTACTCGGTAAGGGTATCGGTTTTGGACTTAGAAAAGGTAATGATGACCTAAAATCGACGCTAAATACCGCTATTGACGCGATTAGAACAAATGGCACATACGATAGTATCACCAAAAAATACTTCGAATTTAATATCTATGGTGAATAGGCTGCAAGTCTATTTTGTTTGGAGATGTAGATGGTAAATTATAAGAGTATGAGTTGGTACGAACTACTCGCAATCCCCCTCCCGGATGGGGGGTATTTATTAGATGGGCTATTTGTCTCGTTACAGGTTGCAAGCCTTGGCTACGTATTAGGGTTAATTATTGGCATGTTTGCCGCCAACGCCAAACGACGTGGTAGTTTATTTGTGGCGGATTTGGTGACTATTTACACTACCTTGATACGTTCTGTTCCAGAACTTGTACTCATTCTTTTAGTCTATTTTGCGCTACCAGAACTCATCAACCAATTACTCTCCTTTTTTGGGGCAGAAAGGATAGAAATTGACAAGTTTGCAGCAGGTGTTCTAGTCATAACCATCGTACAAGGCGCATATGCAACCGAAGTAATTAGAGGTGCTATGAACGCGATTCCGAAAGGGCATATAGAAGCGGCGGAAAGCTTTGGTATGCACCCTTTTGTTACCTTTTATAGAATCACCATTCCAGAAATGCTGCCTAATGCACTGCCGGGCTTATCCAATTTATGGTTGATAGCAACCAAAGACACAGCGTTGTTAGCCGTAGTCGGATTTACCGAATTAACACTGGCTGCTCGTCAAGCTGCAGGAGCAACTAAAAGCTATTTTTTATTTCTGTTTGCTGCAGGGTTGTTATATCTCATCGTTACGCTTGTCTCTAATATTGTATTTGGTTATTTGGAAAAGCGACTTAATAGAGGAGTAAAACATGCGTAACATATTAATTCCTCACCGAATCATTCTTATTTTAATGGGTTTGATGCTCGTTCTAGCAGCAACCTTTGGCATGAACTGGCAATGGTTGAATCACTATAGCGCAGATATATTAAGTGGGTTGTGGAAAACCATTTTCCTATTGGTTAGCACGATTATTTTTGGTTTTATCTTTGCCGTACTACTTGGTCTAGCTCAAGTATCCGGTCCTAAGCCCCTCGCCTGGTTTGCCCGAGGATTTTGTACCGTTATTCGTGGAACACCTTTACTGCTTCAACTATGGCTTTTGTATTATGGCTTAGGATCTATATTTCCTTATATCCCAGGAGTAAGACAAAGCTGGATATGGCCATATTTAACCGAGGTATGGCCATACGCTTTTATCGTGTTAACGATTTCTTTTGCTGGCTATGAAGGCGAAGTGATGAGGGGCGCACTTAAAGAAGTACCAAAGGGGGAACTGGAAGCAGCTTATGCCATGGGAATGCACCCATGGATGGTATTTCGACGAATCTGGCTACCACGCGCGATTCAAAGAGTTCTACCAACGTTAAACGGAGAGGTCATTTTACAACTTAAAGCGACGCCGTTAGTAGCGACCATTTCGTTTGTCGATATCTATGCTGTTTTTTCTCGGATAAGACAAGAGACATTCATTATCTACGAGCCGCTTATTTTGTTAGCTTTGCTGTATCTACTGATTGCCGGAGTCATCACTGTAGGTTTTTGGTATTTAGATCGTCGTTACCCTAGTTATTCATAATGGTTTTTATTCTTTACTTGCTAAAGATATAGAAAATATAAATAATTAAGCGCACCTAGTATGAGCATTGTTTATACTAGACCGCGACATATTAAATGAGTTAATCCAATGACTGATAATCGCCGAATACCAAGAAAAGAGATGTCTATTAACCGTAAAAGCGAGCTAGTAGATGCGACCCTTAGGGTAATAGCCTCCGATGGCGTAAAGGCGGCGACAGTGCGTTCAATCGCAGAAGAAGCGAATGTGACGCAAGGATTGATTCGCTACCATTTTAGTAGCAAAGATGAACTTATCATCGCAGCCTATGAAAAACATATGACCAACCTAATTGACGTGGCCGCACGGGGATCGGATGGTCATTACTCCTCGGCGAAAAAACGCTTAGCCATGTTTGTTCAAGCTTCGGTTAAGCCCCCTATTATTGACGCGCAAGTTATCGCAATATGGGCGGGGTTTTTCCAGCTTTTATTCCACAACCAACCTATGCGGGAAAGCCACAAAAAAACCTACCATTTACTACGCAACCACATACAACAATTAATATCAGATGTGTTTGTCGAAGAGTCTAGAGAGACAACAGAGAAAGAACTGCGTCAGCTGAGTATCGCTTGTAACGCAGTACTAGATGGTTTGTGGATAGAGGGTGGTATAATTCCGGATGAATTCTTGGCCGATGAGTTAGTCGAAACGGCCATTCGAGGCTTCAGCGCACTAACTGGCGTTGAGCTAAAACGGTATTTGACCGCGGATTAAGCCAAGAATGTAGAACCTTTTCTCTAAACCTCGCTTCATCATTACACTACTTAACCGTGCATAAATAGGCTAAAATAGCAGGCTATTACTTTAGCTTTGAGCCTTTATATTAATGACCACTGTTACAACACCAGCCAAATTTACTGAACTTGGCCTTATCCCACCCCTGTTAGCTCGAATAACGGAACTGGGCTATCAGCAGCCAACGCCCATTCAAGCCCAAGTCATTCCAAGTGTATTAGCGGGGCGTGATTTAATTGCAGGCGCAAATACGGGTTCAGGTAAAACGGCTTCGTTTGCTCTGCCAATGTTGCAACACATACATGCTGAAAAACCGATGAGCAGTAAAGGCGGTAAAGGTAACTATGCTACTGGGTTGATTTTGGTACCAACTCGCGAACTTGCCAAACAGGTCGCTGATAATATCAAATCTTACGCTGTACATTTTAACGGTGCGATAAAAACAGTGGCTGTTTTTGGTGGTGTCTCAGCAAACACTCAAATGCTGGCATTGCGTGGCGGCACAGATATATTGGTGGCAACGCCAGGTCGATTACTTGATTTGATTTCAAGCAACGCGATAAAGCTCGATAGAGTAAAAACGGTAGTGTTGGATGAAGCAGATCGCATGTTAAGCCTCGGATTCACTGAAGAGCTATCTGAGTTATTGGCTTTACTACCAAACAAAAAGCAAACATTATTATTTTCCGCTACCTTTCCTGAACAAGTTGAAGCATTAACCCAAGATTTACTGACCGACCCTTTAGAGTTACAGCTGCAAAGTGCGGACGCCAGTACACTGGTTCAGCGTGTTTTTACTGTAAATAAAGGGGAAAAAACGGCCGTTCTTGCCCATTTGATCCATCAACATCAATGGAGACAAGCGCTTATTTTCGTCAATGCTAAAAACAGCTGTAATCATTTGGCTGATAAACTCTCTAAGCGTGGTATTACAGCAGAAGTGTTTCATGGCGACAAAGGTCAAGGCGCTCGTAGCCGTGTACTTGAGGCATTTAAAGCGGGCGAAATAGACGTGTTAATTGCCACTGATATTGCAGCGCGTGGTCTAGACATTGAAAAGCTACCCGTTGTGATCAACTTTGACTTACCAAGAAGCCCTTTAGACTACATGCACCGCATTGGTCGAAGTGGCCGCGCCGGTGAAGTTGGTTTGGCATTATCACTGATCGATTACGATGATTTTCATCATTTCAAAATCATTGAAAAGAAGAACAAGATCCGTCTTGAGCGTGAGCAAGTCGCTGGTTTTGAATTTGATGATACTGTTTCAGAAGAATTATTAGCCGCAATTAAGCCGACAGCAAAACCTGAAGGCAGCGGCAAGAAAAAGTGGAATAGATAATAGAATCGTTTCTGCAAGAATCTGAATTTTTGCTACCTATCAATAGCGATAACCAACACTAATACACTTAGTATTCACGTTAAAAAAGGGCGAATGATTAGATTCATTCGCCCTTTTTACATTTAGCTCAATAGATCTCCATTAAAAATTTTAGCTACTGAATATCCTTCATATCGATGCCTAAAGCTGCCGCAACCCCCTCACCGTAGGCAGGGTCGGCCTTGTAGCAGTTAGAAATATGGCGATGTTGGATTTCAATAGATGCCCCACCAACACTTCGTGCCGTGTTTTCAAACAGAACGTTCTGTTGCTCTGGTGTCATCAAATTGAACAGATCTCTCGGTTGAGTAAAGTAATCACTGTCATTTTCACGGAAATCCCAGCTATAAGCATCGCCATTTAATTGCAACGCAGGCTCTTTAGTTTCTGGTTGTTCTTGCCATAGACCTAGACTATTTGGCTCATATGCTTTGGTGCTTCCATAGTTACCGTCTACGCGCATAGCGCCATCTCGATGGTAAGAATTAACAGGACAGCGAGCCTGGTTTACTGGGATGTGTGAATGATTCACACCCAAACGATAACGTTGTGTATCCCCATATGAGAATAAGCGCCCTTGCAACATCTTATCGGGAGAGAATCCAATTCCAGGTACTATACTAGCCGGGTTAAATGCCGCTTGCTCTACCTCAGCAAAATAGTTATCTGGATTGCGATTCAGCTCCATAACACCAACATCAATCAGTGGGTAATCTTCGTGTGGCCAAACTTTACTTAGATCAAACGGATGGAACCGATAATCCGCCGCGTCTTTTTCAGGCATGATTTGAACTTTTAAATCCCAGCGAGGAAAATCACCATTTTCAATGGTTTCGTACAGATCTTGCTGGTGGCTTTCACGATTCTTACCAACCAGTTCTTCTGCTTCTTGATCGGTAAGGTTCTCTATCCCTTGCTGCGTTTCTAAATGGAACTTAACCCAAAATCGCTCGTTATCAGCGTTGATAAAGCTAAACGTGTGGCTACCAAACCCATGCATATGGCGATAAGTACGGGGAATACCACGTTCACTCATCAAAATCGTTATTTGGTGTAGCGCTTCAGGCAGCAATGTCCAGAAATCCCAATTCGCATTTGCGCAACGCATGTTCGTGCGAGGGTCTCGTTTAACCGCGTGATTAAGATCTGGAAATTTCAAAGGATCGCGAAGGAAGAAGACGGGCGTATTATTGCCGACAAGATCCCAGTTACCTTCCTCGGTGTAAAATTTGATAGCAAACCCACGAATATCACGTTCAGCATCTGCAGCACCACGCTCACCGGCAACGGTAGAAAATCGGACAAAAAGGTCGGTTTTCTTGCCTATTTCAGAGAATATGTTGGCTTTTGTATACTTAGATATATCGTGCGTAACGGTGAAAGTACCATAAGCACCAGAACCTTTGGCATGCATACGTCTTTCTGGGATAACTTCTCTATCGAAGTGGGCGAGTTTTTCAAGAAACCATGCGTCCTGTAAAAGCATTGGCCCACGAGGACCAGCGGTTTGAACATTTTGATTGTCAGCTACAGGGCAACCATTGGACGTGGTTAGTTTAGTTTGCTTTGTCATGTGCCATTCCTTTTTGAGGCTATTTTTTACATGTCTGCTTAATCACTAACATAACCACTTGGTATATTGATGCAGTACGCGTTTGACCATCCCATTGCGTACAACTCAAATCCATAAATTGGGATGACGTCCCCTACCATATCTGTGGCTAAGTCAGTTAAGCCTAGATATAGTCAGACTAAATGGAATTAAAATCGTCCAAATGGCGCAGTTCGCACTAATGGTGTCTATGAAATTTGCTTTGGATCAAACATTTGGGTTAACTTCGGCCTTTTAGATAAACTCCGCCTATTTTGAATTAGGCAGAGTTTATACCAAGCTTCCCGTTATTTAACTGAGCGGACTAATAAAGTGTAGTTCTTCGTCATGACCAAATCGGTAGCGTTCTCTGAAGCCATGTCATAGTCGGATGGAGACCCAGATTTAGGATCACTTCTTTGGGCTCCTGCGCCATGCCAGTCAAAGTACTCCGTTGCAGAAGATGTCTTCTTACTGAACGCCTTACTAAAAGAAATATATGTTGCAGTATACTTGAAGTCACCTTGGGTCGTGCTACTCCAAACCCAGCTAGGGTTGTCAATCGTATTGTCTCCAGACAGTGTAAAGAATTGAGTCTCGATCGCAGGCCATGAGCCGACATCCCCACCGTATTTCACGATGCTCTGTAGCTCTTTAATGTTTGGCATACGCCAATCAGAATAACCCGCTATTTCAGCATTTTCAGCATATGCTAAACTGTCTTGCCAATTCCTTCTCACACCATCGTCTGCGCTTTGCCACATAAGGTTAGTACTTTTGTCTGTTACTGTACCGTCGCCATTTGCAACGAAATCATTGACACCATATACATTTTCTTCGCCACGTACACACCTTACAAAGTTACCCGGTGCATGTATGCTTTCATCTTTTGTCCCAAATGAATAACCTGTTTCATATCCTTTGATATGGCCATCCGCAAAGTTAAATCCAAAAGCAGCTTCTACATTTTCGGTGTTATGTACAGGCCCTAAGGTGTATTTTGTAATTGACCAGTATTGACCAATATAAGCCATTCTTTGGTCATACTGAAAATCAAAGTAAGCAGTATCGATATAAGGCGTATTTGCACTTTCATCACGCGGATTAACAATCTCACCTCTGAAATCAGCTAATGAATAAAGCTCTTTAATCGTAGGAAGTCGCCAGTTATTATAATTTGCTACCGTTAAGTCTTCACAATAGCTAATAGCATCATCATACGAGTAATGTTTGTAATCAGGCGTTTTTTGCCAAACCATACCAGTATTATTATCAGTCACCGTTTTATTACCATTGTCGGTAAACGAAGGTTGGACACCATTATATTGTGCATCTTGACCGTATAATTCTTCTCCTGAAGATGGGCATGTAATTTCAATACCATCGTTACCAAAGCATGAGTCCTGTTTAGTATCAACGACGATAAAACTCACCTTTGGCGTCTCAGAGCTTGCGGTGTTTTCAGAACTTTCTGGGCTATTCTGCGACATACTATCGCTACATCCAGATAGAGCCACCAAAACAACAGGTAAAGCAAGTTGTACAAGTTTTCGATTGGCATTAAATTTTGGACTTAATCCGATTTCACAAGCTTCAAGTTTATTGGCGCTCATTTTCGTGAACCTCTTAGGTTGTTTGGATAGGTATAGCCGTATAATCTATGAATAAATATAATATAAATCGTCCAATTGGCGCTATTTAGACTTTTTACTTAAGGTTTGGAGCGTGAAAATTGAAATGGAGCTCGGTATTTTGTCATTAGCACAAGGTTTTACATGGGAAGTAAGTATAGTAGGGATATCTCTTACCACTTTTATTTTGACGAACATCCTAACAAAACCCTATAAACATCGAACGGATTGGCTATTGTGTCTCTGGCTTTTCTTGCTGAATGTACCGCTTCTACATTCAGCATTAAACCACCTAAATTTAGCGACTCCAACACTGTTCCACTATACCAACCCAACTCTAAATTTACTGAATGGACCCATTCTATATCTATATGTTCGATTGTTAATAAGCAGGGAAAAATCGACGATTAAACGCTCCGATCTTTTGCATTTCATTCCATTTGGATTGTTCTATGTCCTATTCTTAACCATGTCTCACCCTGATCAGATGATTCCTCAACCAGATAAATTGAATTCAAGTGTTGGCCCAGTGGCAGGGCAAGGAATCCCGTCACTTTTAGACCCACTATTGGTTCACTTTGGACTCATTAATGTGCTTTTCTTTTTTGGGTATTCGATAGTGACTATCTACATATTGAACAAGCACCAGAAAAATATCACTGGAATATTCTCTCAAAAAGATAATCAGATAACTTTAAAATGGATATACGCGCTACCGAGTACAGTAGCCATGCTTGTCATACTTAATGTGGCATTTGAAAGCTTTCTAAAGTCAGACATAGTCATTGAGCCAATAACGCTACACATGCTCTCTTTTCTCACTTTTATCGTTCTACTCTGTTTTTTTGGCATAAAACAGAAGCCAGTATTTCAAACAAAATGCCTTGATTCAGACAAAAAGGAGAACGTTACTGAAGACATCAGTATTGCTTCAAATAGTACTAATGAAAACAATAAGCCAACGAGCAACAATAATCTCAGTAATGAGTTCATCAAGCAGATAATAGAAGAGATGCAATTTTATATGCAGAGTGAGAAGCCTTATACTGATCCTGATTTTTCAGTTTATATGTTGTCTAACGCATTAAACATTCCGAGGCGATCTCTATCTTTGGTTCTTAATACTGGTCTTTCTAAAAACTTCTACCAATATGTGAACGAATTTCGCATTGAAGAAGTAAAAGTTCAACTTGAACATCAGGACAATAAATCTACCATTATTGATATCGCTTTTCAGGCTGGGTTCAAATCCAAATCAAGCTTTAACAGCTTGTTTAAGCAATACTGTCACGTTACACCTTCACAGTATCGAAAGATGATAAAACAACAAACGAGCTAGCGTACCTTAAATGTACAACTGCATTAAAAATATGTGTAAACGATAAAGCCTAAAAACTAACCTATACTTTTAACCTCGACCACCGATAAATATAGGAAGTGATAATATGGAAACTCAACATTTTGAACCATCTGCAATCGCTTACAAGCGAGTAACTGGCCCCTATGGTGAAAATTATGAAATACCTTGTGAGCAGTTGTATCAATGGTCCGAGGAAAAGGGAGTAGCGGATAGCCAATGGATTTTTGTCTACAGAGATGACCCTCAAGTAACACCCCCGCAAGATTGCAGAACCGATATATGTTTGTTAGTTCCAGATGACACTGAATTTACCGATGCAGTCAGTAAAGCGTATTTTGATGGAGGACGGTATGCATTTATTCGGAAAGTAATTAATGATAAATCTGAGTATCCATTAATGTGGCAACAATTACTCAAAGAAGCTGGAGAGCAGTTCGAGTGGGATGATGATCGAACTTGTGTCTGTTTTGAGCTTTATCATAGCTACGATATGGAAACACACATAGCAGATGTAAGTTTTTGTATTGCGGTTAAATAAGTAGGGTGCCAGATAGTTGTTTATCTGTTTATCTGTTTATCTGTTTATCTGTTTATAATCCTAGTTGATTTTTCAGAAGGAAAGCACGGATGCGACTTCTAAAACAATTCTCTTACTTTCGAAATATCAATATGAGTGACCATTGCAGATATTGGCTCCTTTACGGACTAATGCTACTGTGCATGTTTTTTGTTTCTAACACCGCCCAAGCGACTGCCCTTCAGAAGTCTATTACTTCGCCAGATCATCCTTTAGTCGTTGAAAGCGAAATAATAAAATTTTTAACTGACAACTTCGTTCAACTTCCAGAGAAGCTGATTACCATTAATAACAATGCTACCGTTTATGCTCAATACGCTCAGCCAACTACGAGATATAGACACGGTATATTAGGCGATTCTATAGAGGCCGAACAACTAGTGGTTGTTCGGGATAGAATCGCCTATACACATACTGTGAGTGATAAGTATGTGTTTGAGGACATCAAGCCTCGTTTATTTGATGTCGACAACGATGGAGAACTAGAAATTATTACTGTTAGAACTCACGTGACAAAAGGCGCAGGCATTATGATTTATAAAATAATAGATAATGTGCTGGCTGAATTCGCATGGGTTGAGGAGATTGGACTAGCAAACCGTTGGCTTAACATTGTGGCAAGCTATGATTTAGATAGTGATGGAACGGTAGAATTAGCCTGGATCCAGACCCCTCATATAGGCGGGGTACTAAAAGTGGCGAACATTAAAGCTGGCAAGCTGGAAGTGCTTTCTGAATTATCAGGCTATAGCAATCACTCTATTGGCGAGAGAAACCTCTGTTTATCTATGGTAACTAAGACGAAAAATACCATCGTATTCTATGTACCAACACAAGACCGTCGCCAGATTGCAGGTTTTTCGTTCTCTGATAACACAATCCAGAAGATAGAAAACATCAATCAACCAACGAATTTTTCATACCCTCTCGCATCTCAATATGATTTCACCGATGTTGTTCTAGAGGGCGGTTTTTGTACAGGATTATAAATATTATTAGGATTTCATAATACTTATTAACGCACGACTTACCTGCCCCTCAAATCTTAAACAAAAGGATTGAAAGTTCTCTCCGATCGCTACATCTAAATCAATTTCCCCTATTTATACCTTAAAGAAGTCCAGTTCGCTCTTCTGTGTCTCTGCCAGTTTAGCTAACTCAGCCGATGCTTGGAGAGTTTCATCAATCCCTGAAACATTTTGTTGTACCAGATCAAATGCCAAGGTAGTGTTTCTCGAAATATCTTCCGTCACATTGAACTGCTCCTGAGCGGCTGTGGCCACCAATGTGTTTATCTCGGAGATGGTTTCTACTGATGTGGATATATCTTCAAATGACGCTTTTACGTTGTCAGCAAGTTGAACTGATTGCTCAATTAAATCAACGTTTTGCACCATGTTATTTTGCGCACGCTCTGACTGTTTTTGCAGCTTTTCTATTATATCTTGAATACTGACTGTTGATTCCTGTGTTTTAGATGCAAGGCTTCTAACTTCATCCGCAACCACGGCAAATCCACGCCCGTGCTCACCTGCGCGTGCTGCTTCAATGGCTGCATTTAAAGCGAGTAAGTTAGTTTGTTCTGAAATAGAGTTAATAACCTCTGTCACCGAACCAATTTCAATAGCAAACTGTCTCAACTCATCGACAATACCAGCGGTCTCATTGACTGAAGAGTCAATTGAACCCGTCAAGGTGATGTTTTTCTCTAAAGTTTGCTTGCCAGTTTCAACATTATCTCTTGCTTTTTTAGCTTCTTCTTCTGCCGCTACCGCTTGTTGGCTAACCTCTTGAGATGTCGATGAAAGCTCATTGATGGCAGTCGAAACCTGCTCCATCTGAGAAAGCTCTTCCTGCGCGTTTGACTTCGTATCGTTCATTATTACATTAAGCTCTTCTGAAGCCGACGATACATTCTCCGAGATACCATGAGTATTTTTTATCAGCCCTGAAAGTTGAGTAGACAGTTTAATCAGTGATAGGTAAATCCCCGTTTCTTTTCCTGTCTGGTTAATGCGCTGAGTAAAGTCACCTCCAGCCATTTTCTCCATCAAGCCAGCAATCTCATTTGGCGCACCACCAACAGGTTTTAATACCAGCCTATCGACAGTAATTAATAATATTATCATTGAAATCAACAAACTACCCACACCTACAATTGCAGAGGTAACAAGCTGACCATCAGCTCCCTTCTCGATTTCAGAGTCTTTGATGAAACTAACAAATTTCCAACCAGTAATATTTAGGTTCGTCCAAAATGCCGTGAACGCTACATCATCACCACTCACTTCGGCGCTGTAGTGCAATTCTGGGTTACTAACACTGAAGTCTTTATATAGCGGACGCTCTTGGTAAATATTTTTGCCCCGCAGTTCTGCATATGGCGCAACTAAAATTGTTCCATCCTCAGAATACAAAAAGATATCTTTACGGTCTGCTACCGACTCTAGTAATGAATCCAGATACACCGAGGTAATAACCGCGACGTCGCTATTTATTTTGTATGCCATTACAACAATTTCTTTATTTGTAACGGCAGAGACAAAAGGTGCAGAAAAGAAGAATGTCTTACCTTCGCTAAAAATAGCCTTATAATAGGAGCGGCCTAAATCTCTAACATTAAAGTCGAGCTTTTCTCCTTTTACATTATAAATACCGCCGTCAACATCAATGATGTAAGAACCTTCTATAAACTGAGATTGTGTCCTATAAAGCATCTCTAGTTGAGTAATTGCTTTGTCAGAAAGTCCGTTGGCAGTTATATCGCCTTTGCTGGCTTTAACACCTGAAAGTACACTTTTATACCCATTTACTTTTTGCGATAAATTGGCTTCAATAGATGCGTTCTTCTCTATTAATACTTGTTTGTTTAGCGCAACGCTTTCCCCTCTAAAAGAGAAAAAGTTTATAGTTATCAGCATGACAACTATAATCGCAATGATTGCACCAATCGTTCCTGAGATTTTCACTTTAAATTCGTTCATAGACACCACTCACACAACTAGCTTTTAATATAATTAACTTTTACCCAATTCAACTAACTAACAAGGTTAGCGCTTAAAATTTGAGACATAGTAAACCTTCTGTTCACTATATCGGCCAGTTAGTGGATTTATTTACCCAAAAATAGGCGATATTTATCTAAATTTCCTTCAATAAATCATGGCATGGACATACCGTAAGCGGATCGAACTACTTTGGGGGATATAGAAAAGGTTGTGGTTGTCTTGAACCTCCACAGCGGATAATCTCTTCCAATGTACTTCCAGAAATTTAGGCGCTTCTAATCTAGTAGTATTGAGTGAACGAGTGGATAGCGATTTCTTTATTTCACGCCCATTTGGGAAAAAAGAACGAAATCGAGCGGGAATTTGATAGCGAAAGTACCAAATACCTGGAAAGAACGTTGGATTAGATAGCAAAACGCCGCTAATAAAAGCGGCGTTTTTAAAGGGTGGAAGCCCCAGCCACATCCCGGCACACAAGTCGCTCGCCCTGGCTGCTTCCTTCCGGACCTGACCAATTAAACAAGGTATTGTTGCGGGAGGACCAGAGCCTCCATAGATTTTGTTTCGATAGTACAGTGACTAGCGAGTGCGGAGGATTATCGGCTATCTATAAATGCATTGCAAGTTATCTGTATCTGAATTCTCGCCTTTGTTGATTAAGTGGTCATTTATTGCACTCTTACACACTTGCGTTACTAAGTTACAATACACCTTTGTCTTTAAGCGTTTGAATCACCTGCTCTTCACCACAAACTTGTACGCTGTTTATTCCCAAAGACAATGCTGCTTCGATGTTCTGTTGGTTATCATCTAAAAAAAGTACCTTTTCTGGCATGACTTTTAGAACCTCAAGCACATGCTCAAAAGCTGCCAGCTCTGGTTTTGCTTTATGCATATGATGGGAGACAAAAATCGTATCAAAATATTCTGCAATGCCAAATTCTTCAATTAACCTAGGAAAGTGCAACTCGTTGGTATTACTCAACACGGCCAAATGATATTGACTCCGCAACGTATTAAGCACTTCAGGCAAATTAGGAAAAACACCTGTAGGCCACGCTGTAAAAGCATCAATAATCTCTGCTGTGCTCTGTTTTAAGCCTAGTTGATCTTTAAACTGTGTCGCAAATTCCAAAGCAGAAATATCTCCTTTCTCAAAGTTTTGACCGGTTTCAGAACTAAAGCATGCCTCTATCGACATAGAATTTTCAGTGTTAACCCAGCATTTAGGTATTGGTGAGTCACCTAATTCAACGACAACTCTTCCTAAATCAAATAGAATAACTTCAAACATAGGGCACCTTTTCACCGTATAAGATAAAACTGTATCAGTATGGATCAATTTTTAGCACAAATCTTTGTTGTTATTCACCAAATCCCATTGGGGAAGGTTTCAACCTATGGTGAAATTGCAAAAATGGCTGGTTACCCTGGTTACGCACGGCATGTTGGAAAGGCGCTATCAAACTTACCCGAAGGTTCAAAGCTTCCGTGGTATAGGGTAATCAACAGTGCAGGAAAGATATCACTAAAAGGTGACAGTTTTGCGAGGCAAAAAAAACATCTCGAAAAAGAGGGTGTTGAGGTGAACGAAACGGGAAGAATAAGCCTTAAAAAATACAAGTGGCAGCTCTAAGCTACCACATCTACCGTTTATATTTATCGCACTCAACGTACCGCAATTAAATTGAGGTTCACCTGTTTGGTTTTAGCCGCATCAGTAATCACTTGATTCGCCGTATCCGTAGTGAATCGTAAACTACCATTTACGCGTATCGTCGCCCTAACACTGTATCTGTGTTTTGCTTCGATCTGGTTCGCGTCATAGCTTAATTCAAAATCAAACGGTACCTGTGTACCATCGGTCGTAAATGTTTGCTCTGCCATTTTTTTAGCGGCTACGTCCATTAAAGAAACGTCTTCTAATGTGACTGTTACAACCGCATTGGGAGGGAGTGCGACTCTCTCTCGATAGCTAATGTTCCCTTTAATAGAATCCATCATCACTTCTTTTTGATCTGGTACTTTTTCGGTTGTCCCACAACCTACAAGCCCAAAACCTATTACTGACGATAGTGCAAAAATCAGTGCCTTTTTCATAAAGCCTCTCTATAGTTACTTAGTTGCTAGTAAGTATAAGAATAACTTAAAATAAATTCCTGTTAATCGCAAAGTATTAACAAAACATTGACGGAGATGATATGAGCAAACCTCTTAACGAGCTATTAGAGCTTTTAAAGTTAGAACAATTAGAACAAGAACTCTTTAGAGGTCAAAGTGAAAACCTAGGACTACCACAAGTCTATGGAGGGCAGGTAATTGGTCAAGCTCTGTCCGCTGCTAGATATACTGTACCCAATGATCGTAAAGTGCACTCATTTCATAGCTATTTTCTATTACCAGGTAATCCTGAAAAGCCCATAATCTATGATGTTGAAAACTTACGGGATGGCAAAAGCTTAAGCACAAGGCGTGTAAAAGCCATTCAAAATGGCCGCCCTATTTTCTATTTAACTGCTTCTTATCATGGTGAAGCTGAAGGGTTTGAGCATCAAAACAACATGCCCGATATTCCCGGCCCAGAAAATTTTGCTTCAGAGTCTGAGTTAGCGAATCAGATTGCTGATTTTCTACCCGAAAAAATCAAACAGATATTCTGTGGTGAAAAACCCATAGAAGTGCGTCCAGTGACAGTGATCAATCCACTAAAACCGGTTAAAGCCGAGCCTAAACAGTATTTATGGATAAAAACCAACGGCAGCGTGCCCGATGACCAACTTATTCATCAGTACCTTCTAGCCTACGCTTCAGACTGGGGATTTCTTGTAACCGCCATGCACCCGCATAAAACCACATTAATGACGCCTAACTTTCAAGTGGCGACCATTGATCATTCAATGTGGTTTCACCGACCATTTAAGATGGATGAGTGGTTGCTTTACTCTATTGAAAGTCCAACTGCTAGCAACGCTCGTGGGCTTGTTCGTGGCGAAATATACAACCAGCAAGGTCACTTAGTCGCATCCGCTGTACAAGAAGGCGTGATGAGATTTACAAAATAACCTTAGCTAAATGACTCGTTATTTATTGAGTACTAGCATTCGCTTATAGAGAAGCGAATGCTTTCCCCTAAAGACAGCCAAAACCTCCGCCTATCATTCTACAAAAACCGATATACGGGGAAAAATATTCTCTTAACGCCTGCAATTAAAAGCAACAAAGCAAAATAATTCCCCAAGAAAAAGCCTATTCTTACTCTATAAAAGCAAAAGCAGAATGAGTGAGAGCAGAAAATGAAAAAGCACCTTTGGAATCAATTTATAGAAACCATTCAAAAAGAAGTGGTCCCTGCTTTAGGTTGTACTGAACCTGTTGCCATTGCGCTTGCTGCCTCTATCGCAATGGAGAAACTATCAGGTCAACCTCAACAAATCTCAGCGTTTGTTTCTCCTAACCTCATGAAAAATGGCATGGGTGTTGGTGTACCGGGAACAGGTATGGTTGGCTTACCTATTGCTGCCGCTGTTGGCGCTATTGCAGGCGACCCAAATGCGGGACTTGAAGTCCTTAAAAATATCACTTCAGATGATGTCGACAAAGCCAAGCTTCTCATAGAAAGGAATTGTGTACACGTGGGTGTTGCCGATGTAACGAATATTCTTTATTCAAAAGTCACTGTATTCGATGGCGAAAAATCCGTCACCGTTACCATTGCAGACGGACACACTAACGTGGTTTCTATCGAAGAAAACGGTATTGCTATCTATGTTCCTGCTTTAGATATTGACCAAAACCCCTCAAAACAAAGCGCGAGTAATAACCCCTTCCAAGATGCCAATGCTGAAGACATCGTCGAATTTGCTCTTAACGCGCCACTAAAAGATATAGAGTTCATCGAAGCCGCAGGACAACTCAATGATAAGCTTTCTGTTGAAGGTCTCACTAACGATTATGGGCTACAGATAGGCGCAACCTTTCAGCGTAATGTCGATAGAGGCTTATTGTCTGGTGGATTATTAACCGAAGTACTCACTCGCACCTCCGCTGCAGCAGACGCAAGAATGGATGGCGCTATGTTAGCCGCGATGAGTAACTCGGGTTCAGGTAACCAAGGGATAGCCGTAACAATGCCTGTATTGGTAACTGCTCAGTTTGTTAACGCGAGTAGAGAAAAAACAATAAGGGCATTAATGCTGGCAAGCCTCATGGCCATCTATATTAAAAGCCGTCAAGATAAGCTTTCTGCACTATGCTCAACAACCACTGCAGGGATGGGTTCTGTTTCTGGAATGACATGGTTATTGGGCGGTGATTTCAAACAAATTTGCTATGCGATATCAAACATGATCGGTGATATATCTGGAATGATTTGTGATGGGGCAAAACCGGGTTGTGCCATGAAGGTTTCCTCTTCCGCTGGTGCAGCGGTTAAAGCCGCACTAATGGCCATTGATGGCGTGCGTGTATCTGGTTATGAGGGTATTGTCGCCAACGATGTTGATGACACAATACGTAACCTATCTACTCTTGTGAATGGCTCGATGAAACAAACTGATGTAGAAATTCTGGGTATTATGGTCAATAAACAACTCGCCTAATCTACCTCAATAAGTGGGTGTTCTGATTTAACGGGTTTTCAGTACGCTCACTATTTTTACGACAGCGGTAACGCAGTTGTGTACTTTAAAGGCTCCATGGCAAAAGTAGAGGTCACATTAGAAATACCCTCAACGCTGTTGACCATTTTTTTATAAAAGAGGTCAAAACACTTCATATCTTCGACCTGAACCTTCATCATGTAGTCGTACTCTCCAGCCATACGATAAAACTCCATTACTTCCGGAAAAGGTGTCACCGTTTCAACAAAATGGCTGTACCACTCATGGGAGTGGTTACTAGTCTTAATCAGCACAAATGCGGTAAACATAAGACCCAGTTTTTCAGGGTTTAACAGCGCGACTCGTTTGCTAATAATCCCGTTCTCTTCCAGTCGTTTTAACCTTTTCCAACAAGGTGTCGTCGTCAAGTTCACCGCTTCAGCCAACTCATTTAACGATACCGTGCTATCCACTTGTAAAATCGACAGTAGCTTCTTATCTGTTTTGTCTAATTTCATGAAAGCCTCTATTTGTGGAAAATATTTTCATATTGAGCTCCTAATTGGGAATTAATATAGCCCTATTTGTCATTTTTACAAAATACTCAGGAAATTGTCGTTGAAGAGAAGAGGTTTAGATCAAAAAAACTCCCAACAAGACTTCTTGCTGGGAGCTTAATGACACTGACTAATTTTATCCGTGATTCTTGCGGCTTGTTATTTCTCGTGAAAGTTGTTTGTTAAGTACATCCTCTACATGCCCCGGAGACTGTGTCGCGCCAGAGATCAAACGATACATCGCCGGAATAACGAACAGAGTAACCAATGTAGCAAACGCCATCCCAAAGAAGATAACCGTACCTACTGCAATGCGGCTTTCATAGCCAGCACCCGTAGAGCTTATCAAAGGTATCGCCCCTGCTAATGTAGTAAACGCTGTCATCAATATTGGTCGTAAACGACGCGCAGAAGCATCGATTATGGCTTTTTCAAACTCTATACCTTTATCTCTCAGTTGGTTAGCAAACTCAACGATCAAGATACCGTTCTTAGTCACCATACCTATCAGCATTATCATACCAATTTGGCTATATATATTGAGGCCTTGCTGCATGATAAATAAACCTAAGAAGCCCCCAAATACGCCCATAGGTACTGTAAACATAACCACCAGTGGGTTGATAAAGCTTTCGAACTGAGCGGCGAGTACCAAGTAAGCAACAAGCAGGGCCAAAGCAAAGACGATCAACACACTCGCTTGGTTCTCTTTGTACTCTTTTGATTCACCGGAATAATCAATCGAGATATCACCCGGAAGTAACTCAATTGCTTTTTGGTCCAAGAAATCGAGTGCATCACCAAGCGTATAGCCTTCACTTAAGTTAGCGGTAACCGTAATGGCTTTCTTTTTGTTGTAATGAGATAACCTTATCGCTGATGCTATCTCTTCAATCTTCGTCACTGCGTCTAAAGTTACAAGCTCTCCTGATGCTGTTCGCATGTATATTTGACTTAAGTCAGTGGCGTTATTGAAGTTGTTTTCATCACCACGAAGGTAAACGTCGTACTCTTCACCTCGGTCTACGAACGTCGTTTCACTTTTACCCCCGAGCATGATCTCTAAAGTATCTGAAATATCCGACACTTTTATACCTAACTCAGCCGCGCGAGGCTTATCTACCGTAATTACCAATTCAGGTGTTTTTTCTGAATAGTTAATCTCTGCGCCTTCCATTATTGGGCTATCTTCAGCGGTATTTTTAAGTATTTCAGCCCACTCTTGAAGCTCGACATAATCAGAGCCCCCTAATACGTACTGCACTGGCTCGCTTGAGCCTCCTCGGAAACCAGGAGTGAAGGGAAATACCCTTGCATCTGGAATTCCGGTTAACGCTTTTCGAATAACACCTAGCGCTTCACTGGCTGATACAGACCTGTCGTTCCAATCCTCTAGAATCATAATGACGAAGCCCGTTTGGTCACCAGCATTGCCGCCAAATGCAGGGGTTTGAATACTGAATGACTTCAATAATCCCTCACCCAACAAAGGAATTAGCTTTTCTTCGACCAGATCCATATTGGCTGACATTCGGTTATAACTTGTCGCGTCCGCACCACGCACAAAAGCAAATATTACTCCGCGATCTTCTTGAGGTGCCAGTTGCTGCGGTACGCTATTCATTAGGTAATAGCTACCACCCATACAGCTTAATATTATGACTGGCGCAATAAGCCGAACTCGCATGGCTTTACTCAGCAGAAACTTATAGCCACGTTCCAACTTAGAAAACAGTGTTTCTACTGCGCGATTAAAGGCGTTTGGTTTAACATTTGCTTTAAGTATTTTACTGCCTAGTACTGGCGTAAGGGTTAACGCAATCAATGAGGATGAGATTACCGACATAGCAAGCAATACCGAAAACTCGGTAAATAGTAACCCTACCATTCCATCCATAAAGGAGATCGGTAGGAATACCATCACAAGGACTAAAGTGGTTGCGATAACCGCGAAACCAACCTCTCTTGTCCCTTTATAGGCGGCTACCAGCGGCGTTTCACCTTGTTCAATATGGTGGAAGATATTTTCTACCACCACAATGGCATCATCCACAACCAACCCTATCGACAAAATAAGTGCCATCAGGGTAATCAGGTTGATTGAAAATCCGAAAAAATAAGCGGATATAAACGCAGAGATTAAAGAAACCGGTACCGTTATCGCAGGTATTAGGGTTGCACGCGCTTGTCCGATAAAAATGTATAAAACCAGAATAACCAAACCACCGGTTATAAATAACGTGTTGTATACCTCAGATATAGAGCGGTCGATAAACACCGTAGAGTCGTAATCTATCGCTAAACGGGTACCATCTGGCAAGAATTTTTGTATAGCTTCTACTTCAGAGTGAACCAACTGAGCAACTTCCAACGGGTTAGCATCAGATTGTGGAACTATCCCCATGCTCACATTAACGACACCATCACTCTTGAACGTTGAGTTTTCGTTCTCTGCTCCAATAAAGACATCAGCAACATCTTTAAGGTATATCGGTGTTCCGTCACTCGCGCGTTTAACAACTAAGTACTCAAAGTCGCTAGCTTGGTTGTAGCTTCTTGCAGTTCTAACCGACATGACAATATCGTCGTTTCTTACTTCACCACCGGGGCTTTCTAAGTTTTCCTCTCGTAGTGAAGAGGTGATATCCGATGCCGTGACGCCTCGACCAGCCATCAGTTCTGGTTTTAGCTTGACATACATAACCTTATAAAGACCACCCGATACATCAACTGAGCTCACTCCGGTGATTAAGCTGAATCTATCAATGAGTACTCTTTCTATATAGTCAGTCAACTGAGTTCTATCCATCTCAGATGAGCTTAAATTAATATAGAGTGAAGCTTCTCCGCTACCATTGTTTTTATAGACCAGTGGTTCATCTGCTTCATCTGGAAGTCGTCGCTGAGCTCTAGCTACCGCGTCTCGAACATCACTAACGCCAGTGTTGAGATCGTAACCAAGATCAAAAGTAATGGATATTCTAGAAGAGCTATTTCTTGTGGTTGACGTTATCTCATCAATACCACTTATCCCTGTTAGCTGATCTTCTATTATCGAGGTAATTTGACTTTCAATAATAGTCGCTGAAGCGCCATCATAGCGTGTACTTACTGACACTACTGGACTCTCGATGTCTGGCATTTCTCGTACGGCAAGCCTTTCAAAGGACACCAAACCAAACACAACAAGCAACAAACTTAATACAACAGCAGCAACGGGCCGTTTAACCGACACATCTGATAACCACATTATTTTGCTTCCTTATCAGTGTTTTTGTCTGCTGGCGGTGACTTTTTTTGTTTTTGTTGCTCAGCGCCCTGTTCTTGGATCGTCACGCCATCTCTCATATTAACGATACCCTGAACGACGATTTTTTGACCGATGTCTAATCCCTTTTCGATAACGACTTGGTTCTCTACACGAGCTCCCAAAAACACCTCGGTTTTTGTTGCTTTATTGTCTTCATCAATAACATATACGTAGCGCTTAGTACCTGAATATTGCAGAGCCTGTACAGGAATAATTGGGGCTTCAATCGCTGGGAAATTCACTTTAGTAGCCATTAGCATTCCTGGCTTAAGTTTATTTTCGGCGTTATCAAACTGAATACGAGCCCTTAAGTTTAAGGTTTCACTATTTATTCGTGTATCAATCCCGACCACTTCCCCTTCAAATACTGTCGACGCCCATGCATTACTTGTTGCCTCTACTTTCATCCCTTTAGAAAGCATCGATAAAAAGCGTTCAGGGATCTGCAAATCCAATCTCATACTAGAAAGGTTGTCCAAAGTGAGTAGCTCAGCCCCTGTATTCACCATTTTTCCTCGGCTAAAATCAATAAAGCCAACGGTTCCGTCAAAAGGTGCACTGATATAAAGATCTTTTAGCTGTGCATTTGCTGCATCTAGGCGAGCATCAGCAATATCGACATTCGCTTTTTGTGCGTCAATTTCTGTCTGAGTAATCGCTCCCTTTTTTGCTAGTCGTTCGAACTCGCCAAGTTTTCTTTTTTCGTTTTGTAAATACGCTTTGGCTTCTGCAATCGCTGCTTTTGCTTTATCGTCATTAAGTTGAACAAGCAACTGTCCTTTCTTAACCTTTTGGTTTGCTGCTACTTGTATAGCATCGATTTTTCCAGAAACCTCAGGTGAAATAATAACTGATTGCTCAGCCTCTAGCTTACCGACCAAAGTCAAACTTTGAGATATGTCGTGGGTTGCGACTGTTTCGGTTACCACTAATACGCTTCGCGCTTTAGCAGGCCCACCACCTGGCCCAGCGGCGTAGCTGATCGGACTCAGTAAAAAAAGCGTGGATACAAATAGAATAGCTAACTGATTATTTTTCATGTTTATGGCTCTAAAAAGTCGTAGAAATTTAGTTTACCAAGTTCTAGACAAAAACTGCGTAAACTTATGTAAAGATGGACAAAGAAACTGTAACCACATTTTATGAATACGTTTAGACATAGAAAAATGTTCACTTTCTAACATCTTTGTTGAAAAAGGCATCAATCGAACTAAAAACTTAATAAAATACTTTACAGCTTAAGCGAGTTTGCTATTATGCAGCTCCTCGGTTAGAGGCGCTAATTGCACTCTAATGCGGTTGACATAATAGTCAGAGATAAGAGTTAATTAATGGGTTAGAATTGGGACTAACCAAGGCACTAAGAAAATTTACTTAGTACCTAAATACCCTGGAGGGGTTCCCGAGTGGCCAAAGGGAGCAGACTGTAAATCTGCCGGCTCCGCCTTCGATGGTTCGAATCCGTCCCCCTCCACCATATTCTGATTGTTTATATAGCAATATAAACAATAGTAAAAGGTTACATTTGGGAGTAACCGTAGATTTCTAGATAGAAATATCATGAAACTTAAATACCCTGGAGGGGTTCCCGAGTGGCCAAAGGGAGCAGACTGTAAATCTGCCGGCTCCGCCTTCGATGGTTCGAATCCGTCCCCCTCCACCATATTCTGATTGTTTATATAGCAATATAAACAATAGTAAAAGGTTACATTTGGGAGTAACCGTAGATTTCTAGATAGAAATATCATGAAACTTAAATACCCTTGGAGGGGTTCCCGAGTGGCCAAAGGGAGCAGACTGTAAATCTGCCGGCTCCGCCTTCGATGGTTCGAATCCGTCCCCCTCCACCATATTTAAAAAGACCAGCTCTCGTAGCTGGTCTTTTTATTTCTACTCGCCTATAAATCCATGCATGACGTCTCGTTTGCATTCAAAAACATAGACACAAGATAAAAAAGCTTCGGGAATTAACCCTCATTTTGACCACGCATTAATATAGTCAGAATAATAAAAACCATGGAACGAGCCGCCTTTCTCTTTGCTCTTTGTTCTTTGTTCTTTAGTCTACACATATAAAAAAAGCGCAGTTCGTGAAGACACTGCGCTTGAGCCCGTCACAGGCTAAATACTCATTAACAATTAGTCGACATGGATACACGACACTGCATGCTTGTCTGTGCCTTTGAGATGAGGTCTTTGCTTCGCACATGCTTCTGTTGCTATAGGGCATCGCGTACGGAACACGCAACCTGAAGGAGGATTAATAGGCGATGGAAGATCACCCTCTAACATCTGAATAACTTTTGTACGTTCTATCTCAGGATCAGGGATAGGAACAGCAGACATAAGTGCTTTAGTATATGGATGTTTAGGTGACGCAAATAGCTCTTTGGCTTCTGCAAGTTCTACTTCATTACCTAGGTACATAACCAAAACGCGGTCTGAGATGTGCTTAACCACCGATAGATCGTGCGCGATAAAAACTAAACTTAATCCAAACTCATTTTGTAGCTCTTTTAGAAGGTTTACAACTTGAGCTTGAATAGAGACATCTAGCGCCGAAACTGGTTCATCACAGATGATCATCTTAGGTTTAAGGATAAGTGCGCGAGCAATACCAATACGCTGACACTGACCACCAGAGAACTCGTGCGGGTAACGGTTAACCAAGTTAGGTAGCAAACCTACTTTATCCATCATCTCTTTAACCCTAAGCTTAACTTCTTTCTTAGTCAGCTTGGGATAGAATGTCTGAAGCGGCTCGGCAATTATGTCACCGATATTCATACGCGGATTCAATGATGCAAGTGGGTCTTGGAAAATCATTTGTATGTCTTTACGTGTTTCACGACGCTGGACTTCTTGCATCTTAGTGAGATCTTGCCCTAACCACAATACTTCGCCTTCAGTAGCTTGTACTAGGCCGATAATCGCACGTGCAAATGTTGACTTACCGCAACCTGACTCGCCTACCACACCTAACGTTTCACCTTCGTAAAGACGAACGTTCACACCATCTACTGCTTTAAGGTTGGATGGTTTTGACCACGGCCATGCAGATTTAGATGCAATGCTGAAGTGAACTTTAAGGTCTTTAACCTCTAAAAGTAAGTTTTTCTCAGTATTCATTTGATCACTCATTTTGTCCATGTCTCCCAATCAGAAAAACAAGCACGCTGGCGATCGTTGCCAAATGGCGTCAATATTGGTGCTTCTTGCTTACAGCGCTCCATCACTCGATGACAGCGATCTTGATATGGGCAGCCAGTCGGTAGACGGAGTAAGTTAGGCGGGTTACCAGGGATGGTTGGAAGCACATCACCTTCCGAATCCAATCGTGGTATCGCTTTTATCAGTCCTTCCGAATACGGGTGGCTTGGCTTATAAAAGATTTCATCCACTGATCCGTATTCCATTGTACGCCCTGCGTACATAACCAATACTTTTTCACAAGAACCAGCAACAACACCCAAGTCATGAGTAATCATGATGATAGCCGTATTGAACTCTTTTTTGAGTTCATTAAGCAGATCCATGATTTGTGCTTGAACGGTTACGTCTAGAGCCGTTGTAGGCTCATCCGCAATAAGAAGCTTAGGGCGGCAAAGAAGCGCCATCGCTATCATTACACGTTGACGCATACCACCAGAAAACTCATGGGGATACATAGTAATACGTTTGCGAGCTTCCGGGATTTTCACCGCTTCTAGCATACGTACTGATTCTTCAAATGCCTCTGCTTTGCCCATGCCCTTATGAAGCATCAAAACTTCCATTAGCTGATCGCTAACTTTCATGTACGGGTTAAGTGACGTCATCGGATCTTGGAAAATCATTGCAATCTGCTCAGCACGAACTTTATTTAGTTCGACCTCAGGCAAATTCAAAATTTCTCGGCCCTCAAACTTAGCACTACCTTTGATAATGCCGTTTTTAGCAAGAAGCCCCATAATTGCGAATACAGTTTGAGATTTACCCGAACCAGACTCACCCACAATACCGAGTGTTTCACCTTGTTCCAGTGAAAAATTTAAATCGTTAACTGCGGTTACATTACCATCTTGAGTAGTAAATTCGACACGCAGGTCTTTGACATCTAATAAACTCATTTCTCTTTCCAGTATATTTAAGCCTAGGGCTTATCTGTCTTTAGGATCCAACGCGTCACGAAGACCGTCACCAACATAGTTAAAGCAAAACAGTGTTACCACCATAAATGCCGCAGGGAATATCAACTGCCATATCGCCACTTCCATTGTTTGCGACCCTTCTTGCAGTAATGCACCCCAACTAGTCATTGGCTCTTGAACACCAAGTCCTAGGAAAGATAGAAATGATTCCGTTAAGATCATGCTTGGAATAAGAAGTGTAGAGTACACCGCCACAATTCCTAATACATTTGGAACGATATGACGAGTAATGATCTTCCAGTTACTCACACCACTAACATGCGCCGCCTCGATAAACTCTTTGCTACGCAAACTCAATGTCTGGCCACGGACAATACGTGCCATATCGAGCCATGCAATTGCACCGATAGCAACAAATATAAGAACTATATTTCGGCCAAAAAAGGTAACAAGTACAATAACAAGAAACATGAATGGAACTGCGTACAAGATTTCCAGAATACGCATCATGACGCGGTCAGTTCTTCCACCAATGTAGCCAGAAGTTGCTCCGTAAAGCGTACCAATCAAAACCGCTACAAACGCACCCAATACTCCCACCATTAAGGAGATACGTCCACCAACAAGAGTACGAACATATAAGTCGCGACCTAAACTGTCGGTACCAAATATGTGCTCCGCAGATGGTGCTGCATGTAGTGAATACCAATCTGTATCGTCATAAGCAAATTCTGCAATCATTGGCAAAAATATCACTGCCAAAATCATAACGGATAATATTGCAAGGCTCACCATCGCTGCTTTGTTACGCATAAAGCGAATTCGAGCATCTTGCCATAAGCTGCGACCTTCTATTTCTAAGTTCTCGGAGAACTTTTCGATCGCCTCGAGGTTTTCTTTTTTCGTTAACATAATATTCGCACCCAATTAATAACGAATTTTTGGATCAATCGCTGCTAGTAAAATATCAACAATAGTGTTGAACAAGATAAATAGGAAACCAATCAGAATAGTGATCCCCATTACTAGCGAGTAATCTCGGTTAAATGCCGCGTTGACGAACAACTTACCGATACCTGGTAGTCCAAATATGGTTTCAATAACAACAGAGCCGGTGATAATACCTACGAAAGCAGGCCCCATATACGAAACGACTGGAAGCATAGCAGGCTTAAGTGCGTGCTTTATAACAATATAAGGGTAGCTAAGGCCTTTCGCTCGTGCAGTACGAATAAAGTTACTGTTCAGTGTTTCGATCATACTACCACGGGTAATACGAGCAAATGTTGCTACGTACAACAGTGACATACCAATGACGGGTAAGAACATATACTGAAAGGAACCATCCAACCAACCACCAGCTGGGAACCAGCCTAAGTTAATTGAAAATAAATAAATTAATGCAGGTGCCAACACAAAGGATGGCATCACCACCCCGAGCATCGCTGTGGACATAATGACGTAATCGACCCAAGTGTTTTGCCGTAGTGCGGCTATGGTGCCAACCCCTACCCCCATAAATAGAGTAAAGATAAAAGCAGCAAACCCGACTTTGGCTGATACAGGTAATGCACCGGCTACCAGTTCATTAACTGTAAAGTCTTTATACTTGAATGATGGTCCAAAATCGCCCTGTAATACATTAGTTAAGTACGTGATATATTGTACTGACACTGGTTTATCTAGGCCATATTTTGCATTAATGTTTGCCATTACTTCCGGTGGTAACGGACGTTCGGTAGAAAACGGGTTACCTGGAGCAAAGCGCATTAGGAAAAAAGAGATTGTAATCAATACCAGTAATGTCGGAATGGCTTCAAATACTCTTTTCGCGATGAATTTAAACATAAACTCACTCTTTTCAGTCTGTGACAGTTTTTAAAATGATAAACACAAAGACGCTGCATGTGACATCACATGCAGTGTCCATAATTATTATTTTTATTTAAGAAACTTACTCTTTGATATATAGATCTTTTGAGTAAATCTTATCTTCTGCGTTGTTAACTGGGAAGCCACCAACGTTAGGGTTTACTAGGCGAGCTTTAACATATTGATAGATAGGCGCAATAGGCATATCTTTCGCTAGTAGGACTTCTGCCTCAGCATAAAGTGCATTACGCTCTGCATCGCTTGTTGAAATCAATGCTTTATGCATTGTTTCATCATATTCTTCGCTGTGATATTTAGGATCATTTGAGCTATTGTTACTTTGCATTAAAGAAAGGAACGAAGAAGCTTCATTATAATCGCCACACCAGCCAGCACGAGTGACATCAAAGTTACCTTGACGACGCGTATCTAGATACGTTTTCCACTCTTGGTTTTCTAGTTGAACTTCAACACCTAGAGATTTCTTCCACATAGATTGAATTGCGGCTGCAATTTTCTTATGGTTTTCTGATGTGTTGTAAAGAAGAGTGAATTCAAGCGGATTTGAATCTGTAAAGCCTGCTTCTGCTAGAAGACTTTTTGCTTCTTCAACACGTTCTGCTTGAGTCATTTTTCCATAGGCAGGTACTTCAGGGTTAAATCCAGCAACGATTTCAGGTGTTAGGAAGAAAGCAGGCTTTTGACCTTGACCAAGAAGGAACTTAGTGATTACGTCACGATCGATAGCAAAAGAAAGTGCTTTACGAACACGTACATCATCAAATGGTGCTTTTTTGTTGTTGAATCCGTAGTAGTAAGAACACAAGTTACCTTGGATGGAAACTGATTCTGGATGGTCTTTTTCTAGGCGCTTAAAGTGCTCATTTGGCAGTTCATTAGTGAAGTTAATTTCACCAGAAAGGAAACGGTTCATTTCAGCAACTTGGTTTTCAATAGGAAGATAAGTTACTTTCGTTAGAACCGTCTTTGCGTTGTCCCAGTAACTTTTGTTTGGAACCAATTCAATACGCTCATTGACTACCCAGTTGTCCATAACAAACGCGCCGTTACCAACAAAGTTTTCTGGTTTAGTCCATTGATCGCCAAATTTTTCAACCGTTGCTTTATGTACTGGCTTAACCGTTGTGTGGCCCATCATCATGACAAAATATGGAACTGCTGTGGTCAGTTTAACTTCTAACGTATTTGCATCTAGAGCAGTAACACCTAACGTTTCTTTGTCCGCGGTTCCTGCAATGATCTCTGCAGCATTAACCATATTGGTCATTTCTAGGTACCAAGAATATGGTGACGCTGTTGCTGGATCGACTGCACGCTTGAAGCTATAGACGAAATCTTCAGCAGTTACTGGATCTCCGTTAGACCACTTAGCGTCTTTGCGTAAGTGGAAAACAAATGTTTTGTTATCCGTTGTTTCCCAAGACTCTGCCACACCAGGAATAGTGTTACCATCTGCATCTTGGTTTACAAGACCTTCTAGAAGATCACGAATTACGTGAGATTCTGGCACGCCTTCCGTTTTATGTGGGTCGATAGACGCCACTTCTGTACCGTTACCTCGAACTAATTCTTGCATCTTAGCAAGTTTAGTTCCTGCAGGAACATCTGCAGCAAGAGTAGAAAAAGAAGTAGCAGCTACGGATAAGCTTGCACCCAATAAAAGGGCTTGTGTAATTTTATTTTTGAACATGCAATTAACTCCAAATATTTTTGTTTGCATCCATGACGTCTTAATTAGGTACCTGAACGGTCGGTATTTTAGAAACATTATTATTGTAAAAATTTCTAAAACCTAAAAAGATTGCGTCACACCGTACCAATATTTGAAGCAATTTTCCATAAAACACGCCATCTAGCGTTTTATTATTTCGACTACATCAATCTTTTAGATGGAATGATTAAAATATGTTCTTTTTACAGAACATTCACCAATTATAATTATATATTCAGTGTAAGTTTGATAGATATTCAGTATGAATACCTACAAGCATCGAATAAACATGAATTTAAAATTATTAGATATAAAGGATACTGACTAATTATTCATTTAGAAAATAAGCAAACGGTTCGTTATACGCAACAAAATATACCTCTATCGCATTGCTCAGGATTTAATCTACATTATTATCATCAACGTTAATACGTAAATATAAATGTACAGAATTATACTTAGCTGTAAAAAAACCAAGCATATCACTTGGCTTAAATATTAATTTATTGTGTAAATATTTTTTTAGATTAAGTCCATCGAGATGCCGCTTTATGATCCGATGCTCTAGAATCAATCCATCGGCTTTCTTTTTCTGTGCGTTCTTTCTTCCAAAAGGGTGCTTTGGTTTTTAAGAAATCCATCACGAACTCACAGGCTTCGAATGATGCGCCTCGATGCGCACTAGTAATACCAACAAAAACAATTTGGTCACCGATGTCGAGATCACCAATTCGATGAATCACTCGAATTTTTTGAAGGGGCCAGCGTTCTAAAGCTTGTTGGCAAATCTCCGATAGTGCTTTTTCAGTCATTCCTGGGTAATGTTCAAGCGTTAAACCAGTCACATTACTGCCGAGGTTCATATCTCGTACTTTACCTGAAAACATTGCGACAGCCCCGGCTGATGTGCCTTCTGCCAATTGAGAATATTCCTCACCAACAGAGAAATCTTCGCGAATAACCGATACAGAGTAAGTCATATCACCCCCTGTAACTGGTGGGAAAAAGGCGACTTCATCACCATCTTCTATTTTGCTCTCAAGTGGTGAGATCGTCTGATTAATCGCGACCAGCAATTTTCCAGAGGCCAAAGCTAAAGACCACTTATCTCCTTTTTCGCATAAGTATACACGCAGCTCTTCAGCTGTCTTGTAGCTCGATTCAACCTCTAAATTGTCAATATCTAGAAGTTCTCTGGTTTGAGCAAAAAATAGTACTTTAATCATTATTCCGCCTTAAAATGACCTGATTTACCACCACGTTTCTCTAGTAGACGAACCTGACTTATCACCATATCTTTCTGCACCGCCTTACACATATCATAGATAGTCAGTGCGGCAACAGATGCAGCAGTAAGCGCTTCCATCTCCACTCCCGTTTTACCTGCGAGTTTACATAGTGATTCAATACGAACCACACTGTCTTCCTCTATAGCTTCTAGTTGAACTTCAACTTTAGATAGCAACAACGGGTGGCAAAGTGGTATTAAATCCCATGTACGTTTAGCCGCTTGTATGCCAGCAATACGAGCCGTCGTAAATACATCACCCTTATGGTGACTACCCGAGATAATCAGTTTCAGTGTTTCTGGAGCCATATGTACAAAAGCTTCTGCTCTTGCTTCTCGTACTGTTTCAGCCTTTGCAGAAACATCAACCATGTTAGCTTCGCCAGAGGCGTTTATATGAGTAAACTGTTCCATATCAAATTACACCGACAAATGAGGCATGAAGTTACAAGGACGATGACTTGCATCTAACTGTTGCTTAATAATCTTTGTCCATGCGGTTTTACAAGCACCCGTTGAACCAGGAGTCGCAAATACAACCGTATGATTAGCAAAACCGGCAATAGCACGCGATTGAATTGTTGATGTACCAATCTCTTCATAAGAGACCTGACGAAATAACTCACCAAAACCTTCAACTTGCTTGTCAAACAACGGAACAAGAGCTTCAGGCGTACTGTCTCTTGAAGTAAACCCTGTACCGCCCGTTATCATAACCACTTGAACGCCTTCGTCGGCTATCCATTGTGAAACAATAGCGCGGATTTTATATTTATCATCTATAACAATTTTTTTGTCTGCTAAATTATGGCCAGCCTCTTTGAGTTGATCGACAAAGTACTGACCAGAAGTATCATTTTCTTCTGTTCGGGTATCAGAAACGGTTAGTACTGCAATATTTGCAGGCTTAAAGTCACTTACAGCGTGTCCCATTATTTCACCTATATTTTATATTTTTAGCCGCCTATAGAGGCGAGGTGTGGAGTCATACCAGTATTGCCATCTTGTAAGAAGTGGCTTACCGATTTAGTTTGAAGTTGTGTTTGAATGCGTTCGATAAGCGCATCTGACTGCGTGTCTTCTTGGAGTAAATCTCTAAGCTCGACCCCTTGTTCACCGAACAAGCAAAGATGCAACTTACCCATAGCTGAAACCCTTAATCGATTGCAGCTTTCACAAAAGTGTTTTTCATAAGGCATAATCAAACCGATCTCACCCTTGTAGTCTGGGTGGATAAACACTTGGGCGGGGCCATCATTGGCTTCTCTGACCTTAGGTATCCATCCATTAGCAATCAGCTCATTTAGAATACTCACGCCAGATTTATGATATTTATCGAAGAATGAATCCATCTCTCCGGTCTGCATCAACTCTATAAATCGAAGCTGTATAGGACGGTCTTTTATCCAATGGAGAAAAGCAGGCAATTCGCCGCTATTGAGATCTTTCATTAAGACAACGTTCACTTTGACCTGCTCGTATCCAACTTCGAAAGCTCTATCTATACCTGACATCACGTTAGAAAATTTGTTTTCTCCGGTGATTTGATAGAACATTCTTGGGTCTAAGCTATCCAAACTAACGTTAATATGGGTTAGTCCTGCCTGGCGCCATTGGGCAACCTGTGATTCCATTCGATATCCATTGGTTGTCATAGCCACCTTATTAATACCCTTGGTGGAAGCAACTGCTTGTACTATATCGTTGAAATCTTTACGTAAACTAGGCTCGCCACCCGTTATTCGCACTTTAGAAGTACCACAACTAGCGAAAGCACTGACCACTCGTTTTACTTCTGGAACAGATAAAAAAGACGAGTTTTTACGCCCTGAAGGTTTATAGCCATCAGGTAGACAGTATGTACATTTGAAGTTACAGACATCTGTAACAGAAAGACGCAAGTAATAAAACTTGCGTTTAAATTTATCTTCGAATTGTATAGCCACGGAACACCTTTCCAAACACGGGAGGCTTACTCATTTCTAAGCAAACCCTTGTGGCATTATGCCACTGGCCTTCATAGCTTATAGAACTTCAAAACTTGTATGAAATTCGAACTTAGCGATAAAGGCTCGGAGTTATGGCTGCTAATCACTAATATCAGATTAGCTGCTTAGGTTAAAATACTTAATTACAGGTTATAATTCCATAGCTAATCGTTAAAAATCCATCCATCAACACACTTTAGTTGTTATGGAACGATTATTATTACTAACTGTAATGAGTTCTTTCAAATTATTAATAGAAATAAAACAAAAAATGAAGATATACAAAAATAAAAAAGTCGTCGCGATTGGTGGCGGTCATGGCTTAGGACGAGTGCTTGCCGCGCTTAATAAATTTGGTAATAACGCAACCGGTATCGTGACAACCACCGACAATGGTGGTTCGACCGGTCGTATTCGCTTTTGTCAGGGCGGCATTGCCTGGGGAGATACTAGGAACTGTATTAATCAGTTAATTACGGAGCCATCCGTTGAATCTATGATGTTTGAATATCGGTTTAAGGGAACCGGTGAATTGGGTGGGCATAATTTAGGCAATTTAATGTTAGCATCGTTAGATAACTTATCGGTCAGGCCTTTAGAAGCAATACAACTAATACGAAGCATGTTGAGAGTGAACGTAAATATTATTCCTATGTCTGAACATCCATCAGACCTAAAAGCACTTTCCGTCGACGGAAGTTGGGTTCATGGTGAAACCAGTGTAGACGAAATGGAAACCGACCTCTTAAGGTTAGATTTGGAGCCAGAGGTACCTCCCACAAGTGAAGGAATTACGGCAATCGAAAACGCCGATTGCATTATTCTAGGGCCAGGAAGTTTTCTCACCAGCATTATGCCTCCACTTCTGCTTTCAGAAGTTGGTCATGCCATATTAAAAAACACCCACGCAAAGCTAATTTATATCGAAAACTTATCACCTGAATATGGTCCAGCAGGAAGAATGACGTTGCGCGAAAAGCTTGAATGGTGCGAAAGAGCATGCCGAGGAAGGAAAATAGACATTGTACTTGGTGAAGTGCCTCACCCAGAACTAGAAGATGAATGGCACTGTGTTACCGTGGACCTCGCCTCACCAAATAGAGCATGGCGACACGATAGAGATAAACTGTCCAAAGCAATAGTTGGACAGTTAAAATAGGCTATCTTAATTAGTACTTTATTTTATTAGCAAGTCGTAGGCTTCAATTGTTGCTCTAATACTGAGCAACATTGATTCACGATTTTCAACCGTGGATATATTTTCCCCTGCCTTGGCGGAGGCATCAATACACTGTGCTTTCTTGCATAAATCATCGGCCCCAAAACTCGCAGCGCTACTTTTCAATGCATGACTTATATCACTTAAAAGACGTTCAAGATCTTCGTTATTTTCCATTAATGTTACTTGATAGTCGTTTAACTCACCCAAAAATATGTCTAATAAAATAGGTAAGTTCTCTTGACCAATTTCATTACACAAATCATCAATTTTGGCTGTGTTTAGATAAATCGTCACCGTTTTCGGATCTCCTAGCATTGTGGCCTATTGCTCGAATTAACTTATAGAATAGGCAAATTCGATTTCTTGTATTTGTTTTCGTCTATGTCCATGACTGCTTTTTTCTATAGATAGTCGAAGGACTCACTTCTAATGCATTTGCCGCTTTGGGTATATTACCTCCGCAAGCTTGAATCGCTTGTTCTATCGTTTCTTTTTCTACCTGCCACAAAGGGGTTATTTCATCAGCAGAGAGCAACGTCCTAGTTATTCTTTCTTCACTCAAAAACTCTTGCTCTTTGTTTCCCAAAGCAATTTCTGTGCTAACTTGGTTAATTGGAGGAGGAAGCATGTTTAATGTGATCTCCTTTCCATGATTTAGTACAACAGCGTTGCGGATTACATTTTGAAGTTGCCGTACATTTCCTGGCCATTCATAGGCTATAAATCTATCCACTACGTCTTGTGCGAATCGAGTGAATGACTTCTGCTCTTCTAAAGTCATATAACCTAAAAGAGAATAAGCTATCTCGATTACGTCCTCGCCTCTGTCTCGAAGAGGAGGAAGGTGCAATGGAATCACATACAATCGATAGTAAAGATCTTCTCGAAAACGCCCTCCCAATACTTCTTGCCACGGGTCTTTATTCGTTGCACAAACAAAACGAACATCGACACTCTTCATTTTAGATGAACCTACTTTTTGGAAAGTACCTGTCTGAATAAAACGTAAAAGTTTCGTCTGTAAATCCAAATCCATCTCACAGAGCTCATCTAGAAACAATGTCCCGCCATCCGCCATTTCTGCGGCACCCTGCCTCTCTGTAGCGGCTCCCGTAAACGCGCCTTTTACGTGTCCAAACAACTCACTTTCGATCAGATCTTTGGGGATTGCTGCGCAGTTGATAGCAATAAAAGGTTTTTCCCTTCGGTGGCTTGCGGCGTGTATAGCTTCAGCGCAAACCTCTTTACCCGTCCCACTTTCACCGGTGATAAAAATACTGGCTTTACTTGTCGCTGCAGAATCAATGGTTTTATAAACCGAAAGCATATTCTGACTACTTCCAATAAATCCTTGGTAGTTATTTACGCTACTGACACTCGCGGCGCTTTCGCTTTCACCATCTTTAATCTTTCCTGCTCGTCGAATAGCATTATTAACCGTGACTCGTAACCTATCTGCTTCACAAGGTTTAATTAAGAAATCCTGCGCACCATATCGCATAGCGTCTACTGCTGTATCGATAGAGCCATGCGCTGTCATAAAAATTATCGGCACATCTGGGTAAAGCGCTTTAACCGAATGGAGTACATCCATCCCAGTCATATCCGGTAAACGTAAATCTAATAAGATAAGATCTGGTATTCGATTAGTTAAAGTTTCTAAAGCTTTTTTACCTGTACCAACTATCTGTACATCAATACCAAGTGGAGTTAGGAAGGACTTATATAAAGCAGCAACGGATGCGGTATCTTCGACCATCAGCAAGTATTTTGCTTTTGGAGCAAGTTCTAATGTTTTCATAACCGAGCCTTAGACATTATTTTTTAGTTCGTTGAACCAACTGATTGTTGATTGCATTTTAAAAAATAATCGCATTTTGCTTTGCATAATGCAAATGTAGGTAGTCATTTTATAGCCAACTCACAAAAAAAGTACGTCAATAACCTCTTTTTATAATTGGCACAGTAAATGCTTTATGATTAATGACCCCTAGCGGGTCACCTAGCCAACTGACGTTGTTAGTGGAGATGTTTTCCACAAAATGAAGCCAACCGGACATATTCCAGTTGGCTATTTTTTTATCTACCGCACCAATTAACTGTTTGCAATAAACTGTTTTCTTAAGTTATCTATTCTATCCCTTTTCTCAGCCGCTAACTCAAATTCCAAGTTTTGAGCGTGTTGATACATTTCCGATTCCAATTTGAGAATCTCTTTTTCCAATTGTTGTGGTGTAAACGATTGATAACTCTTGGATGGCTCTGCAACTTTTGACAGCGGTACTTGTTTTGATGCTCTCTGATTACGAGTCTTAGCGATATCTCCAATTTCCATAATGTCCTTGATGTTCTTCTTCAAGGCTTGAGGCACTATTCCATTTTTTTGATTGTGCTCTTGCTGTTTTTTCCTACGACGATCAGTTTCATCCATGGCTTTTTTCATAGACTTGGTAATCGAATTACCATACAGAATCGCTCTTCCTTCTAGGTTTCTTGCCGCTCGACCTATAGTCTGAATCAGCGATCTTTCAGACCTTAAGAATCCTTCTTTGTCCGCATCTAAAATAGCAACTAGAGATACTTCTGGCATATCAAGCCCTTCTCTCAAAAGGTTTATCCCTACCAATACGTCAAATTCACCTAATCTTAGATCACGAATTATCTCTACACGTTCTACGGTATCAATATCAGAATGTAAGTAGCGAACCTTTACACCATGTTCATGAAGGTACTCAGTAAGATCTTCCGCCATCCGCTTAGTCAAGGTCGTCACTAAGACTCTCTCATCCTTAACTGACCTAATACGAATTTCAGAAAGTAAATCATCGACTTGAGTAGCCACTGGACGGACTTCAAGTTCTGGATCTAAAAGGCCCGTAGGACGCACAACTTGATCCGCGATATCCGTACCTGACTTTTCCAACTCATAATTACCCGGCGTTGCCGATACAAATATGGTCTGTGGGGCTAACGCTTCAAACTCGTCAAATTTAAGGGGCCGATTATCAAGTGCAGAAGGGAGGCGAAATCCAAATTCAACCAGAGTCTCCTTCCTTGAACGGTCTCCCTTAAACATTGCACCGATCTGAGGTACCGTCACATGCGACTCGTCAATAACTAACAATCCATCTTTGGGAAGATAATCGAAAAGCGTCGGTGGTGGCTCTCCCTCTTCTCGACCACTTAAATACCTTGAGTAGTTTTCAATACCAGAACAGAACCCTAATTCGTTCATCATTTCTAAATCAAACTGAGTTCTTTGTGAAATTCGTTGCTCTTCTAATAGTTTATTGTTTTCTAGCAAATAGGCTTGTCGGCTTTTAAGTTCAACCTTTATATGCTCTATAGCCTCAAGTATTTTTTCTCTTGGGGTAACATAGTGGGTTTTTGGGTAGACGGTAAATCGCGGCAAGTCTCTTTGATTAATCGCACCCGTTAGTGGATCAAAAAGACTAATACACTCGATTTCATCATCGAACATCTCTATGCGAACCGCTTCCTGATCTGATTCAGCAGGGAACACATCAATAACTTCACCGCGAACCCTAAATTGTCCGCGTTCAAATGACACATCGTTTCTTGTATACTGCAGTTCAGCCAATCGCCGAATGATATCTCTTTGATTAAGGTAATCTCCTCGCCTTACGTGCAACATCATTTTTAGATACGAATCTGGATCACCTAAACCGTAGATAGCCGAAACAGAAGCAACAATAATTGCGTCTTTCCTCTCTAAAAGCGCTTTTGTTGCTGAGAGTCTCATCTGTTCAATATGCGCATTTACTGAAGAGTCTTTTTCTATAAATGTATCGGTAGTTGGGACATAAGCTTCCGGTTGATAGTAATCGTAATAAGAAACAAAATATTCAACAGCATTATTAGGGAAGAACGCCTTCATCTCTCCATAAAGTTGGGCAGCTAACGTCTTATTTGGCGCGAGAAGAATGGTTGGCCTCTTTGATTGCGCAATAACATTTGCCAGAGTAAAGGTTTTACCAGAACCCGTTACACCCAACAATGTTTGGTGTGCGAGCCCATTATCCAACCCATCTAACAATTTGGTTATTGCCGTAGGTTGATCACCAGAGGGTTTATAGTCAGAGATTAAGTTATATTCTTTGCTCATAATTATGTTCTTATTTTTTATGATTAATGGTGTTGAGCGATACATAGTGCTTGCCCTGATTATGATAACGAATTATTAAAAATATTGTTTAATAAGATAACTAAGCTGCAACAAAAAGTGCCACTTTTGTTGCGCAAAAAACGGCTAAGCAACCGACCAATCAAACAAAATAATAATTAGAAAAATAATGTGAACAAGATCTGTTCAAACAGTAGATCCTTTTTGTAAATTTTGATAAAGTCTTCTCCCTCCAAGCAACATACCTCTAACATTCCTAATTTTTCATCCACTTGTTTTCCCCAATTTAGTGCGTTTTAACGCTATTATCTGTAAATAATCAAGTTATTCACAATACCTGAAATTTCCCATCAATATTATAGATCCAAATAATTCAATTTATTTCAATGTGTTAAGGGTAAAATTAATAGAGTCAGTGCTCTAGGAAAATTCACTTAAACTTTATTCAAGTTTAATCAACACACTTATCCACAATTTTAGTGGATAAGTAAGATGAGCCTTTTATTGATAGGAACTCCGAAAAAATCAAGTGAATTTATGGGATTTTTTTATAAAAAGTTGCGAATTCCTTGTTGACACATTTAGTGTGTATAGCTAACATTCGCAACTCAAATCGATTCCCCCTTAGTTCAGTTGGTAGAACGGCGGACTGTTAATCCGTATGTCGCAAGTTCAAGTCTTGCAGGGGGAGCCACATTTTAAGGCCACGTCAAAGACGTGGCCTTTTTCGTTTATTTTTTCATCCCCAAGTAAAAAGCCCCTGCGTCTTCAACTGGATTACAATACTAAGATCAAAAAAACGCGGATTACGCTAAAAAACAGCACTATTACTTAAAAACCCTAAGGATTCTCGGTTGTTATTAGTTAACCAAAGCGGGATAATACTCCCTTCAGTATTTCCTAATATGTATCATCATGACTGACTACCTACTGCTACTGGTCGGCACTGTACTAGTGAACAACTTTGTGCTGGTTAAATTTCTGGGGTTGTGTCCCTTTATGGGTGTTTCCAAAAAACTGGAGACGGCTATAGGCATGGGATTGGCCACAACATTCGTACTGACGCTTGCGTCCGTTTGTGCGTACTTGGTTGAAACCTATATATTAGCGCCATTGGGGATAGAGTATCTGCGAACAATGAGTTTTATATTAGTTATTGCTTTCGTTGTTCAATTTACAGAAATGGTTGTCCATAAAACGAGTCCGACACTATATCGATTACTCGGTATATTTTTACCTTTAATTACGACAAATTGCGCGGTCTTAGGTGTTGCACTACTCAACATCAACGAAAATCATAACTTTATAGAGTCTATTATTTATGGCTTTGGTGCCGCCGTTGGATTCTCCTTAGTTCTGATTCTATTCGCTTCAATGCGAGAACGAATAGCAGCCGCAGATGTACCATCACCATTTCAAGGTGCATCTATCGCAATGATAACCGCCGGGCTAATGTCACTAGCATTTATGGGTTTTACTGGGTTGGTGAAGCTGTAATGGTTACAATTATCATCGCGATACTCTCTATCGCTATCCTCGCTGGGATCTTTGGTGCTTTTTTAGGTTTTGCCTCTATCCGATTCAAGGTTGAAGCAGACCCAATAGTCGAACAAATTGACGCTATATTACCGCAAACACAATGTGGACAATGTGGTTATCCAGGGTGCCGACCGTATGCAGAAGCTGTCGCCAACGGCGACAGTATCAGTAAATGTACGCCAGGTGGACAAGCTGCTATTGAAAAAATAGCCGAACTAATGGGTGTAGAACCAGAAACAAGCAACCAAAGTGAAGAAGAGCCCGTTAAAACCGTCGCATTTATTCATGAAGATATGTGTATTGGTTGCACTAAGTGCATACAAGCTTGCCCCGTAGACGCTATTGTAGGCGGAACAAAAGCTTTGCATACAGTAATTAAAAATGAATGTACTGGTTGTGATCTTTGTGTTGCTCCATGCCCTACAGACTGCATAGAAATGATACCAATTGAAACCACCATAGCTAACTGGAAATGGAAACTAGATTCCATTCCAGCCATCGATATATCAGACAAACCAGAAAGTACGAGTTAAAGGAAAGATATGGTGTCGTTAGTTAAAAAAATACGTCATGGTGAAATCTGGGATTTTCCCGGTGGAATTCATCCACCTGAAAACAAAATCCAATCTACTCGGTTGCCTGTTGTAAAAGCGAATTTGGCAGAAGAATTTATACTTCCAATTAAACAGCATATTGGCCGTTCTGGGGATCTCGCGGTTAAAGTAGGTGATAAAGTATTAAAAGGCCAGCAACTCACTAAATTTACAGCCAGTTTTATGTTGCCCGTCCATGCTCCGACATCCGGTGAAATAGTTTCAATAGAGCCAAGACAAACTGCCCATCCTTCCGGTCTAACGGAAACTTGCTTTGTTTTAAAACCGGATGGAAAAGATCAATGGGCACAAAAAAATCCATTGCCTGATTTTAAATCAGAGACACCTGAACAACTTATCAATGTTATTCGACATTCGGGTATTGCAGGGCTTGGGGGCGCAGGGTTCCCGACGGGTCGGAAAATACAATCGGGCATAGCTAAAACAGAAATTCTTATCATTAATGCCGCTGAATGCGAACCATATATCACTGCTGATGATATGCTGATGAGAGAAAACGCCTTTGAAATTATCGAAGGTATACAGGTATTAGAGTACATCTTAAAGCCAGATTTAGTCATTATCGCCGTTGAAGACAATAAACCCGAAGCGATAAAAGCACTAGAAGACGCAGCCCTAAATAAAAACCTAGTAATACGCGCTATTCCAACTAAATACCCTTCTGGTGGTGAAAAACAATTAATAAAAATTCTGACCAACAAAGAGGTGCCTCAAAAGGGAATTCCTGCTGATATCGGTGTACTTGTGCAAAACGTCGGTACCGTACACGCTATTAAAAAAGCGGTCATAGACGGAGAACCACTAATTGAACGAATTGTTACCTTAACCGGAAAAACATTCGCCCAACCGATCAATAGCTGGGTTCGATTAGGCACACCGGTTCAAGCCTTATTAGATGAATATGGTTACAAAGAAGATAAAAAATCACCCCGCATAATAATGGGTGGCCCTATGATGGGATTCACTTTACCTTCTACATCAGTACCTATTACGAAAACGACTAACTGTTTACTAGCACCTACTAGAAAAGAAATTGCACCTAAACATCCCGAAGTCGCTTGTATTCGTTGCGGGCAATGCGCTGAAGTTTGTCCTGCGTCTCTGTTACCACAACAATTATTCTGGTACTCAAAAGATAAAGATTTTGATAAGTGCGAAGAACTTAATCTATCAGATTGTATAGAATGCGGAGCTTGCGCCTATGTCTGCCCAAGTGAGATACCACTAGTCCATTATTATCGTCAAGCTAAGGCTGAAATTCGCATCAACAAAGAAGAGTCAGAATCGGCAGAAAGAGCAAAATTACGCTTTGAAGAGCGTAAAGCACGTTTAGAAAGAGATAAAGAAGAACGTGAAAGTCGCTTTAAAGCCGCTGCTGAAAGTCGCCGTAAAGAGATGAATAAAACCGATGACGATGCAGTAGCCGCGGCTATCGCTCGGGTTAAGGCTCTAAAATCAGACCCACAAGCGGCACCAGCGGTGAAACCGGCTGTAGCAGCAGCGATCGCCCGAGCGAAAGCGAAGCAAGCGGATGCATTAAAAGCAAATAGCGAAACACCTGACAATTCTGAAATGGCTAAAATAAGGGAAGAACGTAAACGTCTAGCCCGAGAAAGAAAAGCGGAAAAAGAGCAGAGCTTATCTAGTCAAACCAACGCTGACAACACCTCGGAAAAGGCTGATAAGAAAACTGCAGTAGCTGCTGCCATCGCTCGCGCTAAAGCAAAGAAAGCCGCACAAGCTAAAGCTGCAACAGACAATGAAGCAACAGAAGTATCCAAAACGGATACTCCGTCGCCTGAATTAGAATCAGAGAACAAACCAACAGCGGATAAAAAGAAAGCCGCTGTAGCTGCTGCCATCGCTCGCGCTAAAGCAAAGAAAACCGCACAAGCTAAAGCTGCAACAGACAATGAAATAACAGAAGTATCCAAAACGGACACTCCGTCGTCTGAATTAGAATCAGAGAACAAACCAACGGTGGATAAAAAGAAAGCCGCTGTCGCTGCTGCCATCGCTCGCGCTAAAGCAAAGAAAACCGCACAAGCTAAAGCTGCAACAGACAATGAAACGACAGTAGTATCCAAAACGGACACTCTGTCGTCTGAATTGGAATCAGAGAACAAACCAACGGTGGATAATAAGAAAGCCGCTGTCGCTGCTGCCATCGCTCGCGCTAAAGCAAAGAAAACCGCACAAGCTAAAGCTGCAACAGACAATGAAACGACAGTAGTATCCAAAACGGACACTCTGTCGTCTGAATTGGAATCAGAGAACAAACCAACGGTGGATAAAAAGAAAGCCGCTGTCGCTGCTGCCATCGCTCGCGCTAAAGCAAAAAAAGCCGCACAAGCTGCAGACAAAAAAGCTAAGGAGAAAGAATAGTGGCCTTTTTTATTGCCAGCTCCCCACATGCCCATAACCGAAAGAGCACAAAAGATCTGATGAAATGGGTGGCAATAGCTGCCATTCCAGGTCTGTTAACCCAAACCTACTTCTTTGGGTGGGGCACATTGATCCAAATGTTATTAGCACTGGTCGTGGCAGTTTTACTGGAAAGTGCAGTCATGCTATTTCGCAAGCGCTCACCCCTTAGTGCACTTCGTGATTATAGCGTGATCGTTACGGCCTGGTTATTAGCAGTGGCAATTCCTCCTCTTTCACCATGGTGGATGATGGTCATAGGGTTATGTTTCGCCGTTGTCATCGCTAAACAGTTGTATGGCGGACTTGGACAAAACCCATTTAATCCTGCAATGATTGCTTACGTTGTCTTATTGATTTCGTTTCCATTGCAAATGACGAGTTGGATAGCGCCCCATAGTTTAAACCCTTCAGACATTAGCTTGTACGATTCATGGAAGCTAATATTTACCGGATTTGATGACGATGGTTTTTCTTTACAACAGATCCGTGTGGGTATTGATGGCATCACAATGGCGACGCCACTTGATGCATTTAAAACCGCTGTAAAATCATCTATTCCAACTCAAGAGTTTATGTCTTTACCTCCATTTTCTTTTATCGCTGGAACAGGCTGGGAATGGGTAAACATCGCTTATTTATTAGGTGGAATTGCACTTGTTAAACAACGCGTTATTCAATGGTACATCCCTGCTGGTTTTTTATTAGCCCTACTTTCTTTTAGTTGTGTTGGCTACTTCATGTCCCCAGAAACGATTGGCAGCCCTCTCTTGCACCTTTTTTCAGGTGCAACAATGCTAGGTGCATTTTTTATTGCGACGGACCCCGTTACTGCATCCACAACCATTAAAGGGCGACTACTGTTTGGATTCATTATTGGCTCATTGATATTTATCATTAGAACGTGGGGCGGATTTCCCGACGGCGTCGCTTTCGCTGTCCTTATTGCTAATATGATGGTCCCTTTTATCGACCGCTATACAAAACCAAGAACCTATGGACACTGAGGGGAAATATGTTAACCGCGATTAAAAACAATGGCGCGACATTAGCTATTTTTGCTTGTGCCTGCACCGGCCTAGTGTCCATTACTCATTTATTAACCGAAGACACTATTTTGTCGCAAGAGCGAGAACAACTGAAGTCTATACTCAATCAAGTTATTCCCCATAAATTGCACGACAATGAACTTTACGCTGCTTGTACGTTAATCCAGTCAGAAAGTTTAGGCAGTGAAGAGCCATTACCGGCCTATGTCGCAACAAAAGGTGGCATCCCAAGCGCAATAGCCATTGAGGCGATCGCCCCAGATGGCTACAACGGTAGAATTAAGCTTATCGTTGGCATAGACTACCAAGGAGTTGTAACCGGTACTCGTGTACTTGCCCACAATGAAACACCGGGCTTAGGTGACAAGATAGATACAAGAATTACCTATTGGATTGATGGTTTCAAAGGCAAAAAAGTCACCTCGAAAAACCTAGAAGACTGGAAGGTAAAGAAAGATGGTGGTCAATTTGATCAATTTACTGGCGCAACCATCACACCACGAGCGGTCGTTAACGCCGTCAAGAAAAGTGTCATTTTCTATAATGAAAATCGTGATGCCTTATATTCTCAACCGTTGAATTGTGGAGATAGTAATGACTGAACATAGACTACTGCTAAAGAATGGATTGTGGACAAACAACCCAGTATTAGTCCAGTTACTGGGACTTTGTCCGTTACTCGCCGTCTCATCAACTGTGACCAATGCACTAGGCTTAGGCATTGCGACCACGCTTGTTCTTATTGGCTCGAATCTAATCGTCTCTTTGGTAAGAGATTACGTACCTAAAGAAATTCGACTTCCAGTTTTTGTCATGATTATTGCCGCACTCGTAACGTGTGTACAGCTACTTATGAACGCATACGCCTATGGTCTCTATCTGTCACTAGGTATTTTTATTCCACTTATCGTAACCAACTGCATTATTATTGGTCGTGCTGAAGCTTATGCCGCTAAAAACGAACCATTGCCCGCGGCTTTAGATGGATTATGGATGGGTATTGGAATGACCTCTGTTCTTGTATTGCTCGGTTCAATACGAGAAGTATTAGGCAATGGAACCTTATTTGACGGCGCAGACCTTTTACTAGGGAGTTGGGCTGCATCATTAAGAATTGAACTGTTTAACGTGGAAAGTAATTTCTTACTTGCGATGTTACCTCCGGGGGCATTTATTGGTGTTGGTTTCATTATTGCCTTTAAAAATGTTATCGATTCACAAATTTCTGTACGAAAACCAAAAGCAGAGAAGCCGGTAATTGAACGTGTTAGAGTAACTAACTAACCAGTTTGCAGATGATAACAATTAAGAAAAGTCAGCAATGAATAATACAAAACGAGTAGAAATTCTTAAGCGGTTGAGAGAGAACAACCCTAACCCTCAGACAGAGTTAAATTGGAACTCGCCATTTGAGCTACTGATTGCAGTTTTGCTTTCTGCTCAAGCAACAGATGTGAGCGTTAACAAAGCAACTGCCAAATTATACCCTGTGGCCAACACACCAAAATCTATCTTAGATTTAGGGGTAGATGGTGTAAAAGAGTACATCAAGACCATAGGATTATTTAATTCTAAGGCTGAAAATGTCATTAAAACTTGCCGAATCTTAGTTGAACAACACAATAGTGAAGTACCAGAAAATAGAGAAGCCTTAGAAGCACTTCCTGGTGTGGGTCGAAAAACCGCAAATGTTGTTTTGAATACTGCGTTCGGTTGGCCGACGATCGCTGTCGACACCCATATTTATCGGGTATCCAATAGGACTAAGTTAGCAATGGGTAAAACCGTTGATAATGTGGAACAAAAACTATTAAAAGTGATTCCAAAAGAGTTCAAACTCGATGTTCATCATTGGTTGATTCTACATGGGCGCTACACCTGTGTAGCCAGAAAGCCACGCTGTGGTAGCTGTATCATCGAAGACTTATGTGAATATGCTACAAAAACAGAATTGTAATAACAAACATATTAAAATACTGGAGAAATACAATGTCAAATGGTCGCATGTTACACACAATGATACGAGTCGGAGATCTAGACCGTTCTATTGAGTTTTATACCAAGGTTATGGGTATGGAGTTACTCAGAAAAAACGAAAATACTGAGTATAAATATACGCTAGCATTTGTTGGCTTCGGAGATGAATCGCAAGGCGCAGTTATCGAACTTACATATAACTGGGGCACATCTGGATACGACATGGGTAATGCCTTCGGCCATATCGCTATCGGTGTTGATGACATTTATAGCACTTGCGATGCAATTAAAGCGGTTGGGGGTAACGTTACAAGAGAACCCGGCCCGGTAAAAGGAGGAACAACTCAAATTGCCTTCGTTAAAGACCCTGACGGTTACATGATTGAGCTAATTCAAAACAAACAAGCAAGTGAAGGTTTAGAAGGGTAATTCCTACTTCACACAACAGACTCTAGAAACACCCTTAATTTCTAGAGTCTGTTTTCATATATTCATTAAACCCAACCGTTATTTCATGTGAAGGTTATTGCTCAGATAGAACAACTTGTTTTAGTGCGTGCGGGTGCAACTTAATACAGACTCCATCTCTTTTAAATGCGACCGTGGGATTTGCTAAACGCTCCCCCTCTCCTTTCGGACTCGAAAGCTTGATATTTATTCCCATCGATTCCATTCGATCCCATGCATCGAGTAACCTTGGCATACGTGACTTGAGCTCTTTTAAGTATTCTTTTGCCGTCTTTGCGTCAGAAGGTATGACAAACTCTACATGTTCCCAACCCTGATTCGGATACTGCTTACCTTTTGCTGGATAAGGGAGTTCTAAGCATTCGATTGCCCAATTTTGAATTGAAATCGGCTTTGTAAACTCTAAAACAATTATCGGTCGACCATTGATGTAAGCAGAAGAAATCACGGTGCCAAATTTGAGCCATGCCTGGTGAGCTTGGTCAGTCAATTGGTTATCGTTAATTCGCATAGCAATGTGATCGGCTTGATACTCTGTCAGTTCAAGGCCTATGTCTCGTGCCAAAGAATTCAGTTTTTCAAAAAACGCTGGTAAATTATCAAGCATTTGTTCGGGTGTTAATTCGCATTCAAACAAAGGGTTAGTCATCTATCTATACTCGGAATGTCTATTTGTAACCGATATTATCAATAACTACGGAAAAAAGTATGCAAATTTGTTTTTCTTTGGCTGTTAGCCAAAGGGTTAACTTGCTATTATTACCCCCATTTTTATAAACAAATATGCCATATGCGCTCTAATTCGAGCTGATGTAAATACTCGAAAACGCATAGCAGTACAATTCTAAGAATTGAAGGAAACTCGTGTGAATATCCAAGCACTTATAAATGACAAAGTATCTCTGGCTCTAGTAGCCGCTGGCGCACCAGAAGGCAGCCCAGCAGCTGTACGCCAATCAGCTAAATCACAGTTCGGTGATTACCAAGCAAATGGTGTAATGGGTGTAGCAAAAAAATTAGGCACTAATCCTAGAGAGTTTGCTCAAAAAGTATTGGACGTACTCGACCTTGACGGTATTGCAAGCAAAACAGAAATTGCAGGGCCTGGCTTCATCAATATTTTTCTTAGTGAATCTTTTCTTGCAAGCCAAGCGGAATTAGCATTAGCAGATGAGCGTTTAGGCGTATCTGTTGAAGAACAAAAAAATATTGTTGCCGATTATTCAGCGCCTAACGTAGCAAAAGAGATGCATGTTGGTCACTTACGTTCCACTATCATCGGGGATGCCGTTGTTCGTACCCTCGAGTTTCTTGGTCATAACGTAATTAGAGCCAATCACATAGGAGACTGGGGTACACAGTTCGGTATGCTTATTGCGAACCTTGAGCGTATCCAAAAAGAGTCTGGCGAAGTTTCAATGGAACTTGCGGACCTTGAAACATTCTACCGAGAATCAAAAAAACTCTACGATGAAGACGAAGAATTTGCTAAGCGTGCTCGTGCCTATGTCGTTAAGCTTCAAAGTGGCGATGAATATTGTGCCGAGATGTGGAAGAAACTTGTCGACATCACTATGATCCAAAATCAGCGCAACTATGACCGCTTAAATGTGTCACTAACTCGTGACAACGTGATGGGCGAGAGTATGTACAACGATATGCTACCTGGTATTGTGTCCGATCTTAAAGAAAAAGGTCTAGCAGTAGAAGACGATGGCGCTCAGGTTGTTTTTCTAGATGAGTATAAGAATAAAGATGGCGAACCGATGGGCGTTATCATCCAGAAACGTGACGGTGGTTTCCTTTACACAACCACCGATATTGCGTGCGCAAAATACCGCTATGAAACACTGAAAGCAGACCGAGTACTGTACTTTATCGATTCACGCCAACATCAGCACTTAATGCAAGCTTGGACGATCGTTCGGAAAGCCGGATACGTTCCAGAAAACGTGACCCTTGAGCATCATGCATTTGGAATGATGCTAGGTAAAGATGGTCGCCCATTTAAGACTCGTGCTGGCGGTACGGTTCGTCTTGCCGATTTACTTGACGAAGCGCAAGTAAGAGCTCAAAAACTAATCGAAAGTAAAAACCCAGAGTTAAGTGAATCAGAAAAAGAAGCCATTGCAAAAACAGTCGCAATGGCTGCAGTGAAATACGCTGACCTTTCAAAACATCGTACTACCGATTATATTTTTGACTGGGACAACATGTTAGCCTTCGAAGGGAATACCGCACCTTATATGCAATATGCATACACTCGTGTTGCATCTATCTTCGCTAAAGCCGAAATTTCGATGGATAGCATCGAAGGTGATATCACGATTACTGAGGAAAAGGAAAAGGCGTTAATTGCTAAGCTACTTCAATTTGAAGAGGCCGTTCAATCTGTCGCTCGCGAAGGCCAACCTCACATCATGTGTAGCTATTTATTTGAGCTAGCAGGCCAATTCTCAAGCTTCTATGAAGCTTGTCCTATCTTGGTTGCAGAAAGCACATCAATAAAACAGAGTCGACTTAAACTTGCGGCCCTTACTGCTAAAACCATCAAACAGGGTTTGTCGCTTCTTGGTATAGAAACGCTGGAACGTATGTAAGATTGTCATCGTGAAAACGGGAATCTTGGCTGCACTAGATCCCCATTTTCACGGGGATGACGTCGGTTTTCGTCGGGAATACAGGTTTAAAAGACCTTAACCGAACAGCATTACACAATAATGAATGCCCTGTTAAAGACAGGGCATTTTTGTAAATCTTACTTCAAAATAAGAGCTTGCGTGTTACCAGAGCCCCAATTAAATGTTATAAATGATCATCATTGCATAATAGAGAGCGTAGCGATGGCTTTTGCATTACATCCCCAATTAGAACAAGACACATCCAAACTTGGTGAGTTCCCACTTTGTACCGTTCTTTTAAATAAAGACGCTAGCGTACCGTGGATTATCCTTGTCCCAAAGGTCGATGGTATTAAAGAATTGCATCAATTATCGATGGATCAACAACAACAATTCTTGATTGAGAGCCAAATTATTTCCAAGATGCTAGAAGCCTTATTTTTGCCAGACAAACTAAACCTCGGAGCATTGGGGAATATGGTTCCACAGCTTCATATACATCATGTAGCTCGATTTATTTCAGATATCGCGTGGCCGGGGCCGATTTGGGGAAATGCTGCTGGTCAGCACAGAAATGAAAATGAACAAAATAAACTGGTCAATACGATAGCCATTGAGCTGAAAAAGAACCCTATGTTCCAAAAACATTAAGATCTCTATCAATAGAAAAAAATGCCAGTCAGCTTAACTGACTGGCATTACTGATTATATCAGCGCTTTTTTTATGAGATAACAGTCATCTGGATTGCATTACTGGTAACGGCTTTATAACGTATTTGTCTTACGTTCTCTTTTTTATCGAGATCAACTAACCTTGATAACTTACCTTTTTTAACCCAGACCTCTAGCATCGCGTCCACGCCATCTTCACTCAATGCGAATTTTTTGGCTAGTTCCGTTCGAGTAGCACTGCCTTGCTCAAAAATAAATGCTTTAAGCTCTGAGAGTATCACGCGATAGCCTCAGACAAGCTCATCTGTTTCTGACCTTCTTTCTTAAGTAAGAAATAAGTAGCAAACCAGATAAAGAACACCGCTACAATCCAAGAAATGCTTGTGGTTGGCTGTTGGTTAAACAGCATAACGTTATGATAAAGAGCCGCACCAGTATAGGCGAGTAACATTGTCCAACTGGCAATAAATACGGCATATTTTCGGCCAAACTCTTTCATGTATGCACCCATAGCGGCAACACAAGGCGTATAAAGTAAAATGAAAATCAGGTAAGCAAATGCTGCATGTCCAGTGACGAAATTCGATTTAAGGTTACCAAAAATAGACGAATCAACATCTTGTTCCTCAGCGACTGCCGTAGAATCACTAAGATCACCCACTTCAATACCCATTGGATCACTGAAGCTTATGCCCATCAAGTTTTCAGGAATGGTCATTACTGCCTCTTCGATACTTGCAGCCAAATTGTAGTCAGCCCCATCTTCATCAGACGATGATGATGAATACAGACTATTCAGCGTACCGACCACTGCCTCTTTGGCAAATATCCCAGTGATAATACCAACTGTTGCTGGCCAGTTATCTTCTCTAACTCCAATAGATGAGAAAACGGGTGTGATGACTTGGGCTGCCTTAGAAAGCACCGATTTATCACTGTCTTCATTTCCAAATGTACCGTCAGTACCCAACGAATTGAAAAAACTCAATATCGTAACCACTACAACAATCGTCTTACCTGCACCGAGCACAAATCGTTTTAGTTTCTGCCATGTTTTAATACACACATTTTGCATGGTAGGAATTTCATAATCCGGCATTTCCATGATCAACGCGTCACTTGAACCTGGATAGAGTGTTTTCTTTAATAGTAACCCAGTTGCAACTGCAGCAAGTATGCCCAAAATATAGAGCGCAAATACAACATTTTGACCGCTATCAGGGAAGAATGCTGCAGCGAAAAGTGCGTACACTGGAAGTCTAGCTCCACATGACATAAATGGTGCCATTGATGCTGCTAGTTTACGTTCACGCTCTTGATCAAGTGTTCGAGTTGCCATTATTGACGGTACGTTACAACCAAAACCTAAAACTAATGGGACAAACGCCTTGCCTGGTAACCCTATTTTTTGCATCACCTTATCTAATACAAAAGCAGCTCGTGCCATATAGCCAGAACTTTCAAGTACCGCTAAAAACAGATATAAGGCCGCGATTACAGGTATAAACGTAGCGACAGTTTGCACACCACCACCGACACCGTCTGCAATCAACGTAGACAACCAGATAGGGAGGTGGTCATCTAATAGGTAATGTCCGCCATCCACTAATAATGCACCAGCACTGATATCAAAAAAGTCGATAAATGCGCTACCGATGTTGATAGAAAACATAAACATCAAGTACATAACAACAAAGAAAAACGGAACGCCTATCCACTTGTTCAGAATAAACAGATCCGCTTTTTCGGTAAAACTACGGCTTAATTTCCCTTCACATTTGCGAATATGTTTTAACTCGTTGTGTATAAATGAATATTTTGTATCTGCAACTTCGAGGTCGATATCAATATCTACACGATTGATAGTCTGATGTACCGTTGCCCTATCTTCTTCAGTTAAGCTGTTTAAAATTAGGGCATCATTTTCTAATGCACGTATTGCTAGAGCACGATTAGAAACCGTTTCATCTTTCCAAATTGGTTGTAAAGAAGCGATCGCCTCTTCTAGTACATCGCCATAATTAAGGTTATGAACCGAAAGAGCCACACCCTGTAGCAATATTTTGTGGAGTCGTTCTTTAAATTTTTTTACTTGCTGCTGATCAGTAGCAGAAAGAGTCAATACTGGGCAACCAAGCGTTTTTTCAAGCGCTTTAACATCAAGGACCTGCCGCTCTCTTGCGAGTGCGTCCATTTTATTCAGCACAACAATCATTGGCCGGCCAAGTTCTCTTAGCTGAAGCGTTGTATATAAGCTTCTTTCTAAGCAACTAGCATCAACAACGTTGACGATAAGATCTGCAGGATGAGTCAATACCGCCCGTGAAGCGATAGACTCATCTATGCTATTCGCATCATTACCACTGTCCAAGGCGTAGATACCCGGTAAGTCAGTTAAACTAAGTTTATTCCCTGAATGATATAACGAGCCTGTTTTCTTCTCGACAGTAACTCCAGGCCAATTTCCAACCTGTTGTTTAGCACCTGTCAAAGCATTAAATAGCGTCGTTTTACCACTGTTTGGATTGCCTACCGTAAGGATTTCATATTCAGCTTGCATTAGTTAACCTCTACATCGATTTCTGAAGCAATATTTTTACGTACTGCTAGAGACATGCCTCTAACGCGAACCTGAATTGGGTCTCCCATTGGCGCACGACGAATCACCTTTACTTCAGTGTTCGGCAATACACCCATAACCATCAGTTTCTTTCTAAGTTCCATAGTCAGGTTCGAAAACGACTTGATATTTGCGCTTTCACCATCTTTCAATTCTGATAGTTTCATGGACAGCCCTTATGCATGCTTCAAATGATAATAATTTCTATTCCGGTATAGTAGCAAGTTAAATACTTTTGTTAATTGTTCTATATCAATTTCCGTATTAAAAACCATTATCATTTAGATAATCAATTGAATTCATGCAATACATCGGTTGTTAATTAAGCAGACTTAGTTATTTATTATATGACAAACACTCTTTATAGCTGCTTGCAAGCCCTGTCATAAAGCGAAAATAAGCGCCCGAGCTAGCTTCAATGTCGGTTGCCAAAGGGTCTAGGACGCCAACAAACACGTCGCTACCCCGTGTTACTGATTCTACCGTAGTAGGTTTAAATTGAGGCTCTGAAAAGACACAATGTGCTGAGCCTGCTTTTAAGGCGCTGCGTATTTGAATTAAGGTTTTCGCCCCCGGCTTTCTATCCGGAGACAAAGTAAAATGACCGAGTTTATTGAGGTGAAAATACGTTTCAAAATAACCATACGCATCATGGAAAACGTAGTAACCACTATTGGAATAAGGCGCTAGCTCGGCTTTTATTTCATTGACACTTTTCTCTAGATTAGAAATAAACACCGCCAAATTATCGTTATAACGAGCTGCATTTATTTGATCAATTTCAGATAGTTTGTTCGCAATTTCCGTCGCAATTTGTTCTGCTAAATCAGGCCCTAGCCAAATATGTGGGTCTACACTGCCATGATCATGTCCATGATGGTCATCGTGCCCATCTTCTTCGTATTCAATAAAAGCAACGTCACTTTTAGATAGTTGAAGCGAGTTATTGCCATCCGCTAATACTTTCTCCAAAAATGGCTCTAACTCTGGTCCAAACCAGATAACCAAATCGGCACGTTTTAATGTCTTCAAGTCGGAAGGCTTCATCGCATAGTCGTGAGGTGAAGCCGTCGAACTCAATAACGATTCAGGCTCTGTAACACCTTGGGTTATCTCTAGTGCTATCAATTGGAACGGTTTAATACTCGTCACTATTGTGGTTGCTTGACTTAATGGAGCTACCACTACCATCAAAAATAGAGCTGTCTTTATCAAATTTTTCATTTTTACATCACGTAATCTAGTTTAATTAATCGAGCGAATGTTATATTATAACAAGTCGAATTGTAAATGAGATTTATTCATGACCTCGCTTGTCAGAATGAAAAATATTAGTGTCCGGTTCGATGACCGTGATGTATTAGATAAAATTAGTTTAGACATAAAAACTAACGAAATAACCACGATTATTGGGCCTAATGGCGCGGGAAAGTCTACTCTAATTAAAGCACTTCTTGGGTTAGTAAAGCCTTACAAAGGTCAAATTGAAAAGAAAGCGAAGTTAACTATTGGCTACGTCCCACAAAAACTGAAACTAAATGATACCTTGCCTCTGCACGTTGATCGATTTCTTAAATTAGCCGGACGATACAGCAAACAAGAAAGAACCGAAGCACTAAGGCTTGTTGGGGCGGAACATCTCGCTCGAAATGACATGCACCGATTGTCCGGGGGCGAAAACCAACGAGTTCTTCTGGCAAGAGCCCTGTTACGAAGACCCGAATTATTGGTTTTAGATGAGCCTGCTCAAGGAGTCGATGTTCAAGGTCAAATTGAACTATACAATCTAATTGAAATTATTCGTCATCGCTTTCAATGCGCTGTATTAATGATATCCCATGATTTGCATTTAGTGATGGCCAAGACAGATAAAGTCATTTGCATAAATCATCATGTTTGTTGTTCAGGAGAACCTGAAGCGATAAGTAATCACCCATCCTACGTTGAGTTATTTGGTCGACCGAATGATGGCCCACTCGCTTTCTACCATCATTCGCACAATGGACAACACGACTTGTCTGGCTATCCAAAAGAAAAAGACGATTGTTGCTCTCATAACCACGGGGCTACTCATCATGATTGAATTTTTACTGCCTGCTATTTTTGCCGGACTAGGTATCGCTATCATTGCAGGGCCATTGGGTTCATTTGTTGTTTGGCGCCGTATGGCTTATTTTGGTGATACATTAGCCCACGCGTCACTGCTAGGATTAGCTTTAGGTGTGCTTTTAGATATTAACATCTACTTAGCGCTTGTTGTTTGCTGTTTAGCCATAGCGGTCTTATTAGTCATATTACAAAAAAGACAGTTAGTAGGGACAGACACCTTACTTGGGATCTTAGCCCATAGTGCGCTGTCTCTCGGGCTTGTCGCTGTTAGTTTTCTCGACGACGTTAGAATAGACTTAATGAGTTATCTTTTTGGTGATTTATTATCTGTCTCGCCATCTGATATTTATTTCATTTACCTTGGAGTTATTGTTATTTCGTTTATTCTTTACTGTTTTTGGCAGCCGCTGCTCTCTTCCACCGTTAGCGAAGAACTAGCCGCAGTAGAGGGAACGAATATCGATCTGATGCGGCTTATATTAATGCTTCTGGTCGGAACCGTTATCGCGGTTGGTATGAAGTTTGTTGGAGCATTGATTATTACGTCACTGCTTATTATACCTTCAGCTACCGCGAGAAAATTTTCTAACACGCCAGAAAGAATGGTCCTATTGTCATCATTAATCGGCTGTATATCTGTACTGCTCGGTATTACTCTCTCATGGCAGTATGATACGCCAGCAGGCCCTTCCGTGGTTGTTTCTGCTGCCGCATTATTTATGCTTTCCCAATTAAAAAAAACCGTTGAATAAGTGAAACATTTCTTAAAAATAACTAAAAATCAGTTGGTTTAAGATTAAAGCTTCTCGCTCGAGTGCCGATACATAGGCATCGAGCTAGGAGCAAGTATGCAACTTCCAAAAACAGATATATCAGAACAGGTCACTCCAGCAGTTATTAATGAACTGCAATTGGGTGATCACATCTGTGCAGCTGTAGAGCAGCATCGCCGAGCTGATTTTTCTCTGTTGATTGCAATGTTCTCAGAAGATGTACGCGAAACGGTATCTATCCAACATCTCAACCTAGAATCCAAAACAGAATCAAAGTTACGCGAAGAATTACAAGTACCCAAACCAGTCGAACTACGCTCTAATGAGCACAGCTACAGCAAAGGTGCACGCATCTCAGAACAGTTTCACCAAGGTGGCATCCAGAGTGCTCGGCTTCAGAATGGATTAAATCCAGATTCATTAGCCTACATGACCGAGCACACGCATAATCTAGGTGAAGACGTATTTCGTAACCTATCGTTCCACAGCAAAAGAACCCTTAAAAGAGCTCCTGAGCCGACGATCAGCGACCACCTTTATAAAAAACTTGTTATTAATCAAATAGAAAGCCAGATAAGACAAGTTGCATAACCCCACCATCAGTCAGTGGCGGTTCTACTTCTCATAAAAAGCAACAAATTGCGTTAACCATGTACTACATTGTGAGGCATCCCCAAGCCTGAACAATTAGTAGTATCAAAATATGCATTTCATGATGGTATTCACAACTAACTTGCCAATTATTACCCATATTGAATTTATAACACCCTGAATTTACAGCGCCTAAGTAGAGGGAAAATATGGATATTAGAGATTCGGTGATTCTGATTACATCTGCTGGTACCAACCTTGGCAGCACACTAGCCGTCCACTTTTCATCATTAGGTGCAAAAGTTATCGCTATTGATACCAATGAAGTGCAACTAGATGAGATAAAATTACGTTGCAAAGAAGGCACTTTTGGCGTTATCACCTACCCTATAAAAGATTATTCTCAAAACAACATTCAGCAGCTTTTTTCCTTTGTCCGAGACGAATTAAAGCTTTCTATCGATGTATTAATTAACTACTGGCCGAGTTTGCCTTTACCGACCCTGACTAACTGTGACAACGCGGAAAACTTCTCAAAACAATTAACATCGTTGGCCTCTCCAATATTTAGCTTCGGTCAAGCTGGCGCAGAGCATATGAAAAATAATGAAAAAAAGAGCCTCATTATTAACATGATTACTTTCCCATTTGACAATCATAGCCTTGGGTTAGAAAGTGCGACTTCGATGATTTCTGGTTTTACGAAAAGTTGGTCCAAAGAGTTATACCCTTTTAATATTCGAGTTGGATGCGTTGTCCCTGGTATTTCTCACACAGTAGACAACGATGAAGTAGAGCATTGGGCCATTATTCAAGACGAGTTAATCCGAAGCGCTGAATATATTGTTTCTAATGAATATTTTAATGGCCGGGTAATGGCAGCAGAAGCTTGATATCAGATCCCATAATCAACTTATCAGTTCGGATGTATTTTGATCATATAGTGAATGAAATGGAATAGTAATACCGAGTCCAGCCTCCTTTCATGCCAAACATAAAAAAACCCACTGATTACTCAGTGGGTTTTTAAGTATTCGTTACAAGAGAGTAACGTGCTAGCGAAAACTCTCTAACTTAACAATACTTACTTTTTCTTCGCTGATTTAGCAGCAGGCTTTTGGTCGTCTTTCTTCTTGATAACAGTTGTACCTTCGAAAGTTTCACCTTCAACGTACGGTTGACCGTGGAAAGAAGTCAATAGTACTTCTTTAAGCTCAGAGATTAATGGGTAACGTGGGTTCGCACCAGTACATTGGTCATCGAACGCGTCAACAGAAATCGCATCAACTTGCGCAACAAAATCAGCTTCAGAAACACCCGCTTCTTTAATAGATAGAGGGATATCAAGAGCAACTTTAAGCTCGTCTAACCAAGTTAGTAGACGCTCAATCTTCTGAGCAGTACGGTCACCAGCTTGAGATAGACCTAAGTGGTCAGCTACTTCTGCATAACGACGACGTGCTTGTGGGCGGTCGTATTGTGAGAATGCTGTTTGCTTAGTTGGGTTGTCATTTGCGTTATAACGAACTGTGTTCGAGATAAGTAGTGCGTTAGCAAGACCGTGTGGTAGGTGGAAAGCATTACCAATCTTGTGCGCCATTGAGTGACAAACACCTAGGAATGCGTTAGCAAACGCGATACCAGCGATAGTTGCAGCATTGTGTACTTTCTCGCGAGCGATTGGGTCACTTGCACCATTCGCATAGCTTGAAGGTAGGTATTCTTTAAGCATCTTAAGTGCTTGAAGAGCTTGACCATCTGAGTATTCGTTCGCAAGAACAGAAACATATGCTTCTAGTGCGTGAGTTACGGCATCGTAACCACCAAATGCTGTTAGAGACTTAGGCATGTTCATTACTAAGTTAGCATCAACGATAGCCATTTGAGGAGTTAACTCATAATCAGCTAGAGGATACTTAGCACCAGTTTTGTCGTCTGTAACAACCGCAAATGGTGTAACTTCTGAACCAGTACCTGAAGTAGTAGTGATACAAACAAGCTCAGCTTTTTGGCCCATTTTAGGGAACTTGTAGATACGTTTACGGATATCCATAAAGCGCATTGCTAGTTCTTCGAAATGAGTTTCTGGGTGCTCGTACATTACCCACATGATCTTAGCAGCATCCATAGGAGAACCACCACCAAGTGCTAGGATAACGTCAGGCTGGTAGCTTTGCATTTGAGCAGCACCTTTTTCAACAACAGATAGCGTTGGATCAGCTTCTACGTCGAAGAAAGTTTGAACTTCCATGCCTTGAGCTTTAAGTAGGCTTACGATTTCGTCAGCATAACCGTTGTTGAATAGGAAACGGTCAGTAACTAGGAATGCGCGTTTCTTACCTTCTAGGTCACCAAGTGCGATTGGAAGGCTACCACGACGGAAGTAAATTGACTTAGGAAGTTTATGCCACAACATGTTTTCAGCTCTCTTAGCAACAGTTTTCTTGTTGATTAGGTGTTTAGGACCTACGTTTTCAGAGATAGAGTTACCACCCCATGAACCACAACCAAGCGTTAGAGAAGGTGCAACGTTGAAGTTGTAAAGGTCACCGATACCACCATGAGTCGTAGGGATGTTTACAAGAATACGTGCTGTTTTAAGTTTGTCACCGAAGTAACGGATACGATCTGCGTTAACGTCTTGGTCAGTATATAGACCAGATGTGTGACCGATGCCGCCGATTTCTACCATAGTAACGGCTTGAGCTACTGCGTTTTCAAATGAAGACGCGCGGAACATACCAAGAGTAGGAGATAGTTTTTCATGAGCGAATTCGTCGTCATAAGAAACTTCACCAAGGCCCTCACCAACAAGAATCTTAGTATCAGCAGGAACTTTAACACCCGCCATTTCTGCGATTGCTGTAGCAGGCTGACCTACGATTTTAGCGTTAAGTGCGCCATCGATAAGAAGTACTTTACGTACTTTATCAGCGTCTGCTTTGCTTAATACGTGACCTTTATGAGAAGCGAAACGTTCTTTAACTTCGTCGTATACTTCATCCATAACGATTACAGCTTGCTCAGAAGCACAAACTACACCGTTATCGAATGTTTTAGACATAAGAATAGAAGCAACTGCACGTTTAACGTCAGCAGTGTCATCGATAACAACTGGAACGTTACCTGCACCAACACCGATAGCTGGCTTACCAGAAGAGTATGCTGCTTTAACCATGCCTGGACCACCAGTAGCAAGGATAAGAGCGATACCGTCGTGCTTCATAAGAGCATTAGAAAGCTCTACAGATGGTTGGTCAATCCAGCCAATGATATCTTGAGGAGCACCCGCTGCTACTGCTGCATCTAGAACAACTTTAGCTGCATCGTTAGTAGAATTTTTAGCACGTGGGTGTGGCGAGAAGATGATACCGTTACGCGTTTTCAGAGAGATTAGAGATTTGAAAATCGCTGTTGAAGTTGGGTTAGTCGTTGGAACGATACCACAGATAATACCTACAGGTTCTGCGATAGTCATCGTACCCATGCTTTCATCTTCATCTAAGATGCCACAAGTTTTTTCATCTTTATACTTGTTATAGATGAACTCTGATGCGAAGTGGTTTTTGATAACCTTATCTTCGATGATACCCATTCCCGATTCTGCTACCGCTTGTTGCGCTAGAGGAATACGTGCTTGGTTAGCTGCTAGTGAAGCCGCACGGAAAATTTTGTCTACTTTCTCTTGAGAGAATGTAGAAAACTCTTCTTGTGCTGCTTTAACTCGTGCAACTAGGGCATCTAGTTCAGCCAAATTTGATACAGGCATAGTTAATCTCCATAAATTAAAAAATATTAAAAACTCTTTATTAAGGCTGTTGCTGTTGAGTTCTCTTTTGAGCTCTCTGCGATTCTGATTTTCTCTCAAATCGCTTTTCACAATAATGAAACAAAGTGAAAGAACACTACAAACTTAGTAAATTGCTTTCAGCACTGAGTATAATATTTCGCGGCCCGAAAAAAATTGACCCAGATCAGTTCTGAAAATTTAATTACCCACTAATGGGTACCAAAGTTGAGCGTGCGATTCTAACACCATGTTTTTAAATGTAAAATTAAATAAATTTAATATCAAAAAAAGTAAGTAATTCAGCGCATAAATAATACAAAATAACGACTTTTGTATAAAACTTTCACTATACGTACAAATACCAAACTTAACCACAAAATTGACGTGCTACTAAGGAGTATATCGTTACTTTTTTGTAACACCACCCAAGTCACTCATATTTGTCTAAAATGTGCGCCTTTTAACAATAATTATTATCAATCAAACAAATTTTCTTAACCATGTTTTTTTGCGGTTACGCTACATACTTCTTTCTAGTAGGTAACCCCCTTATAATAAGGGTCAACATTGCTCAAACGGTGTACAACACTAAACATTGAGAATTAATAATGAATAAAGAAAAAGAAACACTAAAACATAAAACATATGTGGTGATTTTTGGAACACATACAAACGCAGGAAAGATCTTCGACATATGTCTAATTATTGCGATTTTCATCTCTTTATTAGTACTGCTACTAGACTCTGTTTCATCTATTAACAATCAGTGGTCAACGACATTTCAATTACTTGAGTATGGCTTCACTTGCATTTTTACTATTGAATATCTCATTCGACTCTGGTGCTCTCCAAAACCGACATCCTATGCCAAAAGTTTTTATGGTGTTGTAGACCTGCTCGCGATATTACCCACCTACTTGGCGATTGTCTTTCCGTCGGCTTCTTTTATGGGGGTAATTAGACTAATCCGAGTGCTACGAATTTTCAGGATATTGAAGTTGGTCAGGTACTTACAAGATTCAAACATCTTGCTCCGGTCTCTGCTTATGTCTCGCCGAAAGGTTTTTATCTTTTTTAGCGCTGTCGCCATATTAGTCACCATCTTTGGTGCTTTGCTTTTTGTTATAGAAGGACCAGAGCACGGCTTTACGAGTATCCCTCAAAGTATCTATTGGGCAATCGTGACTATCACTACCGTAGGCTATGGTGATTTAGTTCCCCAAACCGGGCTTGGTAAAGCCGTTGCCTCAGTCACTATGTTATTAGGCTACTCGATTCTCGCAGTACCTACCGGCATTATTACCGCAGAGCTTCATCAAGAGATGAATTCGCACAAGAGTTTAGTCAAGTGCCCTAACTGCATGAAAAATGGACATGAATCCGATGCTATGTTTTGTAAACACTGCGGCAGCGAGCTCGCCGATCCAGATAATCGAGTTGTACCTGTAGAAAATAAATAGATAGAAAAAAGGCGCACTTTTAAAAAAGTGCGCCTTTTTTCTATCTATTGAGGTAATGCTGTTCGATTAAGGTCATTTAAACCTGTAATCCCGACGAAAACCGACGTCATCCCCATGAAAATGGGGATCTCGTACAGCCAAGATTCCCGTTTTCACGGGAATGACGAAGTATTTAGCACTAACCGAACGGCATTACATCTATTGAGAGGTCTTCTACAACAAATTATTTGTTATTTTGACTCAAGAATAATTCTCAACGTTCTACGGAGCGGTTCGGCCGCGCCCCATAATAGTTGGTCACCCACCGTAAATGCATTCAAGAAATCATTACCCATTGTCATTTTACGTAAACGACCAACAGGAACAGATAGCGTGCCAGTTACTTTCGCCGGGCTAAGTTCTTGCGATGTAATATCACGATCGTTAGGAATCACTTTCACCCATTCATTGTGAGACGCGATAATATCTTCGATCTCGTCCATAGGGACATCTTGCTTGAGTTTAATCGTCAGCGCTTGCGAGTGGCATCGCATTGCACCAATTCGCACGCAGGTCCCATCGATAGGAACGGGGCTATCTTGTAAACCAAGAATTTTGTTGGTCTCTACTGTGGCTTTCCACTCTTCTTTACTCTGACCATTGTCACGTTTCACATCAATCCATGGGATTAATGAACCTGCTAGAGGCACACCAAACTGATCGGTTGGGAAAGAAGAACATCGGATTGTTTCTGCTACTTTTCTATCAATATCTAAAATTGAGCTTGATGGGTCTGCAAGTTCGGAACTTACTGATTCGTTGATAGTCCCCATTTGAGAGATAAGTTCACGCATATTTTTCGCACCGGCGCCAGAGGCTGCTTGATACGTCATCGCACTCATCCACTCGATCATACCTTTTTCATACAGGCCGCCTAACCCCATTAACATCAAGCTAACGGTGCAGTTACCGCCTACAAAAGTATTTGTTCCACCAGCAATACCTTGTTGAATCTGTGCAAGGTTAACGGGGTCTAAAGTAATAATGGCGTCGTCTTTCATTCGAAGTGTAGACGCTGCATCTATCCAGTAACCTTTCCAGCCTGCTTGGCGTAATGCCGGGTACACTTTTTCAGTATAGCCGCCGCCCTGGCAAGTTATGATGGCATCAAGCTGCTTCAAGCTATCAATGTCGAAAGCATCTTGTAACATTCCAGCTTCTTTTCCTAATGCAGGAGCAGGAATACCGATCTGAGATGTACTATAAAAAACGGGTTCGATATGATCGAAATCTTTCTCTTCTACCATACGCTGCATTAATACAGAGCCGACCATACCACGCCAGCCAACTAAACCTACTCTCATCATTTTTACACTCCGTGTGAATTCGTTATTAACCCCTCCATCATTAATGATTTTCTGACAAGAAAACAAGTTTTTTTATGCGGAATCTAAAAAAACTAATCAATCCGCCATTATCAGTAGTTTATGTAAAATAGCATTTGATAATTACTCTCGTTGCGCTTGTAATTACTAGGACACAAGGTAACGGTGTTCTTTAAAACAAACATTAAACACTATTGATAAAACATCCTTTTTACTTCGTTTTTCATCACTAATTGCTTGCGCTCACCTACAAAAAAGGGGCTTTCGCCCCTTTTTTCGCTCAATAACCAATCCTTGATTAGCTATTGTTTTTACGAGTAAGTTGATCTTTTAAGTTAGGCGGAGTGCCTTTAATTGTTAAAGTATCAGTTTCAGGATCGTAAAAAACCCTTTCACCCAATAACATGCTATCGAAATTGATACTCAAGCCACCACCCGCACCAACGTACTTGGTTAACTTTCTTACTGCCGCTCTATCAGCAGGAAACTTTTCTTCCAGCTCATAACCACGCTCTTGGGTGTAATCTAAAAAACTCGCTCCGTCAGTACTCGTTGGCAACTCACCGGATAATTCTTTAACTTCTAACTCTTCATTTGCTTTAATTTGTTCGCTACAGTAATCGAATACTTGTTTCTTATAGTTTGTTGTCTCTTCTTTATCGAGCTGTGCGTCAGAGCAATAGTCGTCAACCGCTTGCATTAAAACCAAGTTTTGTTGCTTAGAATCTAAGCCCACTTCAGCCTGAAGGAAATCTAAGAAAAAGTCGGCCACTTTTCGACCTACTCTGCCTTTTATATAGGATAAATATCGATTTGATTCTGAGTCAGTCTCATAAGTAGACAAGTCGATTCTTGCTGCGATATCCATTTTACTAATATCAAGGTAGTCCGTCGCACCAATATCCAGTCCTTCAGTAACCTTCAAGCTTTGGTGTGAAGGCAATAACGCAATAAACAGATAATCTGTCGCAAGTGACTGATATTCTGCCAAAACTAGAATACCCTCATCTGCAAATGGATACTTCGACAGTTCGTCTTTTAGTCTCTGTGCACAATTTTGAGAAAATTCGTAAAAATTTGTCTCTCCTTGGCGAAGTTCTTGCAACCAGTTTCTAAAATTGCTGTCAGATTGAAATGCGCCAAATCCTTTTCCTGCTTTTGCGTTAAAAACGCGATGAAGTTCAGATACAAGATCTTCAGAAAAGCGATTATTTTCAAGGGATTCAGTGCGGTAATTTACGGTTAGTTCATCCTGATCATTTTTAGCTAGTTGATGTAAGATGACATTAGATAGATTTAGGCTCATAGCGAATAAATTATTGTTTCGATTTCAGTTGTGATGAAGAGTAGGTTATCATAAGCCGCTTTCACTATCATTATTAGAGTTACTATGCCGATTACATCAAAATATAGCGATGACCAGATTGAAGTCATTCTTACTGAAATAGCCGCCGTTCTAGATAAAAATGGCGCCAGTTCAGAGCTTTCACTCATGATTGCTGGCAATATTGCTACAAACGTTTTGAATACAAATGTACCTGCGACACAACGCAAGGCTATAGCAGAGAAATTTGCACAAGCACTGCTTTCTTCAATAGAAGAAAGCAAAACACACTAATATAGAAGAACGAATACTAAATGGTAGATAGCGGAAATACATATGGTGATCGAGTTTCTCGACTGGTTAGTTGGGGGCACTGGTTTACCTTTTTCAACATAGTTGCGGCAATGTTGATAGGTACGCGTTACATTAGCCAAACCCCTTGGCCTGAAACGCTACTAGGCCAGTTGTATTTGGTTGGTTCATGGATTGGGCACTTTAGCTTTCTCGTTTTTGCGCTCTATCTACTGATTTTATTCCCGCTATCCTTTGCTATCCCTTCTCGGAAACTCTACCGCTTCGTTTCCGTCTGCTTTGCAACGGTAGGCTTAACATTATTATTGTTAGATACCCAAGCCTACCAACAGATTCATCTGCACTTAAACCCAGTTGTCTGGGAATTATTACTTGAAAAAGATAAAAGTAATATTGCTACCGAGCTTCAGCAGTTATTTATAGTTTTACCTGTAATCTTTTTATTGCAGCTTGCTCAATCAGAGTGGATCTGGCGAAAACAAAGAAAATTAACGAATAAACGCGTAGGTCGATCAATTACAGCACTGTTTTTTATTTGCTTTATATCAAGCCATTTAGTGTATATCTGGGCTGATATTTCGTTCTATAAGCCTATTACTAATCAGAAAGCCAACTTCCCGCTATCTTATCCAATGACAGCCAGAACCTTTATGCAAAAGCATGGGCTTATAGATACAGAAGAATACAATAAACGTCTGCAAGAAGATGAAAAACTAGCTCCTTTAGTTAGGTACCCGCTAGAGCCATTAAAATACAACAGCAAGGCCAAAAATCACAACGTTGTTCTAGTAATGATCGAAAGCTTAAGAGCTGACTTTGTTACTGATGAAACGATGCCGAATCTAGAACGATACGCAAACGAGAACCTTCGCTTTTCCGATCATTACAGCTCCGATAATGACCCCGGTAGCCTTTTTGGTCTATTTTACGGTATTCCAAGTAACTACAATAAAAGCTTAAAGGCTCAGCAACTCCCGCCACTAGTCATCGAAGAAATGACTAAACGTAAATATAAATTTGGGTTGTTCAGTAGTGACCATTCCGACACTGACGGCTCTAGAGACTCTGTTTTCCAAGCAGCGAATTCGTCTTATCAATTATCAGTAGATGGTAAAGATGAAACAACTATTTCAAACTGGGCGACTTGGCTCGAAGAGAATGAAAAATCGCCATGGTTTAGCTATATCGAACTCTCTACAATAAGTAACTACGAATCCTTCGAAAGCAACATCGAGACAGGAACACCAGAGCAAAAGCTAAAAGCATCATATTCTCAAGCTAGCCGGCAAGTTGATACCCTACTGGAAAAGGTATTTACTACATTAACTCAACAAAATTTAACTGATAATACAATTGTGATTATCACTTCAAATCACGGTATTGAGTTTAATGAAACAAAATCTAACAGTTGGGGATCCGACACAAATTACAGCCGCTACCAATTAAATGTGCCCCTAATTATGCACTGGCCTAGCAAAACGGCCCAAAAGTTTGAGCATAAAACCAGTCATTTTGATCTATCAGCCACGCTCCTTCAGGACTTATTTGGCGTATCTTCAAACCCACAAGATTACAGCAGTGGCCGAAGCTTACTTAATAAGTCGTCTCGAAGATGGATTTTAGCGGGGGATGGAATTAACATCGCGCTCATTACCGATGATTACACAACGGTAGTAGACAAGTACGGCAACTACAAAGTTTATGATGCCAATTATAAACGCGATAAAGATTCAAAAACGAAGCTGTCCATTTTGATGCTAGGTTTAGCAGAAATGAAACGGTTCTACGAATCAGAACAGTAGATTTTATTCGAGAACATGTGTAGAAAAAGAGTGCAACTCTTGAATCAAAGCTTAATTAGGTCATTGATTGCTTAAAAATACATCAAACAGTGATTTCAGGGGTTTACAAGCAATTCCAACCCCTATATTATGCGTCCCACACGGAGAGATGGCTGAGTGGTTGAAAGCACCGGTCTTGAAAACCGGCATACGTTTGTAGCGTATCTAGGGTTCAAATCCCTATCTCTCCGCCACTTTTAAAGAATAAACCGCTGTTTTTACAGCGGTTTTTCTGTATCTAGAGCCTCGAAAATCATCTTGCACAGAAAGGTGGCACAGATGTACTTATTGAGACTTCCGAATAGCGTTTACTACACTCGTATCGCTACCCCTCTTCCACTGCGTGAAAGAGGCTACGCAAAAGAGTTAAAATTCTCCCTTCTTACCCGTGAGCGAAAAGTTGCTTACCTGAGAAATATCGAACAGGTTCAACTACTTCACACTCTTTTCGACAAAGCCAAAGCTACGGCATTAAGTTTTGCCGAGTTCAAAGCCGAACTTGCTGATGCCATTAATAAGTTACGTCAAAATTATCGAACCCAGCCAGAAACCACGACAAGAGCCCCATTGCTTAGTGCTACAACAGCAAAAGCGTCACCACCCCGTCCTAGTGTCGGTAAAGAAGAACTTGCTCAGTTCATTGAATCCAAGCAGCTTGAGAATGTCACCCAATTAACCATTAAACAGCTCCAGCAACGTTGTAATGATTTTTTAAACTATCTATCTAACCAAGGTGCTGAAAAACCAAGTAACAGCCTAGCCATGGCTTACAGAGATGAGCTGATACAGCGTGAGCTTAGCCATAAAAGCTTAAAGGACTATTTGGCAGCCAATCGGCAGTTCTTTAACTGGTGTGTGGCAAAAGAATTGATGGTAAGTAATCCGTTTATGGTGGTAAAACTACCGAAAAATGGAAATACACCAACCCAACGAAGGCGTTGGAAAGCGGTAGAGCTGAAAAAGCTATTCTCCAGTCGAGCCTATCAAGTGCAAGGCGAGCAATTTGACTGGACAACCAAGGTACAGATGCATCAAGGCTGCCGCCCTTCTGAAGCTTGTCAGCTTCGCATCAAGGACATCAAGTTAGGTAATACACCATGTATCCACTTTTCCGAAGATGCGGAAAACCAACACTTGAAAAATGCCGCTTCCAACAGAATAGTGCCAATACACAAGACGTTGCTCAAGTCAGGTTTTCTTGATTATGTCGAGCAACGAAAGCAACATGGTGCGATTCAACTTTTTGACCTCGTTCCCCGTGGAGACGACCTAGATTGGTCAAAAGATTATCGTGACGTTTTTGGCGATGTATTGGATGCCTGTCGCTTCAAAGCGGGACAGCGACCAACCGCTTATTCTTTCCGACATACCGTTGTCGATGAACTACAAAAGGCTGGCATTGAAGAGCATGTAGTCGCTCAGATTGTCGGTCATAAACACAACACGATGACCTATGGGCACTACGCTAAACCACTCTCACCAGAAGAGTTGGTTGATGCGGTGAATAGCTTTCTGTTAGACGTATCTTAGTAAAATAAGCTTGGCGGTAAACCGCCAAAAACCGTGTCACTAAAAAGTGAAACGGTATGACAAGACGCTTCGCTTTTACCGCATTAGTTAATTTTCTTTTTTGAAGGTAGTGACCCGATTTCGTCCAGCCCTTTTTGACGTATAAAGGGCATCGTCAGCTCTCTGGAAAACACTTTTATAATCTCTATCTGATGTATCAATTTGACTTACACCAATACTAACCGTCAAATGTGCACTTTCGCCTTCATGTTTGAATGTATGTGACTCAACTGCCTGTCTAATTCGCTCAGCAAATTCCATAGCTTGTTCTGCCTCAGTAACTTTGAGGATGATGGCAAACTCCTCTCCTCCGAGTCTCCCTATACTGTCTGTATTTCTGGTGTGCTTGCTTAACAATTTGGCGACACCTATTAAAACCTCATCACCGAATAGATGGCCATTTGTATCATTGATGTTCTTAAAATGATCAATATCAATCATCAGTACTGAAGACATTGCGCCATATCGTTTTAAGCATGCAAAACATTGCTGAGCTTTAAAGAAAAAAGCACGGCGATTGAGTAAGGACGTCAAATCATCATGCTCAGATAGTTGCACTAATCTTTCTTTGAGCTCATGACTGTTTGTGATATTTCTTGATATCCACACTACTGCGCGCTCTCCTTCGTATAGTTCTTCTAGAGGATGAATACGACCTTCATACCATTGTTTTTTTGTGTTTATTATCAATTGATTTGGATAAGGAAATTCAACGGGGGCAGAGTTATATATATGTTGCTGGGTCTTAGAGGAGGATACTGCTTTACTTATAACCTCAAGAAACTTCTTTGTCTGTGATTCATTTTGGACATCACTTAACGATAAACCGACTAGTTTATATATATCATATGGAGAGTTAGTGTCGATGCCACCAAACACGTCTAAGAAGACTCCTGATTCAGAGATTACAAAAACCCTATCTGGAAGTGTATTAAATAAGCTCATTAGCTTGTCATAACTGCAATGATTACTGTTCATAACCCAAGTTTGATAGATGTATCAATTACGAATAATAACGCTGGATTATAATTGATGAGCTACTCATTAATAGATGATTTAAGTCAACGAAATAGATGCGTGTAGACATTTATTTCAGCTAAATGTTAATGCGCAGAGAGCAATGTAAAGACACCGTGACTGAGCTGTTACTTATTTTTTAAAAAGATGGACATATTACTGATCCGATGATGCGGAAAACCAACACCTAAAAAATGTCGCTACCAACAGAGTTGTACCAATACATAAAAACTGATTATCTCTTGTCTTCTTGACTATGTGGATCAACGAAAGCAACAAGGCGCCATTCAGCTTTTTGACCTTGTCCCTCGTGTAGACGATATAGATTGGTCAAAGGACTATAGAGGCCATTTTGGTGATGTTCTGGATGCCTGTCACTTCAAGGCGGGACAACGACCAACCGCTTACTCATTTCGTCATACCGTTGTCGACGAACTGCAAAAGGCTGGCATTGAAGAGCATGTGGTCACTCAAATAATTGGCCATAAACACAATACGATGACCTACGGGCACTATGCGAAACCACTGTCACCAGAAGAGTTGGTTGATGCCGTGAATAGCTTTAAATTGGAGTTATCCGATTAGAATAAGCTTGGCAGTAAACCGCCAAAAACCGTGTCACTAAAAAGTGAAACGGTATAGCAACAACCCGTTGCGCTCCCGTCACACTTTTGCTTCGCAAAAGATGAACGTGAGCTGCGGGCAAGAGAAGTCTCTCTTGACTCCCTGCCATGCAAACCACTTGGGTTTGCATGAATAGCTAGTATTTTTGGCTTTGTAGGTTAGCAAGACCACTGGCTCATTTCTGCCCCATAGTGAGTCACACAAGCCACTTATATCCTAGCCTTATCGGCTCTAATCGAACAAACGTTAAGACGTGGGGATAGCACACTCTCCGAGCTTTGTGATACCAAGCTCTTTTACTCTAGCGCGAAAATGGTAATAGGTGACCAAAAACATCAAAGGGGTCATAATCCAGGCCATGCCACCGATTTTGAACTCATCACCGTTCATGATATGAATGCTAGATGCGGCAATCAATATGGTGCTCATTCCAATAGAACCAAGTAGGGCCCAACGTTTAAGATAAAGTGAAATTGCACCAGCAATTTCTGCCATACCTAAAAAAGCCATAAACCAGACCGGAAGCCCATAGCCATCAAACCCCATAATCATCATCCAAAACATAGTGGCTTTGTTATAACCGGAAAAAGTAATCCGCAAGACAGAAGCAATGTTAGCAGGAACAACAGGTGGTTTCTTGCAAAGCGTTCCAAGCAGGTATAGTTGAGTAAGTTTTTCATTGTTAGTGATCCTTTTATATACGTGCAACGTTATTCTTGAAAACCTGCGGTAACAGATATGATATCGTCACCGATGTAATAATGGACATGTCGCTTACCTTCGATTGGCTCAGGAACATCGATGAACTCTTCCATCATCGCTCCAACGCTTATAACATCGCCAGCCTTAAGTTCTTGTCCACGACGTTTCATGTGTTCTACTGCTTCAACGGCTGTGATCATCCAGTGAACGGGTTCTTCGTTAGTGTGATAGATACTGCGTTGAGTACCATCTGGATTAGAACTAACCACAGTCATATTACGTAGCGTCTCCAGTAAATTAGGGTCATCGTGATCTAATGAGTAGTATTCACCAATGACTCCGGTACGGGCACCAAGGTTCAACGCCTGCATTAAAAATGAGTAGGTAAAGCCATCTTGAACCTCGTCTGGGTCACCTAGTAGCACTGGCAGTTCAATAAAGGCATAGATACCATCAATATATTGGACTACTTGTTCTAACGTTGTTGCGCTCATGATTTCTGAACTGGATACCTTCATCAGTAGGTCAGGTTCATAATTAAATTCCTGACCATTCAACTTGACTACATCACCATTTGAGTAGAAGGGGTCATTACCGTAAAAAACGCCAAACATGGAATCAGGCAGACCAATCATCTCCTGAATCTCCGGATCATGTAAGCCAATTTTATAGCCAGCAACTGGATATTTTCGAGCCATCTCTGCCTCAAACTTCTCTGCATACTCTTGGCTCATTGCAAGGTCAGATGCATTGCGAAATGCCATTTGGTAGCATTGTGTGTTTTTGAGTTTTTCGCCATTTTCCCATGCATTAAATGCGGCGCCGGGATAGTCCTCCAGTGAACATTCTCCAGGTTGGGCCCACAAATACCCTCTCAGAACGGCTACCACAACAAGAATTAGGATAAAAGAGACACCAGGAATAAGGTTGCGCTTGTCAAACTCGGCTCTAAGTACTGTTGAAATCTCTGACATAAGTTATTGCCTCAGAAGGATTAATGAAAAAAGTTACAAACATTCTAATCGGAGGTGCTATTACCTAACTAGACTAGTTGTTCTGAATTCATTGTTTAGTTAAACGATGTAATCAATGGGGAAGTATGGTTTGCTTAGTATTATTGCGTTTTTATGAACAATGAATTCAATATGACCTATATAGTCAAGGTATTGATAGGAAGTTAGTATTTTTTACATTCATTCTCAAAAGGAACATCTTATGAAAAATGCTAAATTGACTAATTGGTTACTCCTTACACTGTCTATCCTATTTACCGGAAATGTCATGGCCGTTGACTTTTTAACGCCTGAGCAGGAAGCCCGTGGTAACGGTTTTTTAAACAAAGAGTTATATATCTACGAAACCAGACTGGTAGGTACACCAGAACAATTTAAGAAACATGCTGGCGCTCACTTGGATTACCAAGTAAAGCTGGAAAATGAAGGAATTATGTTTGGTGCTGGTCCTTTGTTTGAAGAAAATCACACTGGTATGCCCAAAGCGGGATTAATTATTATCCGAGCGAGTTCGTTCAAAGAAGCAAAAGCCATTGCTGACGCAGACCCATTCCACTCTTCAGGTACTCGTGAATATACGTTACGTAAATGGACCTTAAACGAAGGCTCTTTTAGTTTCACGGTTAAACTGTCTGACCAGTCAGTTGTAGTCAAATAATAAGGCTTTGGATCTTATCGATGAAAGAATTACTTCAGCTAATAACCAAACCTAGCGAACTCATGTATCACGACCTTCTTTTAAGATTTTTTGCAGGTATCACCATGATATATCATGGGCAAGGCAAACTGTTTAATCTAGATGGTACTGCTATGTTTTTCAGTAAGATAGGTATAGAGCCAGCGTATTTAATGGCAGTTATTGCATCTCTAGGAGAAGTACTGGGGGGTATCGCAGTAGCAATAGGGCTGTTTACACGTATTGGTGCTCTGGCCAATATTGTGTCATTAACCGTTGCCGTTGTTCTATTAGGATGGCCGAACGGGTTTGATGTTCGCAATGGTGGTTACGAATATCAAGCATGCCTGCTTGTAGTGTTCGTTTTTATATTAATAAACGGTGCCGGCAAACTTTCTGCAGACAAGCTGATCTATAGTAAATTACGTTAATTCAGCAAATATATGTAGATTACTCACCTTGTTGATAGGTATCAGCAAGGTGTTTGCTTTTTGGTAGGTGACGTCTGGTTAACTCATCTTGTTCACCGTATTCAATTAAGTCTTGAACAAGGAAATCAACTAATATCCGCGCGGGGGACCACTTTCCCGCATTCGCAGGCCAAATGGCTAGAATTTCTTTTGCTTGTAGACGCCATTCAGGTAACAGTTCTATTAATTCTCCATCTTTGATATGCCTTTCTGCCAGTAAATCTGGAATGATTGCCAGCCCAACTCCACTAAGCGCAAACTTGTAGGCAAAGTGAACAGACTCTACAGAGAATTGGGATTTAATAGAGACTTTTTGATAACTCTTTTTTTCTGGTTTTTTGGATATAAATACAGGATTTAGTTGCATCGCGGCAAAAGAGACAAACCTGTGCTTTTCCAAATTATCAGGCGTCATCAAAGGCGGTTTTCCTTTAAGGTAACTTGGACTTGCTACCAGTAACTCTTGGATAGACAAAAGGTGTCGGCACTTTAAAGCAGAATCTGCTACTGGGCCGACTCGTAAAGCTAAATCAATACCTTCGCCAATGAGATCCGCGTTAGAGTCTGAAAACGTCAGATCTATTTCTGTCTCGGGATAAATTGTAGAGAATCTGGCAATATCATCCACAAACCTTCCATTTTGAAGCCAACTGGGAACCGAGACTCTAAGCTTACCCTTTGGAGTTCGGTTATGCTCCTCGACAATGTCTATTGCTGCTAGCTCGGCATCAAGAATAGCCTGCCCTTCGCTGGCTACTTTTCGCCCAAGATCGGTTAACCATAACTTGCGGGTACTTCTGTAAATCAGTGCAACATTCAGACTTTCCTCTAACTGGGTGACATGTCCACTTACTGCAGCAGGTGAGATTCCCAGCCTTTTAGCTGCGCCTCTAAATGATCCTACTTCAGCAACAACAGCGAAAACCGCAAGGTGACGAGTATGTTCCAGCATGATTTATTAACCTATTATAACGTTTTACTGAACAATGAATTTAACATGAATGGTCTAGTTATACTATTACCTCAGCGTTTAAAATACCTACCACTTCAGAACTATGCAGTAGTTAAACCGAATTAACATAACTATTCGACCAGCTAACAGAATAATTATTTAAGTAGTGGTACTTATGAATTTTAGGAGAAACCAGTGAGAGTGTTTAAGCATCTATTACCATCCAGAATTTTAACGACATGTTTTACCGCAGCAATTATTTCATTTGGTGCAAGCGCAGCGGCTCAAGACGCTTCGAATACAACTGAAAAAGGCGCTTTTGATCTAGAAGCAATGAAAGAGAAGTACAGTGTCAGAGATTACGTATACCAACCTCTGCCAGAGCGTGGGTACAACTACTACCAAATTGCTGAAAACACCTATTTTGTGCATGATGCTTTTGAACACCAAGTCTTCTTTGTAACCGAAGATGGCGTTATTGTGTATGACGCAATACCAGGCCTAGCACCACATACACTTAAGGCAATTGCTGAGGTTACAGATAAACCTATTACGCATGTCATTTACTCACACCACCATGGCGATCATGCGCGGGGCATGCACTTGTATCCAGAAACTGCCATTAAGATTGGCAACAGTGAAACGGCTGAATTACTAAAAGAAGCTAATGACCCAATGCGTCCTGTGCCTGATGTTGTTTGGCAGGATGACTATGTTTTGGACACAGGTGGCCTACGCTTGGAGTTTAAAGATTTAGGCAGAAACTGGCACTCGCATTCAGATAGTCTTGTATATGCCCCAGAGCAGAAAATCCTATTAGCAATCGATACATTCCATGCGGATGCGGCCCCGTGGATTCACTTTGGTGAAGCCGTTGATCCGATCATGACTTGGAGACTGCCTAAAATCATCCTTGATACCTATGATTTTGATTTAATCATTACAGGACATGAGCGAATGGTTCCCACCCATGAGCATTTTGAGACTTACAAAGAGATGGTCGAAGATATGAAGCGTTTCACCTATGAAGCGGCTTCATCTCTGGAGTTTCAAAAGAAAGCGAAGGAGACGATGATTCGTTATTCAGATGGTCAGGAGCACTGGATCTATAAAAAAGCGCTAGAGGCTGGTGCCGATATATGTGCGGCTAAGTGGGAAGAAAAGTGGGCAGGTAGAGTACGCAACGTCCGACTGAACTCTAAAGAAAACTGTCAAACAATGTGGATTCAGCTGCTGGTCATCAATCCAGAAAGCCACTAAAGCTCAGTACAAAGCGTTTACACATACTGTAGCAGCCACCTTTATTGAAAGGATGGCTGTTATTCTTTTTTGATTCAGGGGCAAAGGTTTGAACGATATAAATCTTAAGCAACTAAGAACGAAGACTAACCTAGCTTTATTTTTAGTCATGTTCGTTCATGCAATAAGTGGATTGGCTCTTGCGGAAGTTATCACATTAGATACAAAACCAAATTCCGTTGTTACGCGTAAAATTCATCACTATGAAAAGCGGGAACGCTCGGATGTGAGAGAACAACATTTTTTGTACAGTAAAAACGGGCTGTTAGCACAGAAAAAATCGATTTATGGCTTTGGAAAACAAACACTAGAATTGTATCAGTATGATAAGTCCGAAATGCTTGTAACCCGCTCAATGGTTAAAAATGGTGTAAACACCAGTGTCGTCAGTTATGAATACAACTCAAATGGCGATATCAGCAAGGAAACAGAAGTATATCCAAATGGTAGTAGAGACGAGCGATTATACACATATTCAGAAGGTGGATTATTATTGGCGCTTTCCCTTTATGTAAGGGGTCATCAGATAGAAAAAACCACCTATGAGTATGATTCAGATGGCAATAGGATTTTCAGCAAAAAGTATTCTAAAGTGGCGATCGTAGGGACTAATGTCGATACCACTCACTACGAATACAATAGATTAAACCAAGTGGCAAAAGCAGTAATGATTGGAAAAACCTTTGTTGATGATGTTGTACAAAGCCGCCAAAGAAATGAGCGTGTTTACGTTTATGATGCTAACCATCGTCTAATCAAAGAAGAAAACTGTTACCAAAGCTGGTTAGAAAATAGCACAGAAGCTTCTGATAAGTCCGTATCCATAAAGTTCCTATCTCGTGATTCCATGGGGCAAATAATGAAAGAACAGTATATGGAGTTAGATCAGGATGATAGTCTGAATTTAGTTTCAACTATTGAATACCAATGGCAGTAAAACCACTCTACTCAAACGCAACCTCCATATCTTTAAAGATATTTACATCATCGAATATATCAGTCGTCAGGTTTACTCATTGATTGTCTAAGTATTCCTCGTTCCCACGCTGCGTGGGAATGCATATTGAGCCCAAAATCACCATGATCGGCAGATATTAATTAGTCCTGTTTCACCGTCATAATTACGGGCACTGGAATAACGCTAGTGGGTCCCCTCTAAACTCCATTCGTTTATTGAGGATTATGCACTGGATGATTAGTGTGGATGAGACAAAGTACGAACTTTGCATGGCACTTCTAAGTCAGGTATGCATTACCACGCAGAGCGTGGGAACGAGAGTTGCGAGGATTATGCACTGGATGATTAGTGGAGATGGGACAAAGCACGAACTTTGCGTGGCACTTCTAAGTCAGGTATGCTTTACCACACAGAGCGTGGGAACGAGAGATTAGGCTTGCCTTGCTAGGGATTAACTTTGCATTCGTTACCTGTATTAACGAAGATAGATCATATCGAATGAGGAGATAAATCATGTCAAGACGAAGCTATTCAACTGAGATTCTGATCTCCGCAAACCCTGAATCAGTATATAAAGCCATTACAAAGGATATTGATAAATGGTGGACGGAATTATCAAACCAAGCTCTGCAAGTTGGCGACCAATTGATAGTTCGATTTGAGAAAACAACATCTTGGGAGATGACGGTATCTGAGGCCTTCCCAGGTCAATCTCTTGTATGGGAAGTTACTGAGGCAAATCACGACCTTGGAGACATAAAAGCTAGAGATGAATGGAAAGGAACTACTATAAAATGGAAGATCGTTGAAAATGAAACTGGGAGTAAAGTAGCTTTCTCTCACGAAGGCTTAATGCCAGTACTCGAATGCTATGAAATCTGCGAAGAAGGTTGGGGCTATTTCTTAGGAAGCTTGAAGGACTATCTTGAGACGGGAAAAGGATATCCATATAAACATGAAATCACTGAATAAAGATTAATATTATAGCTAACAAGGCACTGGTTTTTCTGCGGAGCAATGCGTTAGTCTTCCAATACATCAGCTAGTCAGAGAATTAATAGACTCGCAAACTCGCTAGCTCGTAAATGTCCAGAGACGTTTCAGCGAGTGTTGTAACTCTCTGTGATCACCAAGCGATTCTGTCGTATCCTAATTACCAAGCAATATTGACGCTATAAGAGATGGCCCAAGAAACAAACCTCTGCATTCAGCCCTTATAAATAAAGAGCTGGCGACTCATATTAGACTTTTCGCTGAAATGGGTACAAAACCCCTTTTTAGTTTGTCAGTCTCATCTCTGCATATCATCAAGCCGATTTTTTCTACGATTTCTACTTAATTCTCGGTCCGAAGTACCACTAGTCGGTGTTCTATATGATACAGAGCCCTCGCGCACTTTTTTTATCCTAGGCTTAAAGCAACCCGTTCCGTTCAACATAACATCGCATATTGCACGATTTCGGCTATTTGTTCTCTACCAGCACTGTCATTTATTACAACGTCTAATCTGTTCATTTTACGCGGCTCTGATATTTCTCTTGATTTACGGAAGCAATATCCCAAAAAATGACTCTTAACGTATTGGTTATATTGATTTAATTAATTGAACGTTAACTTATGATTGACTAACAAGTGACATATTTAGTTACAAAATTGCTTAATATTCTTCCTGTTCGAACGCTTTTAAATAATCGGCAGGGCTTATATCGCTGTCATCAAATGGAGAAACAAAGATGAAAACTAAACTGTTATTGGCAATACCCATGGTTCTATTATTCTCGGCTCATACTTTGGCGGCAACATCCGATGATACTGTTGCTACAGTATTCAAAAACTACATGGATATTGAGAAGGCCGAGTTTTTTAAACAAGGTTGGTTACCAAATTACCTACCAAAATCTGCAGTAAATATTGAAGTTCTACACAATACAGAGTCTAAAGTCATTACGGCTACATTTGAATTTGATGCGGATGATATAAACAGTATTAAGGATAACTGCAGTCTCGTTGCGGAAACTGAAAATTCTGCTTTGTATTCATGTGCAGATTTAAACAATGATATCTCTTTTGATCTTAGTAAAGATGGTCATGGTGTCTATGCAAGTAAGCCTCTTAATAATGGTTAAGAGCATTTAACCGTATTTACCAAGCCTGAACATTCGAGCTTGGTAAATACTCTTCACTGATGTTACTTGGGTTATGCCAGCACTAAGGAGCACTAAGGGGACATACACCTTAAAAACAGTGAACGCAATTTACGTGACGTAGTCATTATTTTTCAATTAGCTACGCGCTTTACGAGATCCTCACTTGCGTGAGGATGACGGCATTCTGGGGGATGTTAAACAATGGGGACTGGATTGCCTTTGTCCAGCAATGATTTAACGTAATCACTCTAAGCAATTTATGCCCCTTAGTTTGTCAGCAAAAATTTAGGCCGATAAATTCCGTCCTCTGCTAATCGGGCTTGCAGGAATGACAGAGAGTTAAAGTGCGGTGCTCAGTGACTCCCAAAAGTTTTCACTTCTTAACACTTCTAGCCAAAAGTCACGCTTGCATAATCATGCAGGCTTACTTGAGAAAATTATTCGCTTCTGGACAGAGTGAGCTAGGATCTTTGGATAAAATGACCTTTCGGATAGTTTTTCCCTTGTGGTCATCCAAAATCCATCAGGACCCGCTTTGATCTGTTTCTTCTGACTATTTGGACTCTTAACAAAACTGTACCATACATAGAAAGTCAGGATTAGATTCACCATTTTTAAGCAGGTATCTACCTTTACGCGCAGCCCTGATAACTTATCATCAACAATACTCATATTCACACCAGTTATACATGTCAACGGAGATACCAATGAGTCAGAAACTGGAAAACGCATCGAACCTTTATTTAGAAGGCATACGTGACGGAAATGCTCGTCAGGCAGTAACTAAATATACCGGTAGACGATATACCCAACACAGCACTGGTGTACGAAATGGCATCGAAGGTTTCGTAGAGTTTTTCGAACCTTTTATAGAGCGCTGTAAGGTCAGAGACATTCGTATAGCCCGTTCTGTCGTAGATGGGCAATATGTCTTTGTGCAGGCTTATCAGGATATCAATAATGGTGATGCTAAATGGGTAACGACAGATCTATTTGACACGGACAGTGATGACAAGATTATCGAACACTGGGATGTTATTGCTGCATTTGAAACTAAACCGGGTTCAGAAATAGATCAAATCAGCGGACCAGTGGAAATAGTTAGCCCTGAATCAACTGAAGATAACAAAGAGATTGTCCGTAACTTTATCTGTGATGTAATGATTCTTGGTCAGAAAGAAAAGTTCGCATCTTTTGTAGATAGTAGCACTCTGATTACTCACACCTCTTCAGAAGTTGAGCCTCTTGAAAACTATCAGGGGGCCTATGATCAGATCGTGAGAGTTATCGGCCAGGGCAATACCGTTGTCGCTTATAGCCGCGTTGTCTATAAAGAGCAGGAAATAGCCCGTTTTGATATTTTCAGAGTTGAAGATGGAAAAATCGTAGAAATCTGGGTCAATCAAGAATCCGTCCCACCAAAAGCTGAATGGGTAAATGGTGGCAAGTTCTAAAATATGCTGCTCTATAGTGAGAAGAGCTAGCTATAGCTGATCGTCGAATAGGATGGTGATAAATGTGTTGCCATCGTGGCGTGTCATCGACAATGAATAAAGTTGATATACCATCCCTAAAGCTTAGGGCCCCCCACAAATTTACGTCAAACTCTCATGACCTATAGCCGGCTCCGATAGCTGGCTAAAGACAAACACCAGTATCTATTCATCCGGACAATATCGCCCATAATCAATGACCTCCTTTCCAAGATATACGTATGATAATACTCTGCGCTTTTTCACAGTATTTGCTTAAAGTAAGCGAGATTGATTTAACTGGTCTGAGGCATATCCTAAGCTCCATAAAATGAATAAAATCAACGCTGCTACCAAGAGAAGGTTATCGTACCTTTCAGCACTTTTTGAATTTGTATACCCCAGTCCGATGCCAAGATGTTCATTTTTCTTATCCCTAAAACATTCCTCTATCTGCATGCGCTGCTTGTACATTTTGACCACTTTCCGGCCCGTTACGTTGAATGATTCCGGTTAGTTAAACATAATAAACCATGGTTCATTTGCCTTCTGTTGTTGGCTAGTTCAAGCCAGTAGCCACACCTTTCCCGGGAATATTAGACTCCCAACATGGAGTATCTTCTCCAATAGAATTTCGGACTGCATCCAAAAACAGGCGTGTACGCATCGACATGTCACGGTGAGGATAAACGGCGTAAAATGGGTTGTAATATGGTATTTTCAAATCTGTCAGAATGGGCACTAATTTTCCTGACAAAACTTCATCTCGGATATGAACAGCAGGGAACTTACAGTAAATACGACCAGAAAGTGCTTGTTGTACAACAAGATCAATATCATTTCCAAAGTACGCACAGTCCATAGGCATTGTTTGAACTTGATTCTGGACGTCAGTATATTTTAGTTCGCTAATACGAAAAGTGTCCGTGGCAAATCCTCCGACAGGAAGCTTTTGCAGATCTTCCATAGTGTCTAGTTTACCATATCTGATTAGATATTCTGGTGACGCTACCAATACGGAGCGATTCCGGGCCAAGTAACTAGCAATAAAAGGTGAATCTTGAAATTGCCCAGAGCGGAATACGATATCAAAACCTTCTCCGACAATGTCAACTAAGTGACTGTTAATGTGAACCTCAATAATTACTTCAGGATAAAGCTCCTGAAACTTATTAATGACGGATTGCAGAGCGTTCTTAGTAAATGATTCCATGGCCGTGTTTTTTAACAGTCCTTTGGACTCTGCATGAAAACTGTGTGCAGCCTGAATTGTTTCCCTTAATTCTTCACGCAATGCTTCTGCTTTGCGCTTTGCGCTTTGCCTTTATACCAGCAGAGGTAAGAGAAAGCGTTCGAGGAGAGCGGTTCAGCAACGTTATGTCCTTTTTCAGTCACTTGTTTAACGGCTTCAATCTTGCATTCTTCGGGATATCTTTTTCTGCTCATAGGCACCTCTCTGTTTGTCATTTTGTCTAACTAAAAGGCGTCCAACAAGTTAGTGGCGATTCAGATGTAGGGAGAAATAAATCACTCCCTACAATTAAGTAAGGTGCCTTTAATTACAGACTTAATCGCGCTTGTATGTTGCCTCAATCGTCACCGATTCAATCGTATATGCTTTGATCATGTAACCAGCCATAGCGCCGGAAGCATTCGGGGGTAGTTGTAAACCCTTTGTAGCGAGTGCATAGAGAGTAAACTGATAACGGTGTGCGTTTTGTCCTTTCGGGGGACATGCTCCACCATAGCCTTTTTCTCCCTTGTCATTTTCAATATGCATGCTACCTTCAGGAGCAAGGTTTTCTGTCGTGCTGCCAGCGTTAGCTGGTAACTCAGTAATATCCGCTGGAATATTAACAAGTTGCCAGTGCCACCAACCACTGCCTGTAGGTGCATCAGGGTCATATGCGGTAACAGCAAAGCTCTTGGTTCCTTCCGGAACACTCGACCACTTAAGATGTGGAGAATGATTACTGCCGTTGCAACCCGCGCCACTAGACTCTTGTTTGGAAGTCATAAGCTTTCCTTGCCCGATATCTTCGCTGGTCAGTTTTAGTGTTCCAGCAAAAGCAGGTAAGGCAAAAATGAGCGGTAGTGTAACAAGAATTTTTTTCATTAAACCAGACCTTATGAGGCGAACGTAATAGGGAAGTCGCAGTCTTTTGGAAGTAGCGAATGAGTAATTGGAGCGCCTTGTAACACAGTAAATGTGTTCCCTTCTGCGGTGCAAATCCTGATAAAGTCTTCCAGATAGTTGCCATCCATACACTCTGCGTAGTGTTTTTTCAGGCCTTCAAGATGTCTGTACACTTCGTGGATCACATAAACAATTCGATCCGTTGTTTCACCATTTTCTGGTTTCAGTGGATACTTCAGCTCCTTATGTTTCGCAACGGTGTACGAAACCATGCCCCAAGGGCCGTGAGTTTCTTTCAGCCATTTTTTATGTCGGTCCCAAACATCATCGGTTTCTTTTTCCATTTCTTGTTTAACGATCAATACCGTACAGACAGCAATGTTTCCTTCGTAACCTTCAGGGGTAACACTCGGTTGGTTGTCTTTGTCAGCTGATAGCGGCTTGTCTTGCGCAAAAGCATTTGAACTACCTACTACCGATGCAAGACCAAGGCCGGCTGCAAATTTTCCAAAATCCCGGCGTGACAGGGATGACTTGGTTTCTGTCGCATCTTCTACAGAAAGCGGTGGGTTAACGGAATGATCGTCCTGTTTAATTGATTTCATCTTTGCTCTCCGGTCTTTACTTGTCTAAATTTGTAGGTACTTTGGCCATTTGGTCTATCTTGATTGATTGCAGGAACTGCTTTTGTGCCTGTTCAAAGTATTTGTTTACCGAATCGGTTTGATTACCGAGACCAGACGGGTCAACCATAGTACGTAGAGGGCGTTTACCATAAGGTATTTCCAGTAGCTCAACGATGGCATCAGAAATCATCGTAGGAGAGTTATTAACCCAGGTATCTTCAATCAACGCCATAAATGCAGGCATCATTGGTTCCATACAAGCAAGTGTCTTGCCGTAACCATTCACCCGCTCCACATCTTCCGGGCCAGTTCCTTTAGCCATAATTCCGGTATTAAATGCACCCGGCTGGAAGATAAGGACTTCAATGCCAAGTGGAGCAAGCTCATAGGCATAGCTTTCTGTCAGACTTTCCAGTGCCGCTTTGCTAGCAACGTAATTGCCGCTTCCCGGCATAGGGAATTTGTTCGCACTGCTTGTAACGTTGATAATCGTGCCCTTACCTTGTTCACGTAAAGTAGGCAGAACAGCACGCATTACACGCAGTGGGCCGAAGGTGTTCACATTGAACATATCTTGACCTTGAGACACCGTAAATGCCTCATTCAGACCGCCGACAAAGCTACCCGCATTGTTAATCACTACATCCAAGATGCCTGCTTGATTAGCTAGCACTGTCGAAACGGCTTCTTCAACCGACTCATCGTTAGTCACATCTATTTCTAGTGGGATGATCTGACCGTGGAGGGTTGCTGACAAAGCCTTGAGTTCGTCTGCACTGGATTGGTTTTTGTCCTGTATACCTCGCATTCCAGCGTAGACAGAGTGGCCTAACGTAGCAAGAGCAATGGTCATCTCTTTACCAAAGCCGCTGCTTGTACCCGTAATTAATATATTCACCTTTTGATCTCCTGTACTAAGTATTCTCCACAAACATTAAGAGAGTTCGATGCTTGTTTTTTCAGCAATAATACGGAGGTTTGTAGTGCTTAAATAGCCTTGCAATGGAATTTCTACAATGCTAATTTGGCATTGTTATTACGTCAGACTAAGGGATTAAAGTGGATACAACCAGTCGGCTATTGTTATTTCTTGATGTAGCAGAGCGAGGATCTTATGGTAAAGCGGCAGAGCGTCGTAATATCGACCGTTCAGTAGTTTCAAAGCAGATATCGAAACTTGAAAAAGATCTGGAAGTCAGATTGTTAAATCGCTCCCCTAGAACACTTTCACTTACTGCGGCTGGTGTAGAAGTAAAACGTAAAGCAGAAACATTACGGGAGAGCTTAAGGCAAACCATTCAGGTAGCACAGAACTTCCATACAGAGCCAAAAGGACTACTAAAAATAACGGCAATAACGTCACTGACTAAGAATATACTGCAACCTGTTATTGAAAATTTTCAGGAGTGTTACCCTGAGGTTGTTATTGAACTCCACATGAATAACCGTTTGGTTGATGTTATCGGGGAGGGCTTTGATATCGCATTTCGAACCGGACAGCTTCAAGACTCGTCTATGGTTGCTCGCCACTTAGCCCGCAACCGGTCAGTGCTGGTTGCTTCTCCTGAATATCTGCGCAGATATGGTGAACCTCAATCCATTGAAGAGCTCGAACAGTTGCCCGCCGGAGGCTTTGCTACAGATACTTTTCGGATCACCGAATTAAGATATATCAATGACCAAAAGCAGGTTCAAACTATGTCTATGAATTGCACCTATTTGGGAAGTGATATTGATCTTGTTGTTCAAATGGCTCTTGCAGGACGAATTTACTGTAAGATCCCCTCAGTCCATATCCGAGATGAAGTATCGTCGGGTAAACTGGTACCCATAATGACTGATCTGAAGCTAGCTTCTTATAGCTCGTTCTACGCAGTCTATCCACATCGTGAAATGCCAATGCGTACACGCTTGTTCCTTGACGCTGTTAAAGACTACATTGGAGAAGGAACTCCATGTTGGGAGTCAAATATCCCAAAATTTGAAGAGATGTACGGGAACAACAATCGAAGTGAATGGGAGTTACCGTAAGTAGCGACCAATACAGTGCAATTGCCTGCCGATGCGGGCAATTAAAAATTAAGTTGCTTAGTTCAGCAGCTTTAAAAGCCCCCTCTTACTACTAATAACCAGCTCGTAATATCCATAGAAACCTTTTCGAAGCAACAGTAACCATGCCAATTCGGCATTATATAAATGCCACTCCAAGTCTGTTTAGGCGACATTAATGTTTGTAAGATTGTTGAAAAAACAAACAAAGCATTTCCTAACATTTCTGAATGGTGGTGCGTTGACTGGAAAGAGAATATGAACTCAGCAATGGATGAAAGCGGTATGATGAAAAGTGTTTTGATTACAGGTGCAAATGGCGGCCTTGGTAAAGAGTGCGCTCGCCAGTTAGCACTGCAAAATGGCATCGAGAAAATCTATTTGGGGTGTAGAAGTGAAGATAAGGCGATAGGTGCAAAGAAAGATTTAGAGGCTTCTACCGGGAAAAATATTTTTGACATCTTTCTTATTGATGTGTCTGACCTGAGTTCTGTACACCGGGCAATAGAGTCCCTGAAGAATCCGATTGATGCTCTCGTCATGAATGCAGGTGGTTGGGGAGGAGAAAACCCTTTAGCACTAACGGATGACGGGGTAACCAATGTATTTGCCGTGAATGTATTGGGGCATGCGCTGCTTGCAGAGGAACTGCTGAAAAGAGGTATGCTAACAAAAGTGGGATTATACGTTAGCTCGGAAGCGGCAAGGGGAATACCGGGAATGGACGAGCGTCCGGAATTAACCACATCTTCAATAGATGAGTTTGTATCGATTGCAGACGGTACTTTTTTTACTGAACGCTCAGATTCAACCAAACCGTATGCCCCAGTGAAATATACGGGTGCAATGTGGCTTTCTTCGCTTGCCCGTCAGTACCCATCAGTAAGACTTATTACGATGAGTCCGGGTGGAACGGCAGGGACAGAGGTAACAAGTTCCTCGTCATTAATCAAAACTTACATATTCAAGGCAGTAATGAGTGTGATGTGCCTGATGGGGAAAATGCACCGACTGGAAACCGGAGCAAAGCGATTTGTTGATGGCTTGCTGGATGAGTCATATCAAAGTGGCGTGTTCTACGCGAGTGTTGAAGGTATCACGGGGCCGGTTGGTGACCAGACGGAAATATTTTCTGATTTAGGTGATGAAACTTATCAGGACAATGCCAGAGCAGCGATTCGTCAATTTCTTTCGTAACCCGCTTAATATGACGCATCAAAGAAAGTTGGGAGTTAAACGTAAAACTCCCTATAGGAAAACCATGTCCAAGTTATTAAAACCCGCTATTCTTTCACTGTCTTTACTTACAGTGATGTCAGGAGCGGCTGTTGCTCCGGCACTGGCAGAGATTCAATCGGCATTTCCTGATACAAGCCAAACCACAATTAAGCTCATCCTTACTGTTCCTGCAATATCCATAATTATTTTTTCGCTGGTATCCGGGCGCTTAAGCCGAACTCTTTCAAAACGCACTCTTTTATTTATAGGGATATTCTTTTACCTTCTTGGTGGATTAGGAGGTGGTTTAGCTAACTCTATTGAAATGCTACTGGCGTTTAGAGCAGTACTTGGTATCGGTGTAGGGCTAATCATGCCTATGTCGACCGGGCTTATCGCCGATTTATTCTCAGATAAAGAAAAAGCCACAATGATGGGATACTCAACGGCGTCAAGTAACCTTGGTGGAATAATTGCGACACTTCTTGCCGGAGTTCTTGCATCTGTACATTGGCGTTATTCCTTTGGTGTTTATTCTATTGGATTGTTAGTATTTTCCCTTGTTTTTATCTCAATTCCGGAGACTCGGCGAAAGATAAACAGAGAAGGAATTTCATCCGGTATGCCTCTTGTGGTTTTCTGCTGGGCTGTAGCAACCTTTTTCCTGTCAATGACCTTTTACACTTTACCCGTAAATTTGGCGATTTATATTAAGGAAAGCGGTATGGGGAGTTCAACTGCCGCTGGGGTGGCCTTATCAGTCTCTACAGGAAGTGGATTTGTTGCGGGTATTCTGTATTCCAAGGTAAAAGTGTTGCTAGGCAGATTTCTTCCTGCTTTTCTTTGTGGCTTGATGGCTACGGGCTTTTACCTTCTTTCCTTTGTCGATAGCTATTCTCTAGTCTTAATGGCTGTCATGGTAGTCGGATTTGGATTGGGGTGGAGTATGCCAACGCTGTTTATGGGAGCAACAAAAGCAGGCGGGGAAGGAAATGGTGTCCAGACAATGTCTGTCGTCTCCAGTACGGCTTTTTTGGGGCAATTTATGTCTCCCGTTGTATTCGATTACTTAGGTAAATTGGCAGGCAACGACTCTATCCAGTTTACGTTCAGTAGTATCGCCATTTTATTTACATTCTTTTTTGTAGTTTGTCTGACATCCTTATATTACATACGTTCACCAAATCAAGAGGCTGCCTAAAGATTGCATTTATCAACATTCTGTTCCTGATTGGCACTTGCTAAATAGGAACAGACTCTCTCAGATACTAAACATTCCCATTATAAGTGACCTTAGCATAAGGGGCGTACTGAATACTTACTTATAAATAACACATAAAGTAAATCTAATTATACGGTTCGCTAGTGACAGTTTTTGTCCAGAACCTCGCAAACAGGCCACCGCTAGAAGTACGGTGGTCTTTTCATTTTTTGCAGCTCGGTAGGTAGATGTTGTCCGTAATACCAAACTCATTAATAAGATGGTACGCCCCACCCACACGCTAAACTTAACATTGTTAGGTTCAGTTAAATAAAGGTGACCATCATGACTACTATTCGCGTTATCGGCATCGATTTAGGAAAAAATACATTTCACCTTATCGGCCATGATTATTCAGGCAGAGAAGTCTTCAGGAAGAAGCTTAACAGACAAAAATTACTTCAATTATTATCCGTTCATGAGCCCGTTATTGTTGCGATGGAAGCTTGTGGTGGTGCTCATTGGTTGGCGAGACGGTGCGAGTCTTATGGGCATCAAGTTAAGTTGGTTCCTGCTCAGTATGTTAAACCTTACGTAAAAACAAACAAAAATGATTTCATTGATGCTGACGCAATTGCAGAAGCGTCAATGCGTCCAAATATGCGTTTTGTTTCTCCAAAAAGCGAATTAGCACAAGTGTGTACTGTTGTTCGTAAAATCAGAGCAGGTTATATCAAGGAAAGAACAGCATGCATGAATAGGATAGGTTCAATTCTTCTGGAGTTTGGAATAAGTTTTCCGAGAGGGCATCACAACATGAAGAACCTATTTCAGTATCTAGCCGACAATAAAGAACCCGTTCCACCAATGTTAGTTTTGGAGCTTAGAGATCAGTTAGATCATTACAATCAGTTGAATACATGGATTAAAGAGCAGGAAAAGAAATTAGAAAACTTGCTGAAAGATGATGAATTGTTATCTCTTTTACAAAGTGTTCCAGGAGTTGGGCCAATGACCGCATCTTGTTGTTTGTCAGCGGTTGTGAACCCTCACGATTTTGCTAATGGTCGTAATTTTGCCGCTTGGATTGGTTTAACCCCGCATCAATATTCTACTGGTGGTAAATCAAGAATGCTTGGGATATCCAAACGAGGAAACAAAGAGCTCAGAGAATTATTTGTCCATGCAGCTAGAGCTGTTATCTGGAGGGATGGGACGGCGGAACGTAACTTTGGCTCTTGGCTCATTGATCTGAAGCAACGCAAGCCATTCAATGTTGCACTTGTAGCTTTAGCAAACAAATTAGCTCGGATAGCATGGTCAGTAATGGTTACCCATAAAGCTTTTGAAGTAAGAGTTTAAATCAGATTTGCAGATGATATATAAAGATGACAAAACGGTTAGACCACCAGATTGAAGACCTGATGGACAGAACAGCAACATAGAATGCTTTCACGCTTTTGAGGACAATCTGGCGCGGATCTCATCGTGGAGCTGGGGCTAAAGAAAAAGTCTCAATTAGACTCCGAATACATTAGCGCAAACCAGCTCCGTTATTTTTGATTTATCATTTGCAAAAACGGGGCGTACCATACATTCTGTCCAAAAGTGTGCCAGTTGTTCAGTTATGCTTGGAAGGTTAGTAAGTTAATAAGTTCAGTAACTAACTTACTAACCTAACGCTATGAGGTAAATCGTCGGATTTATCTTGACGCTAAGCTATGAAGTGGGCTTTAATCTGTACCAGACAGATGACTAAATTGATTTTCTTGAAAGCTAGATAAGTAATTGTAAAATAATCGTATTTTTATTGTGGCCGTTGGGTTCAAATCCCTATCTCTCCGCCACTTCGTAATGAAAGCGGGCACCACATTAGTGGTGCCCGCTTTTGTTTTTGAGATTATGGATAGTAACACAAGTTTCGAACCTGACATTTCAACTTGATCAGTATTTACCTTTACTTCTCCCAAAATCTGCAAAAACAGAGCTTTTTTCGCTTCTTCATCTGACTCAGAAATTAATTGTCTCAGTGTATCAACGAAACACCCGATTTGCTTTTCTCCGAAGTTTTTTAAAGGAAGTCGGGTTTCTGCATTTTTAGCCTTAATTTTTGACTTAACATCTACTAGTTGCTTTTGCATGCTCGAAACAAAAGCAGCATAGGAATCGTCAATTAAATCCTGGCGTAATGATAATTGCTCGTAGATATTACCTAGCTTTTCTTCGATAGTTCTTTTCTTTCGTGACAACACTAACATTTCAAGTTTAGAGTCTTCTTTTTTGCCAATAATTTGCATTTTGACATCCCCTAGAATCTCTTGAATATATTCCCGCTTAAGAATTCTAGTAAGCACTGTTTCTTCTACCAAGCTGTCTAGCGCCTCTTTAGGCACCCATTTTGAATTACACGACTTGACGTTCTTTTTAAGCTTAGTAGCACACGCATAATAGCTGTAACGCCCAGATTTTCCGCTACATACATGCATACCAGCGCCACAGGAACCACATTTGACGATACCAGTTAATAAGCTTGTAGATCGAACAGATTTGGTATGTATATGTGCTACATCTCGTTCTTCTAGCGCATATTTAACTTGTTCAAAGATTTCTTTAGTTATGATAGGAGGCACAGGTACTATTATCGGTAATTTCCCTTTTTCTTTAGCCCCTTTCCTGAACAAAAACTCTCCGTAATATGTCGTAGAACTAAGAATACGGTGCAAACTGTTAATAGACCACTTAGATGTTCGATTCGTTAAACCCTTATCGTCTAAGTGCTTTGCGATAGCTTTAATCCCTAACCCTTTTCCGTTAGTTCCATGAAGGGACAATCGAAAAATTTCTCTAACTACCGCTGCTTCGTCTTCTTTGACTATTAATTTTTTCTTTTGCGTTTCGTGTCTTCTTGACAAGTTATAGACTCATATCCAAACGGAATCGGCCCTCCTGTGTAGTAACCTTGTTTTGCAGTTTGCTCTAATCTTGAGCGAACTATCATAGCATTTTGTTCGCTGTTCATTTCGTTGATTAAGCCTGTAAAAACACTCGTTAATTTAAAACCTAACCTGTCTTCAGGTAAATTTTCTGCTACCGATATGAGTCTAATACCGCTATCTTGAAGCTTTTTTACCGATGATAGTTGCATCAGTAAATCTCTTGCGAATCGGGATAAACTATAGACGACTACGCCCTGTACATCGAAGACGCCTGAAGTGACTTCTGTAATCATTTGTTGAAAAACGTGACGACGATGCCCTCTAAAAGCGGAGTTCCCCTCGTCAATGTATTCATTAACGATTGTATAACTTTGTTGTTCGCAATATTTTCGTAGGTCTTGTAGCTGACCTTCAAGCGAAAACCCTTCTTCAACCTGTCTCTGTGATGAAACGCGTACATATAAGACCACATTCATAATTTTCCTCTAATTTATCTAAGTTGTTAATTTATGGTCAACTACGCAAGTGAGTTCTATTACTTGGTGTTTAACTAGATGCCGATTTTTACCTTGAACTAAACGACACCATACCGAAGCTAGGTAAGCCAACAAATTGTGACTCATTAACGTAGATAACTGATTGTCTTCAGGAAAGCACGCCTAACTGCACATCCCATATCAAACAACATTTATACTCGGTAGTACCATAAGGAAAGGTGGTTTCTAATATGGATTGAAACTTCGCGTTGTTCTTCCTAAGCGTCTCTAGAAAGTAAAACATAATAAGTATATGTCTTATCGTTGGACTTAATTTGTGAACTAAAAGAGACTGGGCTTGCAAAAGCCCGCCATTATTCACTTGCAAAAGCGTTTTATGATGACCCCTGTTGAAGTTCGAGATTACTATTTCCATATGCCTTCGGATCATTTCACACACATTATCGTGAGGGTACTTCGATTCGTCATTGTTCTGATATACACATGTGGGAACCGAGTTGCTCACCCATGCTTGGTGAGCATATAAAACTATCTTCATTTTGATTTATCCTTTTGTAATCTGTTTCTAAAAATGAATATAAATCTTCTATTGTTCATTTCGATAAAATTCACCAAGCTAGATTCAATTCTTTTAGAATCATAAAATTTAGTATCTACAGTTGGTTCGTGCTTTGATTTTTTAATGTTCATATCTCTATCCGTAATTCACTTTAAATAAATTTAAGATCCTACTTAAAAATAATTCAAGTTGATTTATTTTTAAGGAAGGAATTTATATACGTTATATTAATAAGCACGGAACAGAGCAATTAATTATTATAATGAAAACATTTTAATATTCTTATGCTTAACAACTGCTTATTAAGAAATATATTATCACCGATATAATGCATTTATTTTTCGAATAATAATGTCGGGTGTTACTTATAACAGTAAGAGGATGTAAGCGAATTCTTATGAAAAATTGATATAAAAAGAGAAAGTTTTCTATAATCAATAATGTTATAAGTGCTCTAATAAAATTGTTAAAAAGGAATAACAACTGTGATATAGAGCAAGAAAAGATGCCCTATGGAAGATTATTCTAAATTAGCCTATAGTTATTTATGACGAAACTTTAGGGAAAACCCCATCATGTTCTGTATTCTTCCCGAAACACTAATAGAAAATGCTTGGAAATTGTCGTTAAAGATAATCAGCATAGACGATAAAATAGTAAGTGAATCCTACCTAACTAAGCTAGAAAAAATTGCTTTAACCAAAAATATCGATTTCTATTGTATAAACTTTGATGAACATGAATCGCTCAAGAAAACTCTATTGTTACCAAATAATAGGGCAGCTATAAGTGCTATTGAAAAATCAAATAAACCTACAATAGTTTTATTTAAAAACATAAATGTACTAGTTAAGGAGAGTAATATAGAAATTTTCTGGTTACGTTCTACTATAACAACACAACTAGATGACAATTTGGTTTGCATATTTTACGCCAGTAAATTTTCTATAGAATCACTATTTAATGATGAAAGCTCTCCTTTTTACCACAGCAATATTAACATTATGCGATAATGTTCTATTAGCGCTTATATATAATAAGCGCTATATAATTTAGTCTTTCAGTTCCGAAACTAATTTTTCATTATCGGAATCTATCTCTATTTCGTTGAATTCAGTAAGGTTGTTCGTTATAGCGTCTAGAGATATTTTCTGCTCTTCTTTGGTATCGTTATATCCCTTAGTGAACTTTGATATGGCGAGTATAATTTGTTTATTCTTCTTATTTTCAGCTAATTCAAGTAACTTAGACATCGAGTCTAAGCTCATAGCATGCTGGCCTGGTTCATCAAAAATTAAAATTCCTGGATGAACTTGTGACTTATCAAGAAGCGCTAGATAAAATGCCCATTCAGAACGTATAAAATCACTTGCTGAGGATGCTAAACGTATTGGTTGAGCACTTCCTGCTGAAGCATTATAAACACTTGGAAATGCTTTAAGAGGCTGCCTATTATTAATCTTAACGCGAAAAACTTCATTACTTGTATAGTGAAAATCACCCAAATAATTTCTGAATGTTTCTTGAAAACTTTTAATTATTTCATCGTCACTACTAAATGATTGATTTATATTTCTTATCCTAGTATCAATATTAACGATTTGCGTGTTGATGTCATTAACAGTGGTCTTAAAACTATCAAATTGTTCTTCTAAAATTATTAATTTATCTAATAAGTTTGATTTAATAATTTCAGCATGAATCTGTGCTCTTGAATCACTTAGGCTGGCATTTGAATTTAGATCTCGATCCAGATTAGAAATCTCAGTTCTAGTTTCAAAAATCAAAGAATCATAATAGTTGGAATCCTTTGTATATTCATCGTCATAATTACTGAAGCTTTGAATATAGCTACTAATCATGGAAATTTTACTATCTATGAACTTGAGCGAGTTATCGTAATCTGTGGAAGTAACGACTTTTTCGTCGGATATTATTTCTATTGTACTATCACATAGTGGACAATGCTCTGATGAAGTTAACTCACTTATTAATGCGTCAACTTTTCTTGCGCCTATGATATTTGATCTCTCTTCACTTAATCTATTTAGATGTTTCTCATAGCTATTAATCTTATATTTTTCAGTAGTATAAGCTCTATCTAATGATGACTTAACACGATTAAAATTTAGTAGTTTCATCTTAAGATCTTTTCTTTTTTCACTCAGTTCTGTCAGATCTTTTCTTTTTTCCGACTTTCTATTTAATTTTCTAATTTTCGTCAGTTCTTTTCCTACTGATTTTTTTGCAGTATTAATATCTATCCACTCAGAATCAATATTAATTTTTAACTGTAGTTTCAATAATGAGTCAATGCTAGACCTTTCGAACTTATTAGCTAAGCCATTAACTTTGTATGACAGCGCAAAATCAACACGTTCAAAATTCTTTACTGAATGAAACCAAGAATCTACTAATGAAGCTCTTTCGTTGGTCAATTTATCCTTTTCTATATCGTTGTCTAAACATTCTAGAGATAGAAGGTATTCTACTAATTTTTTCCTGGCATTTTTTATGTTAAATGATGGCATTTGAGACATAAAATCTGACCAGCCTTTAGTTTGCTCTATAAAGCAGCTAGAAAATACATTCTGTAGATATAAAGTGTTTTTGCCTGTCTCATTATCTCTAGGTAGTTCTATTCCTATAAATTCTTGTAACCATGAATAAAACCCATGTTTATGTGAATGATCTTTTATCGCATGCAAATAATACTTATCCGCACCTTTTTTACTATGAACTATGATAGTATTCTTGGCATCTTCTATCGGTGAAACAGCAGAGCGTTCTAGCAATACCACTTCACCTTCGTCGTTTTCAATCTCTAAATATATGGAGGATTGAGTAACACTATGGGTAGTGTCCTGATATATAAACTCACTAGTCAAACATTTATCCAATAGGCTCGATTTTCCTGTACTCATTCCGAGTAGTTGTTCCATTCCAAGATTGTAATAAATGCAAGATAGGATACTTGATTTACCTGATGAGTTTTGTCCTTTAATGATATTTAAGCCATTATCAAAGCTATATTTAAAGCCATAGTGCTTATTACTATCTTCAACTCGAATATCTGACGATACAAAATTTATCTTGAACATTAAAATATTACCTTTGACTTTTCGAACATCGTTTTTGTTGTAGTACTGGCTAAAGTTTGTGCTTTGTCTCTTATAGTAGATAGTTCTTCAATTTGTTCAAACTGCTGGACTATATTGAAACCTTCATCAGTTAATGAATATCTAACTTTATTCTGTTCAAAAGACTCACAAATAAGTCCATTTTTTGATAAGACTATCAGTTTATTTTTCAAATCTTTGTCTATATTCCAAGGTGGAATTGTAAACTTAGGAAAGCCATCGAGAGTTTGGTCGCAAATTAGCAGATCAAACAAAAAATGCAATTTGTTGATATATATATAATTTGCACGACCATTAGTAGAGTAAGCAATCAACATTAATATCGATGCAATTTGAAAGCTATCCAACCCTCTAGCTGAGATGAAGCTTTTATACGAAAGTTTTTTTATTAGAATACTCATTTAATTTCAAATCTCAAATTGCAAACAGCCATCCAAGTAGCAATATTATACTGTGCTATTTTACGTTTATCAGTTCTACTCAGCTCATATTTACTCAGATCGTCATTAATATATCTAAGGTGATTTTCATACACATTCTGATAATGTCCCAACGCTTCGGATCTAGTCGATACGTGTTTTTCCATCTTATCTCTTTCAGCAGTTTCTACAATATCTTGGTAGCTATCATAAAGCGTAGAATTTTTTTCAATTACATTCGTAAAACATTCATCACCTATCATGATTTTTTCTAATTCTTTATGTAGTTCAGCGTGAAAGTCTTCACCATGTATAGCTCTTAACTTTTTCACTAAATTATTGTAATAATCCTTATTTAAAGGTAATTCTTTCCATGCATCAACCCAATTATTGAATTTCTCTTTTTCAAATAATTTGCTATTAAACCTGATCAGTTTGTGGCTAGAATCGAATTCATCCCTATCATAAAACTCTATCTCGGCAATTAAATCCTTTAAAGGTAAAAGACTTCTTGCATCAATAAAATCACCGACACCTTTATTAGGTATTTTAGTCACTATTCCGTGAAAAACGATTGTATTATCCCATGAGCATAGAACTATTGGGCTTCCAGAAATACCTTCCATTGCTTCAGCGCCGTGTTCATCATCTTGAAAGTTACTAAAGGAATTTGCTTTCGTACTATACCTGATTATATTATCATCAAGTTCGTCATTGAATTTTATTATGTCCAAAAAGAAGGGATCAGAGAGAGTTGATGACTTCATATATGAAATTGAAAGTAATTTGCTATTTACAATACTTCTACACATTCTTACTTTATTAATATTTGAAATATCTTCGTATACCTTATAGAGTGCTAAATCATAATTTTTAGCAAAGGTAATATCTGACATTCGTTCTATTTTCTCTAATTTATTGTTATTGATGTCAAAAAAATCTATATTTCTCTCTTTATCAAATCTCTTTCCAAACACCACGTGACCAGCGGTTACACAGTAAGTCTCTTCGTTAACGTCAAATATAAACCCGCAGCCTACACTAACATCGTTACTTTTTAAATGTACAAAATTGCACTTAGTTTTATTTTTTAGTTCTATCATTAGACATTTATCGATTTGGAGTAAATTAAATTAACGTTAACGCATTTAGGCACGTTACGGAGGACAATGCGGTCTTTTACTTTTTCGTAGTTGAAGTAGATATTACAATCAGAAAATCCATGATATATACATGAGTGTATTAGCCGCACGATTGTTTCTGCATGAGGATGCCCGTAGCTGCGCGGCCCGTTTGTAGAAATAATGAATTTATTGCATACCACTTTCTTTAGTAATTCCATACTCGTATTATTCTTACTACCATGGTGTGATACTTTTACAATATTAAATTTTTGCTTCTTTTCCAATCTAGCGTTTATAGTCTCTGGTAAAGAATCAGAAAGGAAAAGAATACTCTCATTCATATAAGAAAGGATAAATGATAGTGATGATGCATTGACAATATCATCCTTTAAAGAAGTGATAGGCTCTTTAGGAATAACCGAGCAATCAACATCGATTGGATCGCTACAAACAAGACCTTCATCATGTTTTTCCCATTTTTGGTATAAGCTCGTGAGCAGCAGTTTCTCAGGAGATAAAATCTTAACTCCCACATCACAAATATCTATCTTTTGTCCAGAAACAACTTGTTCCAAATTGTAATCATACGCATCCAGAATAGATTTGAGGTCATTTCCATCTTCATACGTAACTAGACCAGACTCATCGCTAATTGCGTGGGCTAATTCAGGGTGGTTCATGTAGATTTGCACGCTTTTAGGTACATACTGACTAAAATGAGAGAAGAGTTTTACTATTCCACCGACATGATCTCTATCTACATGGCTTACGAAAATAGCTCTCAACTGGACGAAATTTGCGCTCTTTAAATACCTCTTAAGTATCTTTGCAACACTACGAGTTCCTCCATCCACAATGATACCAATATTTCCACATTCAACTATGAATGAATCTCCCGTTTTTGCTTCTAAGAGGTGAATCTTAAAACTATGTAGCATGTCAGATAACCTTAAAAACACTCCGTGATGTTTCAACATCACACATTAAGAGTGTTATGTCCATATATGCATAGTAATTTATTGATTTAAAACACTATTAATATAGTTGTTCGGTAACTAGAGCTTCGAATCTAGAACCAGATAGTAATGATATTTTAATCAGTTACTAAACGAAGTTTGAGCTGCTTCTTTCGAATAGTATTGGATCGAAGCTCATCGCATTCTTCTCGCTACTGCTGGTTGTAGAGTAATTGGGGGCGAATTTAAGACATATCTAACTAATTATATGAATTTAAAGACAAAATAACTTGCAAATGATAACATCTAGAATTATGCCACTTGGTGCATTTCAATAAGCGTATTCTGATATTCAAAGGTATTATTAATGGGTATTAAATCTATTAGGGTAAAAAATTTACTATCATTTAAAGATTTTGCTATTCAAAACTTTTCGGATATTAATTGCATCATAGGTAAAAATAATGTCGGCAAATCTAACTTACTGAAAGTATTAGATTTCTACTTTAAAGCACTCATCAATGAATCTCCTAAAAATTTACAGCTCCATTCTAATTACTCGAACCACGGTGAAATATCTATCGTTTTCGATACTAGCAGACTTGAAGATGTCATTAGAACAAACAAAGATCGTAGTTCTTACCAACGTCATATCTACAAATCTATGTTTAAAAGTGAACTAGATCAATGGGAATATCTATTTAGAAAAACAAAAAGAAAGGACTATTTACTCTTACGCTGAGAGTACATAAAAACAACTCTCTTACTTGGTCTGATTCTGATAGTGCCGTTCGAGAGATCATACATCGAATTTATCCATTCTTCTCGATAGATACTAGACGGCTTGATTTATATGATTGGAAATATTTGTGGAATGTAGTGACTAAGTTGAAATTCCTCAACACTAAGCATCTAACTAGAGACAAAATTATTGAGTTCATAGATCAGAATGTATCCAATAAAAGCAACTCATATAAAGACTACGTAGAGACAATTGGAACTATAACCAAAGCTACTCCATACGAATATCAAGATCTTTTGCTGAACTATATTAAAGTTGGTCTTCGTGGACATAAGTTTAACATTGATGGTTTTGACCTGGTTACACAATCTGATGGTACGAATTCACATAAGTTCCTAGAGATATTTCTCAACCTTTTAATCACTTTAACTCGCAGGGAATTTATTACACCGACGATATTTATAGATGAACCAGAAATTGGTTTACATCCTAAGAGAAGTGAAGAACTAATCGATAATCTTCATCAACTTTATAGAAGCTTGAAAAGCGACTCTTCAGAATGGGAGCGTGGTAAGTATAAAACACCTTACCCAAAAATAATATTTTCCACTCACTCTCCCAACGTACTGAAAACGATTGTAAAACAATTCAATAATACTGACGAACATAAGGTTTATCATTTCACTTCAGTTAATAATAAAATTACTTATTGCTCTCTTATGAATTCGTATTTTGAAGATAGCAGGTTCGTTAATGTCTTTAATGACAATGAAGCAAGACTCTTCTTTAGCAATTTTATATTGTTTGTTGAAGGAGAGACAGAACTGGAATTATTTGGCAATCTGAACCTAAGACGGTTATTCCCAAAACTAAACAAAATCGACGTATATAAAACTAACGAAGTGATGTTAAAAGCTATAAATCCTTCTAACTCTAATGTATCTATTCCTTATTTGGTTCTATACGATGCAGATAAAATGATTGATATAAATCCAAACACAGGTGCTATTAGTTTTTTATCTAAGGAAGTAAACATACGTTCCATTCGAGATAAATACAAAAAAGGGTTCTGGGGTTCAACACGTCGAGATTATTATGTACGATTAAATAATATACTAAAAATCGATGGTATCCCTCATGAGTTCAATGGATTTAAAACATCTTTTAAGAACACGGACATAGTGAGGTTAGTAAATAGAATTAATAATGTAATAACAAAATCGGAAAGAGTAAAGATAGCGCCAAATACAATTGAAGGATATTTATTAAATACGAATAGTATTAAACTATTTGTACGTTGGCTACTTACTGAGTTTGACAAACATGTGCAAGTTGGTTCTAAAGGTGACCCTAACAGAGTCATAGACTCGCATAGAAACCGTTATCCTCAGAATTTCAATGTTATATCCAGTTTTAATGCGATCTTTAACCAAAACATTTCTGACATTGAACTTTCTAATGATAATAAAAATTTTGCAAAATTAGTAAAGGAAAAGTATTTAAGGTATATTTTAAGAGAGTTTGTAAAGCTTAATATTACAAAAGAAGATAAGGTTATTATATTTAGAATTGCGTTCGAAGGTAAGTCTGATACCTTGTGTAGTAAAGAGAACAAAAACTACAAACAATTAATCGATCAAACCGCGAGAGACCTGGTTCTAATTATCAAAGATAGAATAATAGATAAATTGCCATACGGTGGTTCAAAAACTGGTGGTTGGGTGTCGAATTTCTTAGATTTTGCACTAACTGAGATCAAAACGAGTTCTGAAAATGACGTTGAAGCAGTGTTAACTTTTAAGCGTACATTTCCAGATTTATATAGTACAATCGAAGAGGTTTCTTCTTCGATAGACTAAGGGAACCTGCTTTGCAGGATGAAGCCTGGAGCTTCCTAGCCCTGATATGTGCTTGCACTGTGCCACTATATCACTAGTTGTACTTTTAAGGCACGTAAACGTGAAAAGACGTTCTTTGTGTCCAAGAAGGGATTTGTATGAAAAAGTATTCTCTGTCTTCAATCATTCTCGATTTGTTGAAAGAGTATAAGTACTACACAGATGGCGGAGGAGTTGCTCCTCTGCCGTCGTCTAGCATTCGCGAGTTAAAAATCGGCAAAAAGTTTGCATATAGCCTAGCTGGTGATATAAAAGATGTACACACTCATATATCTAAAGTCATATTTAAACAATATCTTTCTAAAATTCCTATTAATCAATCTGCGAAAGCTTATATAGTCGGAAAATCCTATTACGATTTTCTTGAGCCACACAGAAATAACTATTTTTTCTTACGTTTGGATCTAAAAAATTTTTTTCACTCGATTAAATCTGAAGTTGTTATGGATAATCTTTTAGATTATTTTTCTAGTGAAAAGATATCTGAAAATTGTGAACAGTCACACGCTTCTGCTATTTATAATCTCATTATGTATAAAATTGATAGCACTAGTAATAACTCTGTATTCTCTGATAAAGAAGTTCTCCCGATGGGCTTTCCTCTATCACCCCACGTATCTAACATAGTCTTCCGTAAAATAGATCTATTAATAGAGAAATTTTGCGACATTCATAATGTCACGTATACCAGATACGCAGACGACATGCTTTTTTCATCTAAAGGGAAGGTACTACCACGTCCTATATTTCGCCCGCTTAATGGTACAAAACTACAGACTCATGAATCACCGTTCTTACATTCAAATCGATTCTATGATGAAATTTCATTCTTAGTTGGTTTGGATGGATATAAGATAAATGATTCTAAAATAAAAAAAGCAGTCCACACAATATCTCTAAACGGATACACTATAGTTGGTAGTAATTATTCTGATATAAAAGGTGAACTTAAACTTTCAAATAAAAAAACGAAAATAATTCGCAAGCTTATATATGAACTGAATTCCAACAAACATGATACTGCTATATTTAAAAAGTGTTTTAAAAAAGACATGTTTAAACCGAGGTATCAGGAAGGAGCTAGAGAATTTTTAGATGAATTTTGTACTAACCAAATCAATAATAAACTTCTTGGCTACAAGTCGTATATACTATCTATAGTTAAATATGATAGTGACCGAGACTGCTGTAATACTGAGACAACAGAAAAATTTCAAAGTCTATTAGTCGAACTTGATGCGTGTATCGACAAACGTATTGGCTAATAAATATGTGGACTGCGACATGCCATAGCCGCAGTCTTAATACGCACCCAACGGTATTTTTACTAACTCTAGCGGAAGAGATGATGTAACGTATTGATTTTCCAGTGCCCATATTCGTCCTGTTCAGCCCGCCACATTGAAAACAAAAAAACCGTTGATTATTCAACGGTTTTTTTGTTTCTGAAGGGTGCTAAATTAAACCAATCGGATTGATTGAGGCAATGTACCTTTTAAAAGCTGTCCGCCATAACTACTACACCTGTATTTGCCGCCCCAAGAACTGTCGTGATAGAGGGTTCTCATTCGACCTAAATGTTTCACAACTAACAAAGAACCGTCGCTTGGCGTAATTACATAATCGAACTTTTGCTAAGACCTTTTCTATCGCTCAACATCTAAATACGGCTTATCCAAACATTATCTCATTTGCGTAACAAGTCGAACTCTCCTAACCTTTCCATATAGCATATGAAACGTAAACCTACGAGCAAAACTTAGTTACTATGCTCCTCCTATTTTAGTGTCGACTAGTAATACGCGACCAAAATTTACACAAGCCGTAAACGCACGTGATATTAGAGAGTTACTTTATTGACAAAAGAGTCTGTATGTTAGGAATCTCGCAAAAAAGAGAGAAATTATTCGTTCTTATATTGGCAGAACTTGTATCCGTTCTGGCGATGGTATTCCTTTCCATTTACTTATTGAGAATGCAAGCTGTTGGCCAGGATAGTTATAAGTCAGCGACAGAACTTCGTTATGAATCGTACTTACTTGCAGACCAACTTAGACAAAGCTCCGATGATCTAACACGCATGGTTCGCTCTTATGCTGTTTCAGGAAACAGCCAATTTGAGCAGTATTTTTGGGATATCCTATCTATTAGGGATGGTAAAAAAAATCGGCCTAATTATTACGAACGGGTCTACTGGGACTTTATGACCGTTTCCAATCCAGAGCCTCCATTTGATGATGGTAATAAAGCCCCACTAGAAGAACTTATGCGTTTGGCTGGATTTACCCCAAATGAATTTCAGTTACTTAGTCAGGCTCAACGAAACTCTGATGATTTAGTGCATTTAGAGCAAGTTGCTATGAATGCAATGATTGGGAAATTTCAAGATTCAGACGGTCAATTTAACATTCAGAAGAAACCTGATCCGATATTCGCACAAAACCTCTTATTTGGTGACAAATACCATGAGGCAAAAAAATATAATGAAACCTATCAATGAGTTCTTAGAAGCGATTGATAAAAGAACAGGAGAAAATGTTCATGACGCTGCATCATTGGTCATTTTTTACCATGTTGCATTAGGCGTTGTTTTTAGTGTACTGATAGCTACGGGTATCTTACTTTTCTTCACATTACAGCGATATCAGAAACTTGTGCTCACAAACCTTAAAAGTGCTATTCGAGACCAACAAGAAGAGCTTAGAGAGCGTAAGAGGGTCGAAAGTGAGCTAGAGGAAAAGAATGAGCAACTTAAGTACCTAAGTCGAATTGATGGATTGACTGGAATTTTCAATCGTCGTCACTTTAATAATTTATTAAAAAAAGAGTACGCAAGGCATTTACGCAATAAAAAAACGCTTTCACTACTTCTAATCGATGTGGACTATTTTAAAAAATACAACGACTACTACGGCCACATTATGGGGGATGAGTGTTTAATTAAAATAACCAAGCTTATTTCTGAAAGTATACTTCGTCCCGCAGATGCGGTTGCTCGCTTTGGTGGAGAGGAATTCGTTTGTATCCTACCTGAAACGAGTTTAGAGGGTGCGATTAAGGTTGCGAATAAAATCATGCTTCACATACGAGAATATGGTATTGCACATTACGGGACTGAAAAAGGCTATGTTACTGTAAGCATTGGCGCAGCCTGTTCAGAAGATCTACCTCGAGGCACAGAACATGATCTGCTTAGCAAAGCAGATGAGCTATTATACCTTGCCAAAAGTTTAGGCAGAGATAGAGTTGCCTATTTTTAGTGCTACAACTTTATCTCATCACAACAGATCTTTCTTATGCTTCTGACGTAAAAACTGGTACCAAGCCTCAACTTGTTCGCGATCTGACTGAGTTTTTGCTATTTCTCTGATACTTTTAGCTTCAATAAGTGCGTTATTATGCTGACCTAGCTTGTAATACGCGCGGACTTTAGCCAAAGCAATATCCGTTACGCTATGCGGTGATGCATTTTTATCAATTTTATATAATTGAGCCAGAGCCTTTGAGTAGTTACCTTGTTGACTCAGCAATAAAGCAGCGTTCCAATAATATTGACTGTCTTGTTTTGCTGCGATGAGCCAAATATCAACGGCATTGCTCCACTCTTTAGCATATTGCCAATATGTGGCTTGTTCGACGAGAAGTGCCACATCCGTATACGCTCCGTTCAATTGACTAATTTCGATTGCAGCGCGTTCTGGTATCCCTCGTTGAGCATAAAGCTGTGCCAACAGTCTTTTCTCAGAATCAGTAAGTTCTACCTTCTGTAGTTTGGCGAGCGCGAGCGTATCAAGAGCCTGGTTATTTCGGCTTAGCTTTAACTGTAAACTTACCATTTGACGCCACCAGTTAAGTTTATTTGGTTCTATTTCTATAAGCGCTTCTAGCGTCGGGATTGCTTGCTCCCATCGTTTGAGCTGTAGTTGAGAGCCCAGTTTTAAAGATAACTGCTGAGAACCCATCTTGCCTTGTGACGTTTGATACTTCGAAAGTGATGTTAACACCTTTGACCATTCAGATTGTTGGTAGTGAGATTGTGCAAGTCTAAGCCAAATTTCAGACGCATTTTGGTTATCAGGAACGAATTCGACTATTTTGTAATAATGACAGATGGCATTTATCGCCATGGTCGTTGCACAAGACACCGATTATATCTTTCTCGATGAACCCCTAAACAATCTCGATATAAAACACTCTGTTGATATCATGGCGACATTAAAAAAACTGGCCGATGAACACAACAAAGCGGTCGTCATTGTCATTCACGATATTAATTTTGCCTCTTGTTACTCTGATAATATTGTTGCAATGAAACGTGGCGAAGTGATCAAAAGCGGCCGTGTTATGGAAGTGATCAAAGAAGAGGTGTTGAGTGAAATATATGAAATCCCATTTCAGGTTCAACAAATAGATGGGAACAATATATCACTATACTACCGCAGATAATTAATCATCTGGGTCAATGAGATACCAGCCTAGCTCTTTCGAGTATTAAACCGAACGCAGGGTTAAAAACTAAAATCTCCGAACGCATAGCTTAACCAGATGTTTTTGCTATGCTTACAATCAGTCAATGGTGCGAACTTAGGTATATTAATGATTGATTACATTCAAGATAACGAGTTAATAAAACAAATTTTTATTGGGATATTGTTGGTAGTCGGGTTTCGCCTATTCAAAAATGTTATTCATCGCTGGCTTGAAAAACTAGCAGATAAAAAACAAGTTTCGTTACAAAGAAAACAGTTCATCGTCAAATCATTTAATGTTGCGTCATTAGGTTTGTTTGGTGCGATTTTTACCATTATTCTCGGAATAGGTTTTGGCGATATTTCTCTTTTCTTATCGTCCATTTTCGCGGTTCTTGGCGTTGCTCTCTTTGCGCAATGGTCTATCTTAAGTAATCTAACCGCGAGCATACTTATCTTTTTCGTATTCCCGTACCGAATAGGAGATATGATAAAAGTTGCTGAAAAAGACGCTGACGTCAGTGGCGAACTGATCGACATAACAATGTTTCACGTATTAATACGTCATGATGACGGGAATATTATCACGTACCCAAATAATCTAATTTTACAAAAAGGGGTGACCAAATTGCTGAACCACCCAAGTAAAACAGTAGAAACAGGTGATTAAGTGAGTAAGAGGACCTGAGTATAAAAATACACCCAGCGTATAACACACCATCTAAAACATTGACTAACTGGTGAGAGATATAAATGCAAAAAATAACTCGCTTTTCTTTTATTCTTGCTGCAATAGTTACGCTCACCATCGTGGGATGTCGAAATGCACCGAGTGACCCAAGCTATAGTACATCTGAATCTTTACCACTCTATACCCAGCCGAGTTTTGAACAGTATATTGAAGAAACGCAATTATGGATCAAAGAACATAGAGTTTTCGTTACCGATGATCGAGATAAAGAAGTTGCGGCCAACGCTCCCTATGAAATCAGGCCAGCACAACCAAATGGTCAAGCCGTTTTATTAGTGCATGGGCTTGGGGATTCTCCTTATTCGTTTGTCGATATTGCCAAGCACCTTGCAGAACGAGGCTATTTAGTTCGTACCGTACTACTACCAGGGCATGGCAGTAAAGTTGGAGACCTCATTTTACCAACACTGTCTGATTGGCAAGGTGTGGTCGAACATCATACAGACTTACTTAAGCAAGAATATGATTCAGTCTGGCTTGGCGGGTATTCCACAGGGGCAAATTTAGTGACGTCAGTAGCAATGAATGACCCATCAATAAAAGGATTACTGCTCTTTTCTCCCGCCTTTCAACCAAGATCATCCGTGGTTAAATACGCAGAGTTTGCGAGTAACTTCTTTACTTGGGCTGACCAAGACCCCGAAGACAATTATCTTCGGTATAACTCGTTACCGATGAACGGTGCTGCTGTATATTATCAGACCTCTGAAGTCGTACGCCAAAATTTACAACAAACCAACTATACAAAACCCGTATTTGTCATAATGAGTGAAGGTGACAGTGTCATTGATACTCAATTTGTACAATCTACATTTGCTAATAAACTAATTAACCCAAATAATCGTATGATTTGGCAAGGGGAGAAACCTCTAAAGGAAAGCCGTTCTATTCAACTGACGATGAAATTAGAGCAAGAAAAAATCTCTAATGGCTCTCATATGGGGCTACTTTTTTCCCCTAAAAATCCAGATTATGGAGTAAACGGGGACAAACGTATTTGTAGCAATGGTCAAACCGAAGAGGGCGAGGCTTCTTGTTTAAATGGCGACAATGTTTGGTATTCTGCATGGGGTTATCGTCAAGAAGGAAAAGTATTCGCTAGACTGACATACAATCCCTACTTTACTCAAACTATGCAGGTCATCGATCAAGTCATGTCTGACAATCTTTAGTTTTTATGTTCAACATTTCGCAGATTCATCGCTGTCTAACATAGTAATTTTTCACCAAGCAATCTAAATACCTTTCGGCTTTAGTATGTCTGAACTTTAACGGCTCAGATAATTCACCAAAGAGAGGTACGCCACCACCGAGAACAATTGGTATAGTGGTTATAATTAACTCATCGATCAAATCTTCTTTTAAGAAGTTCTGTATTGTAATACCACCGTCGATATAAAGGCGCTCATAACCCTTTTCATTAAGCGATAGAACCACGTCTTTAAGTTCATCTTTTACAAGAAAAACCTTGTCTTCATAGCCTTTCGGCACATTTTTTAACGTATTACTAAGAACAAAAACAGGTTTGGAATAAGGCCACTCACAATCAAAGCTCAATACTTTCTCTAACGTATTTCTTCCCATCACTAAAGCGTCAACACCATTCATAAGTTCAGCAAAACCAAGGTCTGAACCATCTGGGTTCGGAATGTCGTGTAACCAATCGATACTATTATTTTTGTCTGCTATATAGCCATCGATACTGGTTGCGATATAAACGATATTTTTCATAGCATTACTCCTTAAAGACTTTGTGACGAAAAGCCGAGGGATCTGAATTAAATAGCGCAACACAAGCGCTGCATACGCAAGATTTACGTTGCAGTTCAATTGGAACCAATTTTTGTAATTCGATGGGTACTTTTACCGAATTGCACCAGCACTCGCTTGGGGATGTCATAGCCATGCAACGGTTGTCTTTTTTACAAAACGGGCATAATTTATCATTGATTTCGTTCGACATTATCTAAGTACACTTTCGGCTTCTAATCATCACTAGACACTATCATCTACACTTATAGTTGCCAATGCTAAACAAATAATTGCCAATGCTAAACAAACACGGAAAACACTCGATGAACCATAACCCCTATCCTATTTTATACTCTTTACGGCAGTGCCCTTATTGCATTAGAGCTAGAATAGCGCTGTTGTTAGCCAATCAGACGGTCTTGATTCGTGAAATAGAAACGAAGAATAAACCAGAGGAAATGCTTGCCGTCTCTCGAAAGGGTACGGTTCCAATACTAAACCTTCCAGATGGAACCACAATCGATGAAAGCATCGATATTATGATTTGGGCGCTAACGCAGGATGACCCTAATGATTTGCTCTTACAAAACCACAAAGACGCCCTAGATGACATGACCGTTTTAATCAACCAAACTGATACCCAATTTGTGAACACATTGAACGCTTATAAAGCGGCCTCTCGATATCATGACGCTTCAGAAACTGAAAACAGGCAGCAATGTGAAGGTTTTATTGGGGAGTTAGAACATCGCCTAGCAGGTCAACGTTATTTGATGAGGAACGAACCTAGCTTAGCGGATTACGCGATTTTGCCTTTTGTTCGCCAGTTTTCCCGTGTAGACCGAAAATGGTATAGCAATGCGCCCTATCCAAACTTACAACGCTGGCTAACAGAGCATTACAACAACCCACTCTATGCGAAAACAATGACGAAATACCCAAAATGGCTCAATAGCCGAAAAGCTATGTTGTTTGAACCTTAGCCGTATACCTTACATTCATTATAAAAACCACAATAACCGCTAATACAAACGGCAATACATAGATGTTTAAGCTTTGCCAACCAACAGTAGATTCCAACCAACCAGAAAGCAGAGCAGTAAAAGTGACGCAGCCAAACACCATAAACTCATTAAATGCCTGTGCTTTAGGCTTATTATGGGCCTCATATGACTGGCTAAATAACCCCGTAGCCGAAATGAACATAAAGTTCCACCCTACCCCTAATAACACTAACGCGGCTCTAAAATGCCAAATTGATTGACCATGGATGTTAATAGCGATGCAAGCAACAAATAACACACTACCCGTTAATATCATTGTTCTCGCACCAAATTTTTCGATTAAACGCCCTGTAAAAAATGCAGGAACAAACATACCCAAAACGTGCCACTCTATAACACCAGCCGCCTTAGTAAAGTTAAACCCACAACCAATCATCGCTAATGGTGTCGCTACCATTAATATATTCATTACGGCATACGCAATCACCGCAGCAAACACAGCGATTAAAAAGTTGGGCCGGTTAATGATGAGCTTTAAAGGGTCTGATTTTATATTTCGAACGCTTAAATTGGGCTTAGGGAATTGAATGGTTTGCAGAATACCCAGTGCCAGTATGTTTAACACGATAAGTGCTGCAAACGCGCCGACGTAAAGTCCATTTTCAGACCAACTTTGAGATGCTATGGCAAGGTTTGGGCCCAAAATCGCAGCCAACACTCCCCCGCCATAGAAATAGAAATGGCGCGGTTTCTAACGCTTTCATCACACACTTCAATAGCTGCAAACCGATAAAGAGTGCCAAATCCAATGCCAACCCCTAATAAAAACGTCGCCACACAGAAGAGGGAGAAATTTTGAGTGTAAAGTGAAAATGTAGCTAAACCAGCCCCTGAAATCCCAACTATATTACCAATGCTAAAACCGCGTTTTCTGCCAAGCTTACCCATGATTAAAGATGCAGGAATAGTGGCCGCCATTAGCCCCAAAAACTGAAGTGCTACAGGCATAGTGATCATACTTTGGCTAGGTGCAATCTCTTTACCAATTAAGCCAATAACAGAGATAAGCAATATGTTTCCAGTCATAAGTAATGCTTGGCAAAGCGAAAGAAGCCAGACGTTTCTGTTCATTTAAAACTCACAACATGAAATCTAAATTAGAACCATACGCATTTAGTAATTAATGGTCAATGATACTGGTCATCAACTTTAAGTGCTGAAAGTGATTAATCATTCGCCAATTTAGTATCAGTCTTGCCAGAATTATCATGGAGTACATATCATTAATGCTAAATGTCTCGTTTAATGCAACCGCCCTATTTTGAGATAAAGTGCGACTGATAATACTTAGGTATAACCGCTAGCTTCTTTTTAAATTGTCTTTGAAGGTGGGCCTAATCCGAGAAGCCAAGGTCGAACGTAACTTTAGTAGTCCTTTTTACTCATTTCAATACTCTCGATTACACCAAACTAAAAACCACCTATACAATAAAAGCCAAATAAAACACCAATTCAGCTGAGGGCCTAATCAAATAAAAAGAAAATAGTCTACCTTTGTCACAAATGATAAACTCAACAATGTAAACGTTACCACTAATTGTAGTAACACGTTACTATTATATTGAAGACTAAATCAGTGAAATAAAGTTGGTAGCTATTATGTTTCGAGATTTGAAATTAAGTGTGAAAATTGGATTAGGATTTACTCTCGTTTTTGTCCTTCTTTCCGTTGTTCTAGGAGTTGGGATTAACGCGTTGCACAAGGCCGACGATGGTATTAGTACTTATCAACATCAAGCAAAAACGGTCATTTTATCAGGGCGTTTACAGGCTCTAATGTTGCAGGCAAACTCTAAAGTTAAAGATTACCTCATCACTAATAACCAAAGTGATTTCCAGCAGTATGAACAAAACATAGCTAGTTTATTTTCAACGCTAGACGAAGCTAAACAACAGATATCTGACTCGTCTAGGAAGGCCTATATACACCAAATCGATGAGTCAGTTGGTCGGTACCAAAGTACGTTTAATGAAGTCGTCGCACTTACCCAACAAAAAAATGAACTAACAAGCGGAGTTCTAACGCCGAAAGGGTTAATTATGCAGGAGTCCATCTCTTCAATAATTAATCAATCCTATCTTGAAAAAGACACTCAAGCTGCCTACTTGGCCTCTCAGGTTCTTGAAAAACTATTACTTGGACGCTTATATGTGGTTTCGTATATTCAAACAAGTCAGCAACAAGATTATGATGTCGCAATCTCCTATTTACGACAAGATCTCAAAGACGCCATCTCCGATTTAAGCGTATCTCTCAATGGTGATGAAAATCAGGCTTGGTTAGATGTTTTCTATGACGCTCATAGCGAATACGTTGACGGAATCAATACTATCCATTCTGTTATCGCATCGAGAGACGACCTGATTATCAATCATCTAAATGTTGAAGGACTTGAGGTTGAAAGCAATCTAGAAGAAATGAAGCGCTCGATTATTCGAGACCAAGAAACACTGGGACCTCAGCTTAAACAATCAACAGACAATAGTATCAACTTAACGTTAATTTTATCTGTTGCTGCTATTTTGTTGGGTAGTGGTGCTGCATTTTTACTCACGACAAGTATAACCAGACCAATAAAACAAGTGATGGCAGCCGCCAATCAACTTTCTGACGGCGACTTAACGGTTAATCTAGAACAAAAAGGCAATGACGAAATTGGCCAGTTACTTAATTCTATTCAAGTCACGGCAAATAATTTAAGGCATATGATTATTACTATCTCAGATGCTAGCCTCAACCTTACCTCTGCGTCACATGAACTGTCCGATATCACAGAAAAAAGTAGTCAAAGCATCCTACGTCAGGAAACAGAAACCGACATGGTAGCAACGGCCATCAATGAAATGACCGCTACCGTTCGAGAAGTAGCATCCAATGCTTCGCAAGCCGAATCAACCGCTCAAGAGGCAAACCAACAAGCAACGTCTGGGCAATCCATTGTCCAGCAGACAATCGATACTATCCATGAACTAGCAGAAAACGTCCAAAGCTCCTCTGAAAAGCTCCATGATGTTGAAGTCGAAACAAATAACATAGGTGGCATACTCGATGTGATTAGAGGCATCGCTGACCAAACTAACCTATTGGCTTTGAACGCCGCGATAGAGGCCGCTCGCGCAGGGGAACACGGTCGAGGTTTCGCTGTTGTCGCAGACGAAGTTCGTTCATTGGCGCAACGCTCTCAAGAATCGACCCAAGAAATACAAACGCTAATCGAACAGCTACAAACTGGCACTAAAAACGCAGTATCAGTGATGGCAATCAGTAAAAAACAAGCTGATGTCAGTGTCAAACAAGCCAGTGAGGCTGGTTCTGCATTACTATCGATTACCAATTCTATTTCTGTTATTAACGATATGAATATGCAAATCGCTACTGCTTCTGAAGAGCAAAGCTCGGTAGCAGAAAGCATTAATGAAAACATTGTCAACGTAAGAGAAATTGCTAATGAGAATTCCTCTACAGCGAACCAAACTCAAAATTCTAGTGGCGAAATAGACCAACTTGCCACTCAGTTGAAGCAGTTAGTTGATAAATTTAAGATTTAGCGTTTAATTCGATTAGGTGAGAACTTATCCGGCAATAACCATTGTTATTGTCGGTCTCGGGGTGTTTGGCACAGGTTCTTATTAACGCCCAATACCAAACTCTTCACGATAATAACGAGAGATAAGATGATTTTGATGTTTACTCTGTGTCTTATGCAACAACTGTTTTATTTGACTTCTAACGGTCTCTTTTGACACCCGTCTTCTAAACGCTATTTCTGAACCATCTAGACCCTCAACTAAATGGCCCAAAACCTCTAATTCTGTGCTAGTTAGTTTAACATTTTGATTGGTAGCAATTTTTTGGCTTAGAAGGCTTTGCTTGCACCTTTGCATGTCTAATTTAGCTATCCAATTATTGGCCCAATGGGTCAGGTAGCACCATAGATTATCGATTTCTAACTGTTGTTTTACAGATGGCTTTTGATAACTATGGCTACTTAAGATAAGAGAATAGTTATTAAGTAAGGGTTGAACACCACACATAGAATGGCGTATTTTCATTGTAGGTACTAACACATCCCAAAAAATTTCATTTTTAATTTGTTTATCAGGCACCAAATCTTGCAAATAGACAATTTGCCCAAATGCTTGATCATAAAGATATTGAGATAAATACACATCATGTTTTTGGTGAACAGAGTAAGTTTCTAGCTGATGTTCTTCAAATCCAAGGCTATATTCGTAGGCATAGTTCTGTTTCGGATCCAATATTACAAATACTGCTTGCTCAAAGCCGATACTAAACAATTCGGACTTGAGCGTTTCTTCCAACTCATCAATGTTAATCGTGGCCCTATTGCTTTGTACAATTGGTGAACGCACCCTATTAGACAACCTCATATTCTATCCATTCACCTTCAACCAATACCTACCCAGGATGAATTTAATATAATCAATTTACCTAGTGTATACATTGAGTTCGCTTGCATATATAAACGTGAACCTCATTCCAAAATTGACCCATCTCAATTTATCTAGAAAAATTCAATTTCATCACCCAAATGGGTGATGGAAGAAAAATAATCCCATGCAAAACTACTAATCGACGCAACACAAAAAAACTAAAAATATTATTACTTCGCCACAAGGAATGTCGTAATGAAACTAAATAGATTGTCTATCGCGCTAGGACTTATTGGTACTAGTGCACTTATGGGTTGTGGAGATAGCGATTCTGCTTCTACCACCACCCCACCTTCAACAGCAACACCTGCAGCCATCACCACATATGACGTAACAGCGATCGATGGTTATCTACAAAACGCAAATGTATGGTTAGATCTCAATTCAAACTACCTTCTTGACGAAAACGAACCCTTTGTTCGTTCTGGTGAAGGCGGTGTGGCAAAGCTTGACGTTTCTGACATAGAGAATTACGAAGATTATCCAGTTGTGGTACAGGCTATCGCTGGTGAAACCATTGATATTGGTACTGATGTCGACGCTCCTGAAAATAACCTAGTAAATACCTCTTATATGATGTCTGCCCCTGCTGGCGAAACTGATGTCACCCCTTTGTCTACACTGGTTCATGTCATTCTTGAGCAACAAATAGAAAACGCGACAAGTGGCCAAGGTTCAGATGGTTTGACACCTGAAGAACTGGACGCATTAAAAGAAAAAGCAAAAAGCGAAGTTGCAGATCAATTGGGTATTGATAAAGAAGACGTGCTAGGTGACTTTATCGATGAAGGCAATGGCGATGTTGCCTTTGCCGCTGAGAACATCGTTAACTCTAAAATTTTGCCAGAAAAACCTGAAGAGTTGGCGGCGGTAGTCGAAGAAGCCAAACAAGATGACCCTGACGACCACTCTAACGATTCGTCTTTCTTAGCTAAAACGACGGCAGCAACTAGCCAAATAAAATCGACCATTGAAGAAGTACAAAAAAACACGGCCAATGGCGAAGAACCTAATTTTGAAGAAGAGCAAGTATTTGACGGTTCTCAAGATGCTACAACAGATACCGATAATGACTCCGTTCCTGATTTTATAGATGCTTTCCCTAACGATCCTAGCGAGTGGGTTGATACCGATCGTGATGGTAGAGATGCAAACGGCGACCTTATCAATCCAGCAGGTGAAGACGAAGGTAGTGGCTACGGAGATAATTCAGACCTTGATGACGATGGAGATGGTGTCAATGATACTGTCGATGCTTTTCCTCTCAATAAACATGAATCTTCAGACAATGACGGCGACTTCGTCGGTGATAACGCTGACCCGGACGATGATAATGACAGCTATCTAGACGCAGATGATGGTACAAATAATCTCGTGGATGAATACCCATTAGATAACACCAGAGCTGGCGATCATGACAATGACGGAATTGATAGCCTTGATGACCTCTTCCCTACTGACGTGACTAAAGCGGGTGATTCTGACAGCGATGGGGTTGACCGTATTATCGACTTGTACCCTACTGACGCAACTAAAGCGGGTGATTTCGATAGCGATGGAGTTGATAGTATTATCGATTTATTCCCAACAGACGTAACTAAAGCCGGTGATATCGACGGAGATGGTGTCGATAGTGTTGATGATCTATTCCCTACTGATGGGACTAAAGCAGGTGATTCCGACGGTGATGGGGTTGATCGAATTATTGACCAATTCCCTGACGATGATACCAAAGCAGGTGACTTCGATGGCGATAATGTTGACTTCCTAATCGATGAATTTAGAAATAACCCTAACGAATGGGTAGATGCCGATGGCGACGGCTACGGTGACAACCTAGCTGATAAATTCCCAAGCGATGCCACCAACTGGTCTGATGCTGATGGTGATGGCTACGGTGACGAAACTGACGATGCTTATACCGATGACGCAACCAAAGCCGTCATGGATGTTACCACTTCTTCCACGTTTACCACCCCTTATGTGGATGACCTTGCAACGTCAGCTCAGATAGTTGATGCCAGCATCGACATTACCACCGAGCAATTCCTCGATAACACCGTCCAGACCACCACCACTATCGTCTACAATGTTGATGCTTTTACCTACGGTAGCGTCAATACGGTTGAAGTTGTCGATACTCAAACCGATACTTTCTCGCGAGTAACACACTATAGCTTCGACTATAATCTAGACGGTGACACCCAATTTGAAGGTAAGCTGCTAGAAATTGGAGAAAGACAAACTAACGGCGAAACATACTGGCGTTATATCGATGAAGCCGATGGTTCTATGGAAGGGGTCAACAATGGCGACGGTCGTGCATACCACGCTACTGACTTCTCTAGCATGTCTCATCCTATCGATCTTTCTAATATCGATACTATCCACAAAGTAACGGTTGAATATTCAGCATCAGGAGGAAATGTTGAAACAACCACAAACTACGACCAATTTGATGTCGGTGGTTTTGATTACCAAGATAACAATACTCAAATTGTTAACTTCAAACACTCTAGCGTAAGAACCGTTGACAGCAATGGTAAATTATTAGCCTATTCCAACCAGGAAGACTGGGAAGGTGATGGTACTAATAATGAACTACTGACCTTCACGCTTGATTCCGATACGACATATACATTCATCTATGAACGACCAATCTGGGCGAACCCTACAGATGAAATAATAGAAGAATACGCCGACTATAACTTCAATGCGAGCGACCTAAGTTCATATTGGTACAAAGAAGAAGCAAGATTCGACTTTGATACTGGTGATAATATCTACTTTGGTTATCGCTATGTACTTGACGAGCAGGCAATGGACAGTCCAAACGTCAAACTCGTTGATGATACACATCCTGATGGGTATTTGTTTAGTGAATGGGCTGCCTCTACTACCGACGTTGATGAGTATGAACATCGAGAATCGGCTACGTGGACTAATTACCACTTAGCAGACTACGACTTTACCGCCTCCTCTAACAGCACAGGACAAAATCACATCATTCACCTCAAGCAGGACGATGGTATTTGGCTATCTTACGTGTTTAGTGAATGGGGAAGCCAAGACATTACCCTCTTGGCAGATAAGGTAGATGCATTACGCTCTGGCGGTACTGACATTAATGACATCACGACTAGCAATATTACTGGATTGTCTAATATATCTATCAGTCCAAACGGTTCTTTCCGATATGACGATAATAATCAACCTATTCAATGGTATCTGGTAACCAACAACAGTGATCTAACAAACGGTGATTATGAAAAACTATCTGTCACCTTAACGGACGATGGCCTTACCAATGGCTGGCTGGTTTACAATACGAATAATCACCTATTTGTTGCCAAACCCGTCGACCCAAACAATGTCTGGAACTGGTGGGACGCTTATTCTAGAGAAGAAGTGACTATCAATGATATCAACACGAACCCGACTGAGTTTAGTTGGACCAGTAGTTTAGGGCAGTTCTTCTTGGATGAGTCGTTAGCGTCGATTCGTTTAAGTGAACTAAGCAATCAACCAGCTGATTGCAGCGATCTTTATTTAGAAGGAACCAGCGATTCACCTCTCGAATACAGCGAATTCGTAACCACTAGCACAGCTTGTGGCTATAGTCAGCTTGATACGGCTATGGTAGAAGGTATATCTCTATATCGTAAACGAAATGATTATGAATATAGAGGCTACATATTTAACAGTGATGGCACTGTTACTTACGACCGTTCAGCCGGTGATATTCGTACCTATCAGTGGGAGTTGACCGATCAAGGTATTATTAAAATTACCCATGACGACGGTGGAATCGAATATATCACGATTCTAGGTAGCGATGCGGATAGTTATTCCATCCTAGTTTTCGAGACATGGACCGACGATGACGGTGCTACTTATAGTGAGTTTTATGCTACAGAAAGAAGCAACACAGAACCCGTCATTATCGACCCAACAGACACCACTAACATCATCGATTTGATAAAAGATTCCGGAACGCTTTATTCTTTCTGGGAAGACGATGGGCATCTTTATCAAGAAACATTTACCACAAGTGATGATAACCTATCTCTATACGATGTCAGTGAGGTTTTACCAAGCAAATCTCTCGATCCACTAAGTTTAGATTTCGATCAAGACATTGTTTTGTCAGACAGTGGATGGGTACTACCGTTAGGCTATACATTTAACATGGCAAACGACCAGTTAAACGCTCACCCTGAAGGTGTTCCAGAAGCAAGTTATTCCATGACTGGTTTAATAGAAGCTCTCGATCGAGAATACATAATTGATGGTGTTGCTGGACTCGAAGCATTTGATTTTGAAGATTACGCTTATAATAACGATTTTAGTGACGGAGCTAAGCGCATTGAGTTGGAATTCACAAGTAATGACGATATCTACTACTTGTGGGATGACACTCCGTTTGTAAGACAAGTTGGTGAAGGTTACGACGATGACCTGGATGGAACGGCATCAACCTTAAATCAATTGTTTGTCTCAGCCCCTACAAGCACGACCATTGGGGAAATCATTCGTGACCCTGAACAACCAGATCCAGTCAATAACTATATCGATGGTGGTCCAGATGCTATCACTTGCATAGCAATCGGAGAAACTACTTGCGTAGAACTTGTTAACGCTAGTGGTATAAAAACCGCCTATTACTATCGTTTTGTTTACGAAGAAGGAGATATGTATAACACGGCCGAACTGCTTGCAGTAGGAGATTGGGATTTAATAAATCACCGAACTGAAGATATGATCACGTTCACCATTACAACCACTATTAGCGATGCACTGGAAGACGTTAACCCTGAAGATGGTGACGAACCCACGTTACTATTTAGTGTTTATGACGGACTTGTATACCGCGGCGAAATACAACCAGCTGGAACGCAAGATGATGAACCTTTATACCTATATGGTCAAACCGCTCGAGATGATATTTACAATAATATCATCGTCGAAGAGCCATCCGAGACGCCCGTGTTCCCGACATTAAGCGATATTAACGACTTGTCTTCATTTATAGCCGAGGTCGCAACCTATCAAACCGCTCTTGGTGAAACGCTACCAACCTTCGCTATGCGCTACCCTAATGGTTTTGTAGCGACCATGCCAACCGATGAAACAGCAATGACGTTCTACTTCAATGACGACAAGTCTTTGATGCTGTACGAAGACGATCTACTTGAAGTCATTGGTCAGTGGGTATTGGAAACTGAGTCCTATAATGGAATGGACTATGAAGTGCTTAAGATCAAGAGTTCGGACAGTACAACAACTTTCGATCAGATGGTACTTTTGCAAGACAATACCGACGTTATTTCAGTCGCGTACTACGTGACTGAAGATAGCGTAATCACCGGTAAAACACTTACTTTGCACGAAAGCATGAATCTAGATATAACGGATTGCAGTACAGGTAACGAAGAGTGGACTGCACCATCAGACGCTACGTTTATTTCTGTTGCAAGTTACTACGGTACCGCAGCAAGTTGTATCGTAACCGGTTCAAGCAATTTCCATTCTTTGCTGCCAACCGATGGCCAATTTGATACTAGGGTAACGTTTGCAGTCGGTAGCCTTGATGATAGCCGTATAAATAATAGTTTTACGGCTTTAGATGAGGCAATGATATTTAGAGGCAATGGTACTGGTGAGTTTAACGATGGCACTCGATTCAATTGGGTATTTAGTGATGATGCTGGTGTGACTGGGGCGATAGCCTTTACGATAGAGAACGATAATACTGCTGGCGGAATAATGACGATTACCGATGAACACAATGGCAGCTACTTTGCTATTAAAGCGTACTTCAACGATTCAACTGGAGGTGAAATGTATGATGATGTGTTTAGGTTACATTAACTTCTAAACTGGACGACTAAAGCTCCTCGTGGATACGGGGGCTTTTTTTACGACTTAACTTATAATTACGACGACTTTTCGGGCGCTCTACTTGAGGCAATCCTTGTAAAGAGCTAGGCACTGGATTGGTTTTTACCCCTTCCATCAACAACGCTAGTTTTTGCTCAAGGCCTAACATAAAAGGCTGATAGGCTTGGTTTCTTTCTGCCATGCCTTGTAATTGGTGTTCCCAATGTGCGGTCATGTCCGGAAACGTCGACTCATTTGGTAAGGCATGAATCAACCCTCTTCCCGCTTGGCTACCCAATATAGACTTACCCTGACGAATCAAAAGCTTTCGCTTAAAAAGCGTGTCTAAAATTCCCGCTCTTGTTGCTTCTGTCCCCAAGCCATCTGTATCTTTTAGGATTTTTTTCAACTCTTTGTCTTCGACAAAACGCCCTATGCCCGTCATCGCTTGAAGTAAAGTCGCTTCAGTAAAATGCTTTGGAGGTTCGGTTTTTTCTCTTGTATTGCCCCTTCTCGACAGATCAGTTGAGTACCTTTCTTTAGAGGAGGAACCATATCAAACCCTGACTCATCTTGACTGTCTTTGCCAATAAGCACTTTCCAGCCCGGTTCGACCAGTTTTCGTCCTTTGGCAATGAAACAACCACCCGCTATATCAAAAACCAGTTTTGCTTCTGCATACACCGCAGATGGATAAAACTGCATTAAATATTGCCTAGCTATCTGTTGATAAATCTTCATTTCATTGCCAGATAAACCATTTACAGACGCTTTTTTCGGTGTGGGGATAATGGCGTGGTGCGCTTCTACCTTTTTATCATTCCACGCCTTTGAGCGAATAGACAAATCAGCGCCAGTGACCGCACTCCCTAACTCTTTGGCGTTGTTCGCGACAGCCGAAACGACCGTAGCCGCTTGAACATAATGCTCTTTTGGTAGATAGCGACTATCGGACCGAGGGTAAGTAATAAGCTTATGTTTTTCGTACAAAGACTGGCAGGTATTTAATACATCTTGAGCGCTCATACCGTACCGTTTCGACGCATCAATCTGTAAAGCAGACAATGAATAAGGCAACGGCGCAGATTGCTTCGTTTGTTTCTGTTCGGACTCTGAAACAATGGCGGGTTGATTAGCTATTCTATTCGCGACATTCTCGACTAGTTTACGGTTTAAAACCCGACCTTCTTCATCTTGCCATGGTTGGCAGGCCTCACTCGGTTTCCAACGGGCTCTAATATCAATGGTTGAAGCAGTATCGCTATAAGGTATTAAGGCGTGCAAAGTAAAATAGTCTTTCGCGACAAAGTTTTCTATCTCTTCATCTCGACGAACAACCAAACCTAGTACTGGGGTTTGAACTCGCCCAACAGATAAAACACCCTGATACCCTGCTTTTTGGCCCAATAAAGTATAAGCGCGAGACATGTTCATCCCGTATAACCAATCAGCACGAGAGCGTGCTAAAGCAGAAACCGAAAGTGGGATAAATTCCTTGTTGCTGCGCATTTGGCTTAACGCGCGCTTCACTGCCGGTAAGTTCAGATCACTAATTAGCAGACGGTCAATCGAGGCCTTTTGGCTGGCGCTAACCTTAAGGTAATCTATAACCTCATCGACCAACAACTGACCTTCCCTATCTGGGTCACCAGCATGGACTATTTGACTAGATTCTTTGAGCAGTTTTCTTATTACGGTAAGTTGTTTACTTGCGGTTTTTCTCGGTCTTAATTGCCATTGATTTGGAACAATAGGTAAGTCGGCCAAATTCCATTTTTTGTACCTTTCATCGTAGGCGTCTGGCTCTACTTGCTCAAGAAGATGACCAATACACCAAGTGACGACATCGCCATTGCCGCAACGTATAAAACCTTGATCTTTTTTTGCGGGTTAGGCAATGCCGCTGCTATTGCTCTACCTAAGCTCGGTTTTTCAGCAATAAATAGTCGCGCCATTCACTTTTATCCACTACAAAAAATAAGAAGGGCTAGATTAACGAATCTAGCCCTTACAATGCAATAGTTACTGTCAATTCATACAGTGTTTTCGTTATTCTGGTTACAGATATTGTACAAATTTAGTCAAATCTCGCTCAGGTGCCTTCATTGGAGAGCAGCCTGGCGTGCCTAAATATAAAAAGCCGACAATTGCATCCCCTTCGCCTAAATCGAGAGCTTCGTGAACAGCAGGATGAAACATCCAAGGCCCTGAACGCCAAAAACCTTGAAATCCTTGAGCTACCGCTGCCATCTGCATCGATTGTGCTGCACATCCCGCAGACAAATACTGTTCAATTAGTGGTATTTTCTCGTGATCGGTTACCTTAGCAATAACTGTTATCACCATTGGCGCTCGAAAAGGGGCCTTCGCTAGTTTATCTAAAACCGACTGTGCACTATTTTCTGCCTTGGCCGCACTAACCAGTATATCCGCTAATTTTTGTAAGCCTTTACCCTGCGATATTACAAACCGCCAAGGCGTTAATCCACCATGGTCAGGCGCTCTTAATCCCGCTTTAATGATGTTTTCTAACACGGTACCGCTTGGGGCTGGTTCTGATAATTTGGCTATTGATCGACGGTTTAGTAATAACTCCAGTGCATCCATATACGCCTCTATGTTTTAAACAGAACAATGATTCAAAAGAACCACGGCTCTCATGAATCATTGTTAATGAGAATAGTTATTAATACTATTACACTCATTTCAGATTTGAATCAAGATTTAGATCTTCAATGCGACCTCTAACCCTTGACGTATTGCTCTTACTGCATCGAGCTCACCTGCTTTATCGGCTCCTCCGATAATGTGCAGTTTATCTTTCAGATCTGACCATTTATCTTCAAACGGGCGAACCGATTCTTGCCCTGCACAAATAACTATCTTGTCTGCGTCTAGAAGCTCTTTTTTCCCACGATTGTTTATCGTCAAGCCTTTGTTATCAATACTTTCGTAACTCACGCCCCCCATTAGGTTGACGCCTCTCTTTTCCAACGTACGCTTATGAATCCAACCTGTGGTTTTTCCAGGCCCTTTACCAACACGGCTCTTACGTCGTTGCAGTACCCAAACGGTCATATCACTAATAGGTTCTGGGTGAGGGTATAAACCACCAGAGTGGGTCAAGTCGGTATCTATGCCCCAGTCATGTAGCCAATCGTTGAGATCATGCCCCTGTGGTTCGGTTAGCATAGTCGCTACATCAATACCAATACCACCCGCACCAATTATGGCAACCTTATTACCCACCGGTGTCTTTTCTCTTATCAACGTTTGGTAATCAACTACTTTGTCTTGGTTATCTATCCCTTCAATATTAAGTTTTCTAGGTACAACTCCCGATGCCATAATAATTGCATCATAACCGGCTAAATCATCGAATTTCGCTTCACAATTGAGCTTGAGATTAACCCCTGTCTCGTCGAGTCGATTGGCAAAATATCGGATAGTTTCTCTAAATTCTTCTTTACCCGGAATCTGCATTGCCAGACGGAACTGACCACCAATACGATCGTTTTTTTCATACAGATCAACATGATGACCACGTTCTGCGGCTGTCGTTGCGGCAGAAAGCCCTGCAGGCCCAGCACCTATAACCGCTACTTTTTTAGCCGTATGAGCGGGTTGAATCTGAATTTCAGTTTCGTAACAAGCTCTTGGGTTCACTAGACAACTTGCTCTTTTGCCTTGAAATATATTGTCCAAACAAGCTTGGTTACAGCCAATACAGGTATTAATTAGATGCGCTTTATCTTGCGTCGCTTTAGCAACAAACTCTGGATCTGCCAAGAAAGGGCGAGCCATAGAAACCATATCCGAATGGCCTGCTTCAAGTACTCGTTCTGCATCTTCGGGGGTATTAATTCGATTACAGGCAACAACTGGGACTTTAAGGTGCGGTTTGAGTCTTTCCGTTACCCATGTGAATGCCGCTCTTGGAACTTGAGTAGCAATAGTAGGAATGCGCGCTTCGTGCCAACCTATGCCGCTATTAATGATAGTGACACCTGCGTCTTCTAGCGCTTTTGCCAACATAATCACATCTTCAAACGTGCTGCCTTCTTCTACCAAATCGAGCATAGAAAGACGGAAGATAATAATAAAGTCTTCCCCTACAACTTTGCGAATCGCTTTGACGATTTCTAATGGAAAGCGCATCCGTTTTTTATAGGTCCCACCCCATTCGTCGTAACGCATGTTGGTACGTTTACAAATAAACTGGTTAATCAAATATCCTTCCGAGCCCATCACTTCAACACCATCATAACCAGCCAATTGAGCTAACGATGCACTATTAGCAAAGGCTTCGATGGTCTTCTTAATCTGCTTCTCGTTCATTTCACTTGGCGCAAATTTAGATATCGGAGCTTTCATTCCTGAGGCACTTTGCGACAGTGGATGCATGGCATATCGCCCAGCATGCAATATCTGCAAAGCAATTTTCCCACCTTGTCTATGTACCGCTTCGGTCACGACTTGGTGTGCCTTAGCATGTTTAGGTTTACTAAACTCTGCGCTTAGCGGATGGAGCCTGCCGCGAAAGTTTGGCGAAAAACCACCTGTAACTATCAGTCCAACACCACCTTTTGCGCGCTCTTCGTAGAAAGCAGCTAGTCTTCCTAGCCCTTCTTTATGTTCTTCAAGGCCAGTATGCATAGATCCCATCAGTACGCGGTTTTTCAACTGCGTAAAACCTAAATCGAGAGGCTGTAATAATTTTGGATACATAATCGTTTCACTTCTGCTCATAGATGCGTCAACGGATGCTGCGCTCTGTTTTAATTATGGTCAAACTAGAATATTCACTCTATGATCAGAAATCAAACAACTGTTTACATTTGTGCAACATTGATCAATGTAAGATGTATTTTTTGTGATTATGACGTAGGATTAACGCACTCAACTTAACTCTTTGTAAGCATGTGCGAATTGCACCTGTGGGGAAGATATGAAAAAAATATTCAAATTTATCGGTGGCATCTTCAAATGGGTTTGGAAGATCATCAACTTCATTCGCCTTGCTATCTTTAATCTGTTTTTCTTTATTATTATTGGCGTGATCTATTTAGGTTACACTCAGTCAAGTCAAATAAGCGCTCCACCTCAAGTCAAAGAAGCCTCGGCTCTGGTACTTAACCTTTCTGGCCCTATAGTCGAACAGAGACGATATATTAATCCAATGGATTCGGTTACCGGTTCTTTGTTTGGTCAAGAGCTACCAAAAGAAAACGTGCTTTTTGATATCGTGGATACTATCCGTTACGCTGCCGATGATGACCAAATATCCGGATTGATTATTAGCCTTCGGGAACTACCTGAAACAAACCTTACTAAGCTGCGCTATATTGCTAAAGCAATAAATGCATTCAAGGAAACTGGCAAACCGGTTTACGCCATCAGTAGTTTTTACAACCAAAGCCAATATTATCTGGCGAGCTACGCCGATAAAATTTATATGGCACCGGATGGCGCTGTCATGCTTACTGGGTATGGCACTTATCCTCTTTACTACAAAACTTTGTTAGAAAAAATGGATGTCAATACGCATGTATTCAGAGTCGGTACATACAAATCAGCGATTGAACCGTTTATACGCGATAACATGTCCAGTGACGCTAAAGAGTCAGCTAGTGCATGGTTAACTCAATTATGGGCGGCATATATTGACGACGTATCTTCAAATCGAAACATAGATACAAAATCCATAAATCCGTCTATGGATGAATTTTTGGCCAGTCTTAAAGGGGTTAACGGTGATCTAGCCAAACTTAGCCAAAAACTGGGGCTTGTTGATGAATTAGCCACTAGACATCAGATCCGTCAAGCGATGGCCGACGCCTTTGGGGCAAAAGGAAAAGACAGTTACAAAGCCATTGGTTATTACGAATATCGAGACACCGTCACTCAAGAATACCAACACAGCTCGAATGACATCGCTATAGTCGTTGCAAGCGGTACGATAATGGACGGCAAACAACCTCGCGGTACAGTCGGGGGCGACACCACTGCTGCGCTACTAAGAGAAGCAAGGAATGACGACAACGTTAAAGCCGTGGTGCTGCGCGTAGACAGCCCTGGTGGTAGCGCCTTTGCTTCTGAGGTTATACGTAATGAAGTCGAAGCTATAAAAGCGGCAGGTAAACCCGTTGTCGTATCTATGTCGAGCATTGCAGCATCTGGAGGCTATTGGATCTCGATGGGTGCCGACAAAATTATTGCGCAGCCAACGACACTAACCGGTTCCATAGGAATATTCAGCGTCATTACCACCTTTGAAAAAGGATTAAATAAACTCGGTATATACAGTGATGGTGTAGGAACCACGCCATTTTCTGGGATAGGTATAACCCGAGGTATCCCAGACAAAGCTGGCGAGGCATTCCAGCTAGGTATTGAAAATGGTTATCAACGATTTATTGGGCTAGTAGGTCAGAGCCGTGGAATATCGGTAGACGATGTAGATAACATTGCTCAAGGGCGGGTATGGACAGGTTTTGATGCAATGAACGCCGGTTTAGTTGACCAGATGGGTGATTTTGATGATGCAATCAAGGTCGCAGCAGAATTAGCCAATGTTGAAGAGTACAATCTTTATTGGGTGGAAGAACCACTGTCAACAACAGAGCAGTTCTTGCAGCAATTGTCTGATAATCTTGGTGCATCGTTAGGTATTAATCTCTCAGCCATGTTACCAGAAGCTCTGCAGCCAATCTCTAATCAGCTTATAGCCGATACTGAGCTGCTAAGTACTTTAAATGACCCGAAAGGCTATTATTCACTCTGTTTAACCTGTGAAGTAAAATAGTTCTAATACTGCTTCGCTAGCATAGAAGCTGGATAAGATTCAATAGGTGCCTCGTGCACCTATTTTTATTTGCTTAACTTAAGCATATAATCCGCCACAACTCGTATCATAAAATTAAGAACGCAATGAAAAAACATATCTATATCGCCTATACAGGTGGCACGATAGGAATGCAAAAATCGGAACATGGCTACGTCCCAATTGCTGGGTTTATGGAAAAGCAACTTGCTGGTATGCCTGAATTTCACCGTGAAGAAATGCCGAGTTACACTATCCATGAATATGATCCCCTGATCGATTCCTCCGATATGTCTCCTGCTGACTGGCAGTTTATTGCAAATGACATAAAGAAAAACTATGACAAGTATGATGGTTTTGTCATTTTGCACGGCACCGATACGATGGCCTTTACCGCGTCTGCACTTTCTTTTATGTTTGAAAATTTGGCTAAACCCGTCATTGTAACTGGTTCACAAATCCCATTGGCCGAACTTCGTTCTGATGGGCAAGCCAACCTGCTGAACGCACTACATATTGCAGCTAACTATCCTATAAATGAGGTTACTCTCTTCTTTAATAATCAATTAATGCGCGGGAATCGAAGTACTAAATCTCATGCCGATGGCTTCAATGCGTTTACATCACCCAACCTCCCGGCACTACTTGAAGCTGGTATCAATATTCATGTTGGCAATGGAGTAACGGTTGATCTCAAGCCAGAAGGAGAGTTTAAGGTCCATAAAATCACACCTCAACCAATAGGTGTAATTACAATGTATCCTGGAATTTCTCATGAAGTTATTCGAAATACACTGAGGCAGCCTGTAAATGCTATGATTCTACTTACCTTTGGTGTAGGTAATGCTCCTCAAAATCCTGAACTATTAGCCCATTTAAAAGAAGCGTCAGACAGAGGTGTTATTGTCGTAAACCTCACTCAATGCCTAGCAGGAAAAGTAAATATGGGTGGGTATGCAACGGGCTGTGCCCTTGCAGAATCAGGGGTCATTAGCGGTTATGATATGACGCCAGAGGCAGCTCTAGCGAAATTGCATTATCTTCTTAGTCAGAATCTCAAATACGAAGAGATAAAAACTGAAATGCAAAAAGTGTTACGTAATGAAATGTCACTTTAACAATAAGCTCCTCACCTTTGTGTAAGACTGCTTAGTTAACACTTAAACACCTTTTCATTGCCGTGAAAAGGCAAATTTAATTGGCATTAGATCCCCACTTTCGTGGGGATAACACGATTTCTCATAGAAATGACTATAAAAATTAATCGTTCACGTTAACCCTAACAATATCTTCCTCACCTGAAGATAAATCTTTTTTAAATTCAGCTTTAGATTTGAGCTTTATTTCACCACCAGCAGCAACAGACATATGCTCTGGGTTAGTATTGTATTTCGCTTGATATAACATAACCGCTTGCATGCAGGAATCTCTTTGCTCCTGACTTAACAATGTACCTTCTGGCCATTTACCTGTCTCAACCGCATATTGTAATCTTTCATAAGCTTCGGGCGTAATAGCATCTAACAATTCTTGTGTATTCACAGCAATGATTTCCTTTTCTTGACTTTGCACAACACATCAAGTTAGCTACGCTTTATAGATAGTCAATCGTCAGTGGCTGAATTGTTGTAATTGATCACAAGCATTAAATATGAAAACAAAAAATAACATCGTATTGCTTTCTTCTTGCCTAGTTTTGTTCGGTTGCTTTGAAGGCAGAATAAACACGAATAAACTGTGTGATAAAAATCCAGACCTACGCTGCGATCAACTAAACATGGATGATGGTCAGTGTCGTGTAAACAGAACAGATTTGATTTGGCACCGTAAAGAAACTCTAGAGTCTCCTACCGATAGCAACATGATACAAGAGTTCCACTTCGTTAAAGCCTACCATAAGTGTCTGCAATTAGCGGCGCAAATTGAGCCTAGTAAAACAGGAGATAAAAAAGAAAAACGTTTCAATGCTCTATTGCACTCGATAGATGAAGAAAAACGCTTACTTGCTGAGTTATCAACACATGACTCTCCTGAAGCCCTCTATTTCTTATGGACCCAAGGTCAACAAAGTGCCATCCGTAAGTTTTTGCAACTAGAAAAGAGCGGTAAGCTCAATACCGCAGAACTGCAATACGCACTCGCCACTTATTACATCACTCGTGATAGAGAAAAAACAGTCAATCTATTAAACAACGCATTAAAACTGAGTGATGAGGAAACGCTCAACATAGAGATTCTAGAGGCATTAGCGAGCGTAAATCACGCACTCAAAAGATCTGAACGTGCTTATGTATGGGTTATAGTCAGTAAAGAATTTGGAGTACCTGTCGCTTCAGAAAGAGATCTTACGGTTCTCTATAACTTCTCCTCAGAGAAAAAAGAGCAGCTAGAAGAGGTCGCAGAAGAAATAATTGACGCGATCGAAGACAATAATTACAAGACATCTTTAATCAACAAAGTACCGAAAAGCACTTCTTAAATACCATCAATGACCATATAAACTCTAAATTGAAATAAAAATACAAAAAAACTGGCTTATTCAGCGTTTTTTGTATTTCTGGTGAAAGTTAACGACACTGAATTAACACAGTACCTTTCACCCGTTGTTTTCGGACCATCGGGAAAAACATGACCTAAATGGCTATCACAATCGGCACAGCGGATTTCCACTCGTTTCATACCATGACTCGTATCTTCTAAATATCTGATGGCCGAATCGTCTATTGACGCGTCAAAACTCGGCCAACCACAACCAGAGTCATACTTATTGTCTGAGTGAAACAGCGGTTTATTGCAACAAGTACAAAAATATTCTCCTGTTTCGCGATTATGCAACAGGACTCCAGAAAACGGTGCTTCTGTACCTCGCTGTCTACACACTTGAAACTCTTCTTCTGTCAATGAGTTACGCCACTCTTGTTCGGTTTTTACCACTTTGTTTTTCATAACAATTCATTTGACCTTTATTGGTTTTTTAACATTATTGATCGATTTTATAACAAAAACTTACCTTTTTGTTGCGTTGTAGCACATAAACTTTAACTTGAACTACCGCTCAGGGGGTTGCAATTACTTTCCGAGACCTTCATGATCGCATCCTAAGTAACAAATTTTTGTAAATTGGTAGCAAAAAGTAGTCGCTCATGAAACTAAGTTCAAAAAAGGTATTTATTTTTTGACTTTGAACAAGATAAGAACGATTATCTGTTGCAGATAATTACGGTATTCTGTAATTTTACAACCAGTTTATATTTCATCAGAAAAAAGTTGTGGAGCAACAAATAATGACTATCAAAGTAGGTATTAATGGTTTTGGCCGTATCGGTCGTTTTGTATTTCGTGCATCTGTAGAGCGCGCTGACATCGAAGTTGTTGGTATCAACGACCTTATCGACGTTGAGTACATGGCTTACATGTTAAAATACGATTCAACTCACGGTCGTTTCAACGGTACAGTTGAAGTTAAAGATGGCAACCTTGTTGTAAATGGTAAAACAGTACGTGTAACTGCTGAGCGCAACCCTGAAGATCTTAAGTGGGATGCAATCGACGTTGACGTTGTTGCTGAAGCTACTGGTCTTTTCCTAAATGACGAAACTGCTCGTAAACACATCACTGCTGGTGCTAAGAAAGTTGTTCTTACTGGTCCTTCTAAAGACGCAACTCCAATGTTCGTTATGGGCGTAAATGACAGCACTTACGCTGGTCAAGATATCGTTTCTAACGCTTCTTGTACTACTAACTGTCTAGCACCTGTTGCTAAAGTTCTTAACGACAAGTTCGGTATCGAATCTGGTCTTATGACTACAGTTCACGCTACTACAGCAACTCAAAAAACTGTAGATGGTCCTTCTGCTAAAGACTGGCGTGGTGGCCGTGGTGCTTCTCAAAACATCATCCCATCTTCAACTGGTGCTGCTAAAGCAGTAGGCGTTGTTCTTCCAGAACTAAACGGCCTTCTAACTGGTATGGCTTTCCGCGTACCAACTGCAAACGTTTCTGTTGTTGACCTTACTGTTAACCTTAAGACTGCTGCATCTTACGAAGCAATCTGTGCTGCTATGAAAGAAGCATCTGAAGGCGAGCTTAAAGGTGTTCTAGGTTACACTGAAGACGCTGTAGTTTCTCAAGATTTCATCGGTGAAGTTCAAACTTCAGTATTTGATGCTGCTGCTGGTGTTGCTCTAACTGACAAATTCGTTAAAGTTGTATCTTGGTACGATAACGAAATCGGTTACTCAAACAAAGTTCTTGACCTAATCGCTCACATCTCTAAGTAAGCATTAGTTTAAGGCTTTCTTTGAAAGCATAAGAAAAGGCGGCCATTGTGTCGCCTTTTTTGTTTCTATCATTCTAAGAAAGGAATCCCCAAATGGAAAAATATCTTCCTGTTATCGGCCCTCTAGCCGATCATGTTACTGTTGTTGAAAAAGGTGGGATTAAGATCATTCGTGTTGCTCACCCTAAAGCGACCGCTGACATATCTCTACACGGCGGGCATGTTCTTTCATTCAAGCCAACTGACCAAGCAGATGTTATCTGGCTTAGCGAAAAAGCCGAGTTCGATCCTGCCAAAGCATTTCGCGGTGGCATACCGGTATGCTGGCCATGGTTTGGTAGAATTGCGGCTCCTGCGCACGGCTTTGCCCGGACAAGTTTGTGGCATTTAGTTGAACACAGAGAAACAGAGCACGGGGTTATCATTTGTTTAGGTCTTGAAGAGAGCCAAGAAACAATGGCAATCTGGCCTTATACTTTCCAAGCTCGTCTATATGTGGAAATATCTGAGAAACTAAAAGTCACGCTCGAGGTAAGCAATACTGACAATAAAGCGTGGCAGTTTTCTGGTGCACTTCATACCTATTTTAATGTTGCTGATATTCGCGAATCTGTGACTACAGGTATGGGTCCAGAATATACCGACAGCCTTCAAGACAGTAAAGTATGTCAAGGTAGCACTCAACTTCAGTTAACGGATACCGTTGACCGTGTATATACGCAACCTGAAGATACTATCGAAATTACTGATCCCAAAAACAGCCGTACTATCGTGATAAAAAATAAGGGAGATAATTCAGCTGTAATTTGGAACCCGTGGGTAGACGGGGCTAAATCGATGGGTGATATGGCTGATGATGGTTACAACACAATGCTATGTGTCGAATCAACTTATCATGCAAGCAGTTTAGAAACAGGCAAAACACTTCAACCAGATGAAAGCTACCAACTAATAACGGAAGTGAGCGTAAAGTAATTTTTATGTATCTTGGTCCCCCCTCTTTTGGGGGGAACTTTCGTTTAATCATCGATAAGCTCGAAATAACTTGCTAGTAGCGTTACAATTCATAAATCCCCCTTAATTCAAGTCAATCATGCTTTATCAATGTCCACTTTGCTCTGAAAAACTGAATCTAGAACAACGGTTTTACCGGTGCGCTAATAATCACCAATTTGATATAGCCAAAGAAGGTTACGTCAACCTAATTCCTGCTAATAAAAAACGATCTAAAAATCCCGGAGACAACTCCGAAATGATGCAGGCGAGAAGGCGTTTCCTAAATAATGGTCATTACGCTAAGTTGCAGCAAAAAATCACACAAATCTGCAAAGAAAAACTAATCGACACAAATTATCAGATATTAGATATTGGCTGTGGAGAGGGTTATTATACAAATGAACTCGAATCTCAAATCACGAAATCAGGCCATAGCACAAATGTTTATGGTTTAGATATCTCCAAGGTGGCTATTCGGTATGCGGCAAAAAAGTACCCCCTTTGCCACTTTTCCGTTGCTTCAAGTCAAAACTTGCCTTTTGTAGACCAATCATTGAACTTGATCTTACGTATTTACGCGCCATGTAATATTGAAGAAATGAATCGTTGCATAGCCGACAACGGAGTTGTTGTTACGGTAACGCCTGCCGCAAGGCACCTGTACCAACTGCGTGCTCTAATCTATGATGAGGTACGCTTACATGAAGAGGCTCCTGAAAACATCGACGGCTTTAACTTAGAGCATGAAGAAAAGCTAAGCTATCAACTCAATTTAGACAATTCTGACTCCTTTGACCTACTGCAAATGACACCATTCGCATGGAAAGCAACCGACTCAATGAAACAACGGTTGCAGAATGAAACAATATTTACATGTGAAGCCGATTTCATGATAAGAATATATAGAAAAAATTAATACACTCTACATATTGGTCTATTTATTGCTTAAACATTATACATATAGAAAGTGGCAAAGTTATATTAAACTTTTTGCCGCTTATGTCGATACCTAATATACAAGCAGATTTCATTGAGGCCACCTATGACGCCAGTTGGAAATAATAATGCTTCTTCACTACACGCGACTCAAGTGAAAGCAACGAATACTCCATCTCTGCCATCTGAAGCAAAGGAGTCGTTCACGCCTTTAAAAGTGGAACAAAACAAAGTATCTCTTTCTGATGAAGGCAAAGCATTATTGTCTGCGCTACAGCAAATTGATAAGGAAGCAAAAGAAGCTGGCCTTGGTAAACCTACCACCGTTGAATCTTTTACCCATGGTGCGCTTGGTTTAGATCACCCAGAAAAAATCGAAGAAACGGAAGACACGAGCTACACTGCTGGCCAGTACCTCAAGGGTGCGCTATCTGCAGGGGCAATTTTACTCGCATTGCTTTAACACTGATTTAAGGGGAGTCGAGTTGAGCACATCCATTGTGCTACGCATACCCACGCCTAAAAATTGATCTGACCCAGCCAAATTCCAACAAAATACATCTTTATCATTGATAACTTTCCCATTTCTCCATACATGCCCTACACTTTTAGTTAACAACAATACAGTACATTAAGTCACTGTTTTCATAAGCACTAACGTGCCATATTTTGCTAGGTCAGACATGCTAGGTTTTATAAAAAAAGTATCTCTATAAGAGTTACTGTTGTTTTTGTGTTCGTATTCGGAACACTCATAACAGCAACGACAGCAATCTCATTACAATACATATTTTCTTCACACATGGCGAAAGACGCAGTGACGGCTTACGCGACTAGTTTCGCGCGAAACACTCAAGAAAATGTCACCGAGCTCAATTTTAAGGCCTCTCATTCCGTAGAGATATTAGCTCATAATGCTTCATTGACCCAAAACGGGAAAATAATCACCACGTCCGTTGATAGCTTATTTTTCAATTTACTTAGCAATAACAACGAATTTTATGCCGCTTACATAGGTTTAGACAACGGAGATTTTTACGAAGTTATTAACTTAGAAGCTAGCCCGTTAATTCGACAAAATTTGGGAGCATCGCTTACCGACCGATATGCAAAAGTGATTATTGAAGGATCCGACCAACAACGTTCAAAACGTACTATTTTTCTAAACGAAAAATGGGAAGCTAACCGAGAAGTAGCCGTTTTTAGCGAATATGACGCATCGGTTAGACCCTGGTTTCAGAATGCGAGTTCAATTAAAGCCACAAAGAGTAAGCCATACCTCTTCCAACACTTGCAGTCTCCAGGGCAAACCTATTCAATGAAAATTGATGGAACCAAACACGTAGTCGCGATCGATATCGCGTTATCAACGATGTCCGGTTTCCTTTCTAATCAAGTGAACCAAGACAAATCTATTGGTAAGAGCGAGGTGTACCTTTTTGATTCAATAGGTGTCATTACTGCTTCTAATATAAACAGCTCAATCGACAAAAATAGGATAATTCTTCCCACACCGTTATCTGAACAAGAACAGAAGTATATTGAAGATTTACCTGCGATTAGAGTTTCGAATGAAACTGACTGGGCACCACTTGATTATTCAATAGCCGGCAAACCTAGAGGCTATATTGTTGAGCAAACAGAAATGCTCGCACATAGCCTTGGACTCGATATCGAATATGTAAATGGTGTTTCTTGGGGCACTTTAGTTGATTATTTTCACTCAGGCGATATTGAAATACTGACACCCATATACAGGACAGGTACAAACAGCGATTGGGGACTTTTTTCAGACCCCATTGTGGATATGAAAATGTCTATAGCCACACTGAACGATACTCCCACGATTAGTAGCATGAGCGATTTAGAATACAAGAGCGTTGCGATACCAAAAGGGTGGTCGATCATTCCAGAACTCCGTAAGAGCTACCCGAATATTACCATTTTAGAAGTATCTTCCGTTTCAGACGCACTGAGTGCCGTACTTAAACGTGACGTCTATGCAGCTTTAGAGACCAATATTACCTTACGATATAGCCAAGGCATCTACCATTTGTCGGGGATAAAAATCACAGACGACATTAATATCCAGTCAGTGCAATTTGATAGTAATTTAAGGTACTTGTTTCACCCTAAACATAGTCAGTTACACGCATTAATGAATCGAGCGTTACGAAATTTCAGTGGTGACGATAAAGCGTATTTGGAAAATAAGTGGATTAATAATCTTTCTGGCTTAGCAAAAACACACTCCACCGTTGTCCCATACACTGAATTAATTACCTCTTCAAAAGACCCATTAATTTACGGGACATTGCAAGAGCGAGAAATAAATGGCAAAGAAAAAATGCTTTTTGTCGCCCCTCTATCAGGCGTAATAGAGCAATATTTTGCAATTGTACTCAATGCAGATGACGTGTTAGCTGATAGTAAAAAAGACGTTTATATTTCTACTGCAATCACAACTTTCATCGTTCTACTTCTCGTACCATTATGTTGGGTTCTCGCTAATCCTATTGTGCGACCGATCCGCGAACTCGCACTAGAAAATGAAAAAATCATGCTCCGAAAATATAATTCGGTAAAAGGCATCGGTCCTCTATTCGTGAAATAGACGACCTTTCTTCTTCATTAGTTAAGATGTCAAAAGCAATCGCTAAACATGCAGCGCAACAACAAAAGCTAATGGACTCTTTTGTCGAACTCATCGCTGAAGCTATCGATGATAAATCTCCTTACACAGGCGGACATTGTCATCGCGTACCCGAATTGGGATTAATGCTTGCTAATATAGCGAGCAAAGATACATCACCATACTTCAAAGACTTCACTATTGAAGATCAAGACCGACAGCGAGAATTTAAACTTGCTGCTTGGTTACACGACTGCGGTAAAATCACCACGCCAGAGCATGTCGTAGATAAAGGCAGCAAGCTCGAAACGAGTTATAACCGTATTCACGAGATTAGGACACGATTTGAAATTATTTGGAGAGATATCGAATTAGAGTACTACCAAAACCTAATCGAACAACCATCGAATATAGAGGAATTGGTTACCCAGTTAAAACAACGACAAAAATCACTTGCAGAAGATTTTATGTTCGTTGCCAAATGCAATATTGGTGGTGAAGAAATGCATCAAGACGAAATAGATAGGTTACATCAAATTGCACAAGTCACTTGGGTTAGGCACTTTGACGCTAGAGTAGGGCTATCACCTATTGAGGAAAGACGGTTAACCACAATTGATGCGGTGCTACCTGTCACTGAAAAGTTGATTGATGATAAACCTGAACACAAAATTAGTTGGGAAAGAATACCGAATTACGACGCTAAGTTTAATATAACGCTGCAGCCACCAGAGTTGCAAAATAATCAAGGTGAGCTCTATAACCTCTCCATTAGAAGAGGCACCTTAAACAAAGAAGAAAGATATCGTATAAATGAGCATACCGTCAGTACTATAAAGATACTAGAAGGACTCCCTTTCCCTCCTGAGTTAGCCAATGTGCCGCGGTTTGCGTCAACACACCATGAAACCCTGAAAGGAACTGGTTATCCGCGAGGTTTATCTGATAAGGACTTAACTATCGGCGAAAGAATATTAGTTATCGCGGATATTTTTGAAGCACTTACAGCCGATGATAGGCCCTATAAAAAAGCTAAGTCTTTATCTTCCGCATTAAGTATCATGAAAAACATGGCAGAAAATGATCACATTGATAAGAAAGTGTTCAACTTGTTTTTAAGCAGTAATACTCACTTGAATTACGCGAAACAATACCTTCTTGAATCACAGGTTGAAGATGTAGATATTGAGCAATTTCTTATTCGGGATGCTTAAACTCACCCTATTTCTTGGCAGAAATTTGTTTGAAGAATATCTTTTAACTGGCGATAATATTAGGCCATTTAGTAAAGGCACCCGTTCGCCTACTTTTGTAAAATGCGAACAGCAAACGGTGCCTTTGCCAAGTGAAAACGAAACCACCGAGAAAAACTCAATCCGCCCAAATTTATTACACCAATACCGGCTTGTTTCATAGCTGACGGATACGCCTGCTTCAGCGAGAAGATCTTCTCGCAAATCACGACCTGCCCTAATTAAAATTTCGTAGTAACGTCCCTCGCCCGTTTGAATAGAAAAATAGAATATATGTTCTAATCTGGTGCGCCAGATGACCCTAAAGTCTTTACACAGTGCAATTAAATCTAGTGAACCCTTATTCTACGGGGCTTTCTACTTGGCACTTGAATTGCATTCAATTATAAGCTGAGAGAATGCAAGCCTTTGATTTAAGCAATTAAATGATAATACATAAGAAGGACACAGGAGCAAACTTTGGCTAAAACCCCCGTTTGGGATGCACATACATGCGTACCTCTTTTCCCAGAGTACGATCTAGCATCATTAAAGCGACATATTGACTGTGGCGCATATTATATTTCTATCAATATAGGCATGGATTTTAATCCGCTGGAAGAGATTATTCAGATTATCGCGGGTTTTAGAAAACGTATCAACGAACTCGATTTTCTGATTCAAGTAAATAATTTTTCTGATGTGGAACGCGCGCAGCGTGAAGGAAAGCTGGCCATCTCTTTTGATCTAGAAGGCGGGATACCTTTGTGTGAAAGCCCTGCGATGGTGGGACTGTTCGCTCAGCTTGGAGTAAGGCAGATACATTTAGCCTACAACCGCAGCAACTCTCTAGCCGGAGGCTGTCACGATGACGACCCTGGTTTAAGCTCGAAGGGTCGAACAATTGTAGATGCCATAAACGCCAACAAGTTATTTATGGACGTATCTCATTCCGGGTATCGCACTAGTATGGATATTTTTGAGTACTCCACAAAACCCGTCATTATTAGTCACGGTAATCCAAAAGCACTGACGGAGCATGGACGTAACTATACGGACGAACAGCTTCATGCCTGTGCGGCAACTGGTGGTGTTGTCTGTATTAATGGAGTCGCTAGGTTTTTAAACTGCCCTCAGGCCAGTGCACAAAGCATGGTTGAAGCGATAGATTACCTGGTTCAGCTACTTGGCCCTCAGCATGTAGGTTTAGGGTTAGATTATGTCTACGATCCTCAATTAGATACCGGACCAAGTGGACTAGATCTCGGTTACTGGTGGCCAAAAGGACATGGTTATGACAATGAGAGTGATGGTTATCTGAACCTTTTATATGCTCCCCCAGAACACTTTCTTGAAATCGCTGGCTTGCTTGAAACACGAGGCTATACGCAGACCGATATAGAAGCCATTTTTGGTAACAATATGCGCTCACTAGCCAGAAAAATATGGGATTGAGCTGACTCGGATCTCTTCCATCATTATTCAGTTTCATAAGTACAGAATAAATATAAAGAACTAAACGCTGGGTATAGGTAAGGAACTAACAATACACAGTAATTTAGAGGTAGAAGTAAATTTCATGGCACAACAATAGCCAAAAATAACATGGATAGAATATTTCCGGAGGGAAAATGAAATTATTTTTAAATAGGATACGTCGGTTAACAGGAATAACATGTCTAGCATTAGCGATGACAGCAGGTACAGCATCAGCTAGCACTCCCAAAGACTCACTAGTCGTCGGCTGGCAGTTTGATGACATTATCACTTTAGACACAGCCGAAGTTTTTGAATTCTCGGGAGCTGAAATTGTGGGGAATAGCTATGACCGTCTGATTGGCTATGATCCTAACGATGTCTCTAATATCTTCGGTGTTGCTGCTGAAAGCTGGGAAGTCAGTGATGACGGCAAGGTCTTTACCTTTAAAATGCGTAAGGGAATTAAGTTTGCATCAGGTGGTGAGATGACAGCCGAAGATGCGGCGTTTTCACTTCAACGCGCCATTATCCTGGATAAGTCTCCAGCTTTTATCTTAACTCAATTTGGCTTCACAGCTGAAAATGTGAAAGACAAAATCAAAGCAGTTGATTTAGATACACTGACCATTGAAACAGATAAAGCGTACGCACCAACATTTGTTCTGTACTGCCTCTCATCAACCATTGCTTCTGTTGTTGACAAGGAAGAAGTGTTGAAGCATGAAGTAGACGGTGACTTGGGCTTTGCTTGGCTACGTACACATTACGCAGGTTCTGGTCCATTTAAAATCGAACAGTGGAAACCGTCTGAAATTGTTGTTTTAAGTGCTAACAAGGATTACTGGGATGGCGCACCAAAGATGAAAAATGTCTTTATTCGACACATCGGAGAATCATCAGTACAACAACTTCTGCTGGAAAAAGGGGATATTGATATTGCCCGTAACTTGGAAACAGAGCAGTTAAAAAGTGTTAGTAGTAACGACCATATCGACCTGCTGAAAAAAGGCAAGGGTGCGCTTTACTACTTATCAATGAACCTTAAAGACCCGATTCTGGCTAAACCAGAAGTACAGGAAGCGCTTAAATATCTGATCGATTATAAAGGTTTAGAAGAAACAGTATGGGCAGGTCGTGGGCAAGTTCAGCAAGCTTTCCTTCCTAAAGGCTTCCTTGGTGCTCTTGAAGACCAACCTTTTTCTCTTGATGTAGAAAAAGCGAAAAAGCTATTAGCAAAAGCAGGTTATCCGGATGGTTTTGATATCGAATTGATTGTACGAAATGCACCGATTCGTATTGATACAGCAAAATCTTTCCAGACAACTTTTGCGAAAGCAGGCATCAATGTTAAGTTGATTCCTATGGATGGAAAGCAGGTATTAACCGTCTATCGTGCACGTAAGCATCAACTGTTTTTCGGTGCATGGGGACCAGATTATCAGGACCCGCACACAAACGCCGATACTTTTGCTAAGAACTTAGATAATAGTGATGACGCAAAATCTAAGCCTGTTGCATGGCGTAATGCATACGCTCCAAAGGAAATGACAAAAGAGACATTATCTGCGGTACTTGAATCGGATGCTGCGAAGCGTGCCAGCATGTATCTGAAAATTCAGAAAGAACACCAGAAACAAGCACCTTTTGCTTTCATTATGCAAGAACAGGAAGTTGCTGGAGTTCGTGATGATGTTGAAGGATTTATACTTGGCCCATCCTTTGATAACAACTCATACAAAGACGTTGTGAAGAAATAATGGAGAAGTCTGTAACCAGGGACGGTGTTTCTACCGTCTCTTTTTCTCCCACGTCCTTAGCAAAGAAGGCAAAACCGTTTATTCACTTTGTCGGTATGCTAGCAATAACAGTTCTGGGCCTTTTGGTTCTTACTTTTGTTATCGGTCGTATGATGCCAACCGACCCAGTTATTGCAGTAATCGGTGATAAAGCGCCTGAAGAGCTCTACCAAAAAACTTACTTGGAAATGGGTCTGGATAAACCGATACCGGTTCAATTTATCTATTATCTTCATGGTGTGATTCAAGGGGATTTAGGCACTTCGGTACGGACAGCTAATTCGGTGGTTGACGACATTCTCAACTATTTTCCGGCTACTCTGGAATTAGCAACGCTAGCCACATTATTTGGGGTGTTGTTTGGCGTTCCTATTGGTGTATTTGCTGCTGTAAATCAAAATAAGTGGCCGGATAATTTGGCCCGAGTATTCGGGCTGATCGGTCATAGCGCTCCTATATTCTGGCTAGCAATGATAGGTATTGTGATTTTTTATCAGCATCTAGACTGGGTTTCGGCGCCTGAAGGCAGGTTGAGTGTCATGTATGAATATACTCTGCCTAAAGTGACCAATATGGTTCTGATTGATACGATATTAGCTAAAGACTGGGGCGCATTTAAGGACGCTTTCTCACACATCATCTTGCCCGCATCTCTACTTTCATACTACAGCATTGCATACTTAAGCCGTATGACACGTTCATTTATGCTCGAGCAACTCAAACAAGAATACATAATTACTGCGAGGGTAAAAGGGGTATCTGAACGGACAATCATCTGGAAACACGCATTAGGAAATGCGTTGGTTCCACTGATAACAGTTATCGCACTTACCTATGCAACCTTATTGGAAGGTTCTGTCCTGACAGAGATTGTATTTTCCTGGCCTGGACTAGGTCGTTATATCACCGATAGTCTGCTTGCTGCAGATATGAACGCGGTACTTGGCGGAACCATTGTTGTCGGTCTGGTATTTATTCTATTGAACTTAACCTCGGATCTTCTATACAAAGTTCTCGATCCAAGAGCCAGATAGACATATAAGGGTTTTTAATATGACAGATTTAAAGGGATGGTTATTAGCCGATACTCCTGACTCAAGAGCACAGGCTGCGCTTGGTCGCAGCTATGTAGGTTGGCTACGTTTCTTTCATAATCCGCTGGCAATGATAGGGTTTGTAATTGTTATAGCGTTAGTCTTGCTAGCGCTACTTGCTCCGTACCTCGCGCCAGAGGGGATAACCAGTGGCTTGACAGGGCAAGAGCTTAAAAATAACCGTTTTCAGCCGCCCTCAATGGAGCACTGGTTTGGTACAGACGGTCAGGCTAACGATGTCTTTAGCCGTATCATCATTGGTAGCCGCATTACTTTACTTATTGTCGGCATAGTTATTTTCACCGCGCCTATTTTGGGTTTTGTTATAGGGACCGTATCCGGTTATTTCGGTGGTTGGATAGATGTGCTATTGATGAGAATTACCGATGTTTTTCTTGCATTTCCAAAGTTAGTGTTGGCACTTTCTCTAGCGGCGGCGATGGGACGCGGACTAGAATCGGCCATATTTGCTATCGCGATTACTTCATGGCCTGCCTATGCACGCCTTGCTAGAGCAGAGACACTTACAATCCGTAATACAGATTACATAGCAGCAGCCAGATTACAGGGAGCTGGGCACTGGCGACTTATCTCAGGGCATGTTATGCCTCTATGTCTTTCATCCTTGGTTGTTAGGGTTACCTTAGATATGGCCGGTATTATTCTTACCGCTGCTGGCTTAGGATTTCTGGGACTGGGGGCACAACCGCCTATGCCTGAGTGGGGGGCAATGATAGCCGAGGGGCGCGACTACATTTTGAACTACTGGTGGTTAGCAACCTTTCCAGGACTAGCTATTTTTATAGTCGCACTAGGTTTTAATCTTCTGGGGGATGGGCTTAGAGACGTATTGGATCCAAAATCAGGAGGACAACATTGATGAGTCATTTAAACAAGCTTTACGGCAATCTGCTAGAAGTTGAAAACCTCAACGTAGAATTTCCTTCTGTTTATGGTGCAGTGCATGCTGTTCGCAATATTTCATTTAATATGGGACGCGAAAAAGTCGCGATTGTCGGTGAGTCAGGCTCCGGTAAGTCACAGGCCGGGCGAGCACTATTAGGACTGAGCCAAGGAAATGTCAGTGCTGACAAATTGCGCTTTGACGGTTTGAATCTGCAGAACCTGTCAACTCGCGCCTATCGGGAGATCCGCGGAAAGCGCATTTCTATGGTGATGCAGGACCCCAAGTATTCACTGAATCCGGTCATGACCATAGGCAAGCAGATGGTTGAGGCATGCCAGATTCAAATGAAACTTTCTAAAAAACAATCTTATAAACGTTGTATTGATATGCTGGAAGCGGTTCGTATTAGAAATCCTCAAAGAGTATTTAAAGCCTATCCGCATGAAGTATCAGGTGGGATGGGACAACGTATTATGATTGCTATGATGCTACTTTCAAATCCGGATTTACTGATCGCCGATGAACCGACATCTGCCCTTGATGTGACAGTCCAGTTACAGGTACTGGCGATAATGGATGATTTAGTTAAAGAACGGGGAATGGGGCTTATTCTTATTTCACACGATTTACCCTTAGTAGCTAGTTTCTGTGACAGAATTCTGGTGATGTACGCTGGACGGATTGTAGAGGAAATTGAGGCTAGTAAGCTTGAGCAGGCGCAGCATCCGTATACAAAGGGGCTACTCTCTTGTTTACCTAGTAATGTGGTTAAAGGACAACCGTTATCCACGTTACAACGTCAGGATAGCTGGCTAAATGCGACGTTGGGCTCACGAGGTGAATTGGTATGATGATGGAACAGCAAACTCAGATCACACCGGCAATAGAGCTTAAAAATTTATCGATTCACTTTGGCAGCGGAGATGACCTAGTCAAAGCGGTGAATCAAGTCTCATTTAGTGTACCTGCACAGCGATCTTTTGGTCTAGTCGGTGAATCTGGGTCGGGTAAATCAACGATTTTACGAGCGCTGGCCGGATTAAACCAGCATTGTGGCGGAGAGATGTTTCTTGATGGTCAGGTCTTAAATAATCAACGCAACAAAATTTTCTATAAAAAGGTACAGATGGTTTTTCAGGATCCGTATGCATCCCTGCACCCTAGACACACTATTGATAAAATACTGGCAGAGCCGTTAGCCATTCACGGGTTAAAGGATACTGAGCAGCGCATTACCCGGGTTATGGATCAGGTATCTCTTCCAAGTAAGTTTCGGTTTCGATATCCTCACCAGTTATCCGGTGGACAGCGTCAGCGTGTCGCCATAGCTCGGGCGTTAATTCTAGAGCCCGAAATTTTGTTGCTTGATGAGCCGACTTCCGCACTCGATGTCTCTATTCAAGCAGAAATTTTAAATTTGCTTAACAGGCTCCGCGATGAACTATCACTGACCTACGTTCTGGTCAGCCATGATCTCGCTGTGGTGTCATATATGTGCGAACAAGTTGCGGTGATGCAGCATGGAAAACTGCTTGAGTTGCTTGAGGTCGATCAATATGGAGAAACTCAGGCGCAACATCCTTATACCGTTCAGCTAAATCTAGCATCAAAGGGTTATGACCGTGAAGTGATATCGCGCTTTATTGATCATGACTGATGGAGTGAGAGTACCGTCAATTAATTGATCTCTGGTGAATCAACTCTAAAAACGTTGCAGGCGGGTGTAGAGGAGTGCGGATTCCGTCACTTGATTATGTTATTCCGTGGCTATATCTTCGCGCTGCTTCTCACAGTAGAGCTCTAGGTACTATTTAGATGTTGGACAAAAGAAAACGCAGCCGATTGTGTGAGTGTTTAGAGGTCTATGTTTTGTTGATTGGGTCTAATCTAGCTTTCAATGCTTCGCTGTCACCACCATGCCCCGTGAAATCACCTGACTGATTTGGCGGTGATGCCTGCACCAGCTGGATCACTCCAGGTGTATGGGTTAGAGTGACTTGCTGCGGTATCGGCTAATTGCTTAATGAGCTAAAGAAATAGCTAAAGGGACATACACTTTAATCTATTAGATACACTGATTCATAAGCGGATAGATTAGGTGAACGACTAAAGGAAGAATACTTAATTTATAGTAACCTTACCAACTGTATAAATAACGAATAGACCTATTGATATCGTCACTGTGACACTGGCTAACGTGCCTAACATTACGTATTCCGTTAATTTCTTATCTTGAGCTGCTGTCAGGTCTCCGAACCTAAAGACAGACTTTGCTGCTAGTAGAAAACCAATTACGGAATACTGGCTCAATAGTATAAAAGTGAGCATAAGGAACCGTTCGAAATACCCTATTTGTTGCCCTGCTGATTTAAGGGTGTCGGTGTCGTCTTCGGGTTTTAAATCTCTCGTCCATGGTTTTAAGATCATAGAGATTAAAACAGATGCTGGTTTAAAGATTGCTATATAAGCCAGGATATACAACGCATGCTTGTGTGAAAGGTTATCTATTGTCCATTGCTCTTTAAAGCTTTCAACTTGTCCCGTTACTACCAACCAAACAGCTATTAACACTCCAATATGTACCAACTGATCAACGAGGAAGTAGATTAACTGCCACTTCTGGCTATAAGATTTTATTAGATCTGTTGCGTAGTGTATCACTGATACTGCTACTACCACATACATGGCATTTAACACTGTACTGTTACTATTTAGTACATAGAAAATGGAGGCGGCCACAATTCCATGCAATGCAGAGTGTAATAAAAGTTCTATTGATTTGTGATGATGTTCGTTTTTCTTCTTTACCCATGAGTCTGGCTGAAAATAAAAGTCACATGCAACATGCCCTAGTATTAAAAACATAAGGAGGGTTATGTCTGACATTACTGATACTCCTCTTTCACACATTTTTCAAAGTGCCGTATGTATTCTTCTACTAGCTGGTAGTGGCTGGCGTTAAGTAGCTTAGTCGTGTTTCTGCGTTCTTTCCCTAGAGCATCAGCAACGTCTTTGTGCGATTTTTTTGTGAAACAAAATAGGACAGTAAGGCTTCTGTTTGTATCTTTGTTAGTCCACTTATATGTGCGTCTACAAACCTAGTCAACAGTTCAACTTTATCTTGTAACACTAGGCTATTTGATTGCACCGACAGGTGGTTGCTTTTTAATTTATCTAATCCAGTTCCAGAAAGTACAAACGCTTCCCCTGTAGAAGTTTTGGTATCCTTACCAAGGTACATAGCTTCACCAACACCGATACACTGCCTTGCATCTATTTGTAATTCAGACGTTTTAAGTGCGAGACGTATCTTCAACGCTGATAGTACTGCGTCAGCAGGTTTAAAAATACTATTTGGAAGGCATCCCCCCTATACATATCGAACCGAGCATCTGTTTGTTTGGTCAACTCAACTAAAGTGCTCTCTAAAATAGCAAGCATTTTCTGGTAGTTCTCTGGCGCTATCTTCTGAGAATCCACTATATCACCAGTAACTACACTAACAATTTGTCCTGACATACGTCAACCTACTCTACTTTTTAGCTTTCACCTATGTATGGTGATGGCTACCCTAACGTTATTATTACGAATCTCTTAAAGATATACTGTTACTAAGAGCTTTCGAGTAAGGTACTAATGAAAGTTCCTTTTGGGTAATGGTACCTCTTAGGGTTCCTATGGTCAACGAAGCATATATAGTTCTTATTTACACGGCACCGTTAGTAGCTCCTATTCCAATTACACGACTAGGAGTTACTTCCTTCATGATGCTACTAAAGGATCCTTCCTCGCACGGTACCACTAGAGGTTCCTTTTTAATATGGTACTACTAGGAGGTCCTATCTTACATCTTGCTACTAAGTGCCTTCCTCGCAGTCTGCTACTAAGATGTATGGACTCCCTCTCCTCGGAGAGTTACGTTTAAGTTGACCAAAACCCAACAAGAGTCCATATAATGAATAAATATAATATTATCGTCATTGATCTGGCAAAAAATGTTTTCAAAGTATGCAAAGTTAGCCCACAAGGAAAGGTTTTATTTAATCGGGAGGTAAGTCGGGCGAAGCTAAAACAGCTTTTAATCAAAGAAAAGCTTTCTTTTGTGAAATTCAAATGAAAGGCTTTAGTCTTTGGGGTGCAATGTCGCCGAACCTCATCGAATTAGAGCTAGGGAAATCACAGCAATACGAATTAGCTTATGCACTCGCTAAACTAAAAATACAGAGCGTATTATCTTTAAAAACATGTATTGCGCTAGATAAATTACACTGTATTTACGCTAATGGGATAGTGACGAATATTGATAAAGACAGTATTTAGTAACTACTTGATAAGTCTAGCTAACCCTTGTCTGGGCTGATTTCCACTGCATCTCTATTTGGGTGATTTAGGATGTGGTCTTCCCAGTTTACGACTTCAATCTCATACACGACTTTTCCACGTACGCTCTCACCTTCCGCATGCATAGCCGACTTAGAACCGGTAACCAATGGGTGCCATTTGGGTAGTGGCTTACCTTCAGAAAGCAGTCTATAAGAGCACGTTTCTGGTAGCCAATTAAACTCAGAGATTTTATCTCGGCTCAATTTTAGGCACTCTTCTCCGGATTTGAAACGATTGGGATAATCTTTGCAACTGCATGTTTTGCTATTGAGCCAACTACAAGCGACATTGGTGTAGTAAACTTCATCCGAATCTTCATCCATTAATTTATGTAAACAGCACTTTCCACATCCATCACAGAGAGATTCCCATTCTTCTTCTGTCATATCTTCTAGAGGTTTTTCTTGCCAAAATGGGTTCATCGTTAAAGTCTACTTAATTTCTATTTGGGTCAGACTTATACCTCCCTACATTCCAAAGTGCAAGAAATTAGTTGCTGAACATATAGGTGACTTTTGTTACTATCGCGACCCTTTTTACGTTTTTAAGGCTTATTATGGAATGTCGATTAGGTTGCGGTGCATGTTGTATTGCTCCGAGTATTTCTTCGTCTATACCGGGAATGGAAAACGGTAAGCCTGCAGATGTTCGTTGCATTCAATTAGATGAAAACAACCTATGTAAGCTGTTTGGTAAACCGGAACGACCAGACGTCTGCCACAACTTCAAAGCTTGCAATTCTATATGCGGTGATTCGCCCCAAAAAGCACTTGAGAATATACAAGAATTAGAACGCATCACTTAAACGCTATTTTAATAGATTAGATTGATTCAAAAAATCAACAACTGAGGCACAATTATTCTTATATGTTGGAATAAGAGCAAAGATTAGCATTAACTCTGACGTTATATTTGGTTTTGCCAACGTAAAACCGTCTATTCATGTCTATAGTCTTCTGGTTATTTACCTGAATTTAAAGGCTATTGTATGAATAAGTATATTGCAGAACTGTTTGGTACATTTTGGTTAGTTCTTGGTGGATGCGGTAGTGCTGTGCTAGCTGCAGCCTTCCCCGATGTAGGTATTGGTTTATTAGGCGTTTCACTCGCTTTTGGTCTAACGGTATTAACTATGGCTTATGCGATAGGTCACATCTCAGGTTGTCACCTCAATCCAGCGGTATCTGTTGGCTTGTGGGCAGGAGGCCGATTCGAAGCAAAAGAGCTTTTCCCTTACATCACTTCTCAAGTTATTGGTGCCATACTTGCTGGCGGTGTGTTGTTTATCATCGCTTCCGGTCAACCAGAGTTCGACGCAGCTGCATCTGGCTTTGCGTCAAATGGTTATGGTCCCCACTCCCCGGTCAATTTTCAATCACGTCCGCGCTCGTTACTGAAATTGTTATGACCATGATGTTCCTTATCGTTATTTTAGGCGCTACGGACACAAGAGCGCCTGCTGGCTTTGCGCCAATCGCGATTGGCTTATGTCTGACACTAATTCACTTAATCAGTATCCCTGTTACAAACACTTCCGTTAACCCCGCTCGAAGCACTGGGGTGGCTTTATTCGCTGGTGATTGGGCCATATCTCAGCTTTGGCTGTTTTGGGTAGCCCCTATTGTTGGCGCAGTTTTAGGAGCAATGGTGTATAAACTGATAGGTAAAAAAGAAGGCTAATTAAAAAAACCAAATAAGAAAGGTTAAACGACACTCAAAAAAGAAGGGTTGCGAATACGCAACCCTTTTTATAATTTTTGCCTGCCAAGTAATGAATGTGATAGCGTCGTGCCATCAACCAATTCCAACTCGCCCCCAACTGGGACACCATGAGCGATACGACTTGCATTAACACTATGAGCATGACACAGCTCAGCAATATAGTGTGCCGTAGCCTCACCTTCAACGGTCGGGTTAGTCGCAAGAATAACTTCGTTAATATTGCCTCTTTGTAAACGGTAATCCAGTACATCTAAACCGATGTCACTAGGGCCAATTCCGTCTAACGGCGATAAATGCCCCATCAATACAAAGTATCGTCCAGAGTATTGCCCTGTCGCTTCGACGGCTGCAATATCAGCTGGGCTTTCAACAACACATAACAGCCCATTTTCTTGGCGCTTAGCATTAGTACATATATGGCAAGTTTCTTCCTCTGTAAAGGTTCGACACTCGCTACAATGGCCTATTTCGATCATTGCTTTAGAAAGGGCGTCCGCAAGCTGCAAGCCGCCTTTTCTATCGCGCTGTAACAAATGAAACGCCATACGTTGTGCTGACTTAGGACCCACCCCAGGCAGACATCGTAAAGCCTCCATCAACTGTTCCAGCATTTGACTGGTTCGCATAAATATCTGCTACTAACTTATGTTTAGAACGGCATTTTCATACCTGGTGGTAATTGCATACCGCCAGTTACTGAGCCCATCTTTTCTTTTTGAGTTTCTTCAACACGGCGAGCAGCATCATTGAAAGCAGCAGCAATCAAATCTTCTAACATCTCCTTGTCGTCTTCCATCAAGCTTTCATCGATATCTACACGACGTACGCTGTGGGAGCCTGTAATGGTTACTTTAACAAGGCCAGCACCGGATTCACCGGTTATTTCCATGTTAGCAATTTCTTCTTGAAGCTTTTGCATGCGATCTTGCATCTGCTGGGCTTGCTTCATCAAGTTACCCATACCGCCTTTACCACCAAACATTTTGAATCTCTCTGGTTAAGTTGCTTTTCGTTAATTAACTTATCACTAAATATGGGGTCGAATACAGTATCTTCAACCCTTTAAATTGGTCTTACACTTTCAGCCACTAATTGTGCTGAAAATCGTGTTTGAATAAACTGAACATTTTTATCAGCTTCAAGTACTTGATGTGCCGAATTAAGTTTATTTTGATAGATCGCCTCCCTCAACTCAAGAGGTGTTTGGCCTTTTTCATTGACTTCAATTGTAAGGTGGCATTGCTCGCCTAAAGCCTTGTTTAGCGCATTCAGCAATTCACTTTGCGCCTTATCTTTATTAAGGTGGGCTTGGGAAGCCCGTAAATTCAACACGATTGTCGAGCCTTGCTTTTCATAAGAAGAATTGAGCGCTAATTGCTCTACTAACTTAGGAATATCAAGTTTCTGAATTAACGCTGCCCACTCATCTTGAATGACAGATTCGCGAATGAGCTTTTCGACCATCTCTGGTGTTTTAGTGTGCTCTAAAGCCTGTTTTATCTGCGTTGGTGTGAGATCTTTTTTCTCTTCTTCTACAACTTGAGGGGAAGAAGCTTTCCATTGATAAGGTTTATTATTCTCTGTCTCATCTACCACAGACTGGTCATTTAAATTATTAGGCGACACCAATTTTGTAACACTATGTTGTTGAGCTACCCGCTCAATAGCACTAGTCGGTGGTGCCGCTTTAGGCTTTTTTCCACTATTACTCGCAGTAGAGCTAGGCGTAGAAACCTGTGCTCGCTTAGATCGAAGTTGGTGTCGAAGCCCAATAATCGGTGATTTCTTTATAGTTTCGGGTTCTTCAACCTGTTTCGGTTGTACTGGAGTAACGCCAACAGGTTGCTCCGTGAGTTGGGATCGCCCTACGGGAACAGAAGGCTGATATATCTCATTTGGCACATAATCGACCGCAGGATCATCTCTCATCGGAGGATAATCGTCTTCTGATGGCATAGGAGGCATATCAGATTGATACACGGTAGTATCATTTACCGTAGGTATCTGGTTTTGCTCTGTTCGTACAGCAGAGTTATTCATTACATTGCTTGTTAGCACAGGGGCTGTTGCAGACTGAATAGGCATACTTTGTGCTGTTTTCGTAGTGTCTATCGATTGTTCTTGCTGCTGATTTGGCAGTTCAATAATGCTAGCGTTATCCGCTTTTGAAGGACGGAACGCCATCATTCTAAGCACCGTCATCTCCAGCCCTATTCTAGCAGTGGGTGCTAGCGGTAAGTCTTGCCTGCCTTTTAAAGCAATTTGATAAAATAACTGCACATCTTGAGGTGCTAGATATTGACCCAATAGCTCAATTTTTTCGGCATCTGGCGTACTCTTATCTAGCGATGCGGGAAGGGCTTGAAACATAGCAATTCGGTGTAACTGGCTCGCTAATTCTTGTAAAAGGTTGTCCCAATCGACACCATTTTCTGCCAGTAATTGAACAGAAGATAGGGCATTAGAAACTTGTTTGCTTGCCATGGCTTCTAATAAGTGAATGGCTTGATCGGTATCTAGAGCACCTAGCATGCTTGACACAATGTCAGTTGAGACCGTGCCGTTTCCCAGCGCTATCGCTTGATCCGATAGACTCAAAGCGTCACGCATGCTCCCATCAGCAGCATGAGCAATCATGCCCAACGCCCTTTGTTCAGTGGCTACACTTTCTTGTTGGAGAATAGTGTCTAGCTGCTCATGGATGATATCAACGCTGATAGGCTTGAGATGAAACTGCAAACACCTAGAAAGGATAGTAACTGGCAATTTCTGAGGATCTGTTGTTGCCAGTAAAAACTTAACGTATTCAGGTGGTTCTTCAAGGGTTTTAAGAAGTGCATTAAAACTATGCCTAGACAGCATATGCACTTCATCTATAAGGTAAACCTTAAAACGCCCTCGCGCTGGTTTATATTGAACGTTATCAAGTAGCTCTCTGGTATCTTCAACCTTGGTTCGAGACGCAGCATCAATCTCTAAAAGGTCAACAAATCGACCTTCATCAATCTCTTTACATGCGCCGCAATGACCACAAGGCTTTGCGGTAATACCTGTCTCGCAGTTTAACCCTTTAGCAAATAAACGCCCTATAGACGTTTTACCTACACCACGAGTACCACTAAACAAGTATGCATGATGAAGTTTATTTTGACTCAATGCATTTTCCAATGCAGTCAATACATGAGACTGCCCAACCACTTCATTAAAGGTAGTCGGACGCCATTTACGCGCTAAAGCTAAGTAACTCATTCAATATTTCCAGCTCAGATTATCTTAATGAATGTTGATCGAATTAATGACCTTCAAATTCACAGATGCTGTAAACATTAAGGCCAATGGCGGCAAGGCGAGCCTCACCACCAATTTCAGGTAGGTTGATTACAAACGCAGCATACTCTACATCACCACCTAATCGACGAATTAGTTTCGTTGTGGCTTCAATAGTACCACCTGTCGCGAGAAGGTCGTCAACGACAAGTACTTTATCACCTTCGTTGATAGCATCTGTATGAATTTCTAGCGTATCCATACCATATTCCAATTCATATGACTCTGCGATTGTGGCACGAGGTAACTTACCTGGCTTTCTTACTGGTACAAAACCAACACCTAACTCTAATGCTAATGGTGCACCAAATAGAAAACCACGCGCTTCCGTTCCAACAATTTTGGTAAAGCCCATCTCTTTGTATTTGTCTACGAGCAATTGAATGGTTGCTTGGTAAGCCGTTGCGTCTTCCATTAGGCTTGTTACATCGCGGAACAAGATACCCGGCTTTGGGTAATCAGGAATAGATTTAATACTTGCTTTAATTAATGTGATTGTTTCAGTAGTCATATTCATTCAAATTTTGTTGTGATTCGCTTGTACGATATAGCTGTAATCTATAATTATTATTGTTAGCACGACAAGCTAAGAAACTATGAACTGGTTTGCACTTTCTAGACAAACCAATACATAGAAAAACAAATGCCCACTCCGAAGAGTGGGCACACTTCCTCATTATGTTAGTGATTTTCTTCCCTATGAGCAACAAAGGAAAAGAAAGCAAACGTTCAAACCCGTCATAGTGTGCAATAAATCTACTTATTGATTTTTTTTCGCTGATAATTTGGCCACATTTAACTATTTTAAATCAGGTTTAATGTCCAAGCTGAAATGACTTACTCCTATATTGGCAATATTTAGCTTACCACCGCAAAGAATACTTAGGTCCTCTATAATTGTATTTTTTAGGCATCCCATCCCAAGTCGATGACCCGCTTCAATATGTACTTTCTTTGCTCCTTGAGTCCAAATCGCTTCCAATCCCGCAGGTAAAATACTCACTGTACCATCCGTCATGTCTGCTATACCTATTAAAGCGCTAACAGGTGAAACGCCATTAATGCACTCTAGCCCGCGTTCTAAATTCTCTGCAAAATCGGCCAACATAGCTTTACTCAGATTTTGCCTTCTTAAAGTATCATTAAACAATGCTCGAATTAGCAATGACGTTGCTACGCCATCACCAGCTTCTGTGGTTGAGTCAACGACATAAAATGCAAATTGACCATCTATCAACCAAGCATAATCAAAAACCAATGGCATATTTTCTAACGATTGGAGCAGGCTATAACTACATTTCCATTTCCCTTGCTTCGTATCTCTATCAGGTAGTAATGCATTTAACAAATCTTTCGCAGCACTAGGATTGTCTTTTAGATAGTCTAAATGCCAATATAATTCTTTATCGTCAGGAACATCCCCTTGTTCACCGACCCTAAACCATTGACTGGAAAAATCTCGAGAGGCATTACTATGCTTGTTTTCGTCCTCCAAGATAATTGATATCGCTGATAGCAAATGTTTTGGTGCGGATATAGGTTTAGTCAAAAAATCTTTGATACCAAACCGCAAAGCACGTGCAACATCTGACATATCGTCAGTTGCTGAAACAACTATCATAGGAACTTCTGGGTACTCCCAACTCACTTCTTCCGCGAATTCGATACCATTGAGTATCGGCATTGATATATCGCAAATAATAAGGTCGGGAACTTCTTCTCTTAATTTCTGTAGTCCATCCAAGCCATGTTCAGCTTCGATGACAAAGAATCCTTCTTTTTCCAATACTACTGACGTAAATCTACGAAAAATAGGATCGTCATCCACCAACATTATGGTCTGACTATCCATACGACTCTTGTGCTCCAATTGAGCAGAATCGACTTGAGTACTCATCATATAAACCTCACCCATCTAAGTTTGGGTTCTTCCTTTTTATTGTTATTTATCCCCCCTATAAAAGGTAGTTCTGATTCACGATTTATACAACATATGCGATCTAGTTGCGGAATTGTCTAAAAACAGGACCACATATTGACGTAAAGCAAATTCAGAATAAAGATAACAGTATAAATTGACTGAACAAGAAATTAGGAACTTTCCCTGTTGATGAAATTTGATGATCTAAATCTATTCCGACTGGTTGTCGAGAATGGTAGCTATACGGCAACTTCTCGAAAAACCCTTATCCCTGTCGCAACAATTACTAGACGTATTCAGGCACTTGAAGACTCGCTAAATTTACGGCTTTTGAATCGCCATGCTCGAAAGTTATCATTGACAGAAGCAGGAGAACGTTTTTATCAAGAATGTGCCCCTATTTTGAAAAACCTCTCGACTACGACAGAAGAAATAACTGACGATTGCCGTGGTGCCGCAGGAAAACTAAGAATATCAGCACCGTCTAATCTTACTAAACGCGTCATTCTTCCGATGCTTAGTGACTTTATGGCACTCTACCCTGATATCAACATTGAACTAACAATGAATAACGACGCGGATCAAATCGACCCGACCGAATGGGATATTATCTTTAGGGTTGGCCCTCAACGAGACTCAAGCTTAATCGCACGTAAAATAAATTGTGTTAAGGATGTACTTGTTGCTAGCCCTGAATACCTAAAAAACAATAAAGCACCTCTCAGCCACGCTGACGATCTATCCGACCATCCGTTGTTAAAAGGAAACCCTTTACTAAAGTGGCAATTGACCAGCGATACAGGAGAAACTGTCATTAATAGTGACAAAGCGAGGTTTGAGGCAAACGCTCTTAACGTTGTTCGACGAGCAGCAGCGAGAGGTCTAGGAATTACACTCATGCCCGACATCATGCTACAAGGGTATTTTGACAATGGAACCTTAGTTCGTGTTCTTGATAATTGGAGTGCGAATTCTCGTGATATCTATATGCTTTACAATCACAAAGATCATCAGCCAGAAAAGGTTCGTTTGCTCATCGATTATGTAACGCATTATCAGGACAAATAATACGAATGTACTAACCTGATGAAACAGTAATACATTCTAAAAATGAAAAAACCAGAGGCTAAGAAACACTCTGGTTTTTTCAGTTTAACGAATATGCTATTAAGCGCCTTCGTTATATAGTTCCAAACTGGCAAGGTCTGCCTGAATATCTTTTTGCAATTTGGTGTCATCGTTTCTGAGCGAATCTAAAAAATCTAAGTATCTCTGGTCAATATCACCAGTAACATATTCACCATTAAAGACAGATGTCTCGAATTGCTTAATATCGACATTACCTAAACCTACTGCTGATACTAAGTCTTCCAATGTTTGGAAAATAAGTGCATCTGCACCAATAAGTTTAGCGATTTCTTCCGCGTCACGACCATGAGCAATTAATTCGTTTGCACTTGGCATGTCGATACCATAGACGTTAGGAAAACGAATTTCAGGCGCTGCTGATACCATATAAACGTTCTTAGCACCGGCTTCTCGTGCCATTTCTATGATTTGCTCTGAGGTAGTGCCTCGAACAATAGAATCGTCCACTAACAGTACATTCTTACCTTTAAACTCAGAACGAATAGCATTCAGTTTGCGACGTACCGATTTTCTACGCTGAACCTGCCCTGGCATTATGAATGTACGACCAACATAACGGTTTTTAACAAAACCTTGGCGGTAAGGTTTGTCCATGATTTGTGCTATCTGAAGGGCGATATCACAGGACGTTTCTGGGATAGGAATAACAACGTCAAACTCCAGATCCGACCATTCTCTTTGGATTTTTTCACCCAGCTTTTTACCCATTTCTACACGAGCACTGTATACCGAAATTTTATCAATAAATGAATCTGGACGTGCAAAATAGACATACTCGAAAATACAAGGATTTACTTGAGGGTTATCTGCACATTGACGCGTAAATAATTGGCCTTCAAACGTAACGTAAATACCTTCACCCGGGGCGACGTCGCGCACAAAGTCAAACCCCACAGCATCTAACGCTACAGATTCTGATGCCACCATATATTCTGTTTTACCATCTGACTCTTTTTTACCTAAGCAGAGTGGACGGATTCCATGCGGGTCACGAAAAGCAACCATACCGTGACCGATAATCATCGCGGCTACCGCATAGGCACCTTTAATGGTTCTATGCACGTTAGTAACTGCTCGGAAGACATCTTCAGAAGTAACGTTACCTTTAACTGTATCAATCTCATGAGCTAATACATTCAACAATACTTCCGAATCCGAAGTAGTGTTTACATGGCGACGATCTTTTTCAAATAGCTTTTCGCGAATCTCAGCTGCATTTGTTAAATTGCCGTTGTGCGCCAAAGTAATACCAAATGGCGAGTTTACATAAAATGGTTGTGCTTCAGACGCACTAGAACTTCCCGCCGTTGGATAACGAACGTGACCAATACCCACGTTTCCCTGAAGGCGTTGCATATGCTTCGCTTCAAACACATCTCTAACTAAACCGTTCGCTTTCCGTAAACGAAAACGATTGCTTTCTATGGTAACAATACCAGCTGCATCTTGGCCACGATGCTGCAATACAGTCAATGCATCATAAATTGACTGATTGACAGGAGTTGTACCCACGATTCCAACAATACCACACATGTGTTAACCCTCAGTTTCTATAAAAATGGCACTAAATAGTGCCAGATAAAAAGCTCGATGTTTGTTTCAAATGGTCGAAAAATGGCGCGATAATCCGGCTAAACTCCGGTATCAACACTGAGTCTTTCCACCACTCAGAATTTGAGAATGCTGTAAATGCATCCATAAAAAACAGAACTGCAGCGATAATAAGTACACCTCTCAATGTGCCAAACACCACACCAAGTACTCTATCTGTGCCTGATAAGCCTGTTTTTTGTACCAGCTGAGCTATAACGTAGTTGACAATGGCACCGACAACTAACGTTGCGACAAAGAGCGCAGCTATTGCCGCACCTTTGCGAAACATATCATCTTCTATTCTGGAAAAGTACACGGCTAATTTTTCATAATATTGACTTGCTATGAAAAACGCACCGAACCAGATAACCAATGACAATGCTTCTTTAACAAAGCCTCTTACTAAACTGATCAGAGCAGAAAGCCCGATCACACCTAAAATTACAAAATCTATCCAATTCATTTGCTTTACATCTTTAAGTTGGCGCGCATTTTAACAGAAAAAATCGCGACGCAAACGTTTTCTTATGGGTTTAAGGGCTTAAATTTCAACAATTGACCTTTTGAGCCTGTAACTTTTTGAAGTTCTTTGATTTGTCTTTCTAATTTATCTTTCGAAGCATCAGGGCCAATGATGACACGAGTAAACTCATCTTCCTGCTTTATATGTGCCTGATAGCCGCGTTTTTGTAAATCATTAACCAGTGTTTTCGCGTTATCCGCATTTTTTAGCGCCATTAATTGAATAATCCAAGCACTCTCTTGATAGTCATTTTTTTCTATAACATCATTAATAACCACTTCAACTTCTTTCACTTCATCTTCATTCACCTCTGCGTCTATAACATCAGCGGTAATGCTCGATTTAGTAACAGGGCTATCTGGTAATGCAGTTTGAACGACAATAGGTTCCAGCACTTCAAATGATTCAACTTCCGTCCCCACATCTGGCTTAAGGGGAATTGCCGCTAGTTCTTCTTTGTAGTGCTTTTTTTCACCGTCTAAAACATCGGGCAGAACAATAACCCCGACAGCAACTAAGATAATAGTACCAACCAAACGGCTTTGGAATTTACTTGCCATTTGTACTCCTTTGCAACTGTAAATAAACTAATATTTCCGCAACGGTTCTAAAAGAGCCTACCACTAAAATAACATCTTCTTTGTGGACTTGGCGTAACGCCGCTTGATACGCAAATGTCGGTGATGAGTACGTAGTGCATTGCCCTTCAATATGTTCAACTAACTCATCGGCAGTGGCCGCCCTGGGTCCATCGAGTGAACTTGGATACCACGTTGTGATAGCTGGTTCCAAAACCCTCACGGTTTGGGCGATATCTTTATCATGTAGCATCCCTAACACGCAATGAATCTGTTTACCTGCATAACTCTTCTGTATCTGCTGCACTAAGTATTCTGCAGAATGAGGATTGTGAGCGACATCTAAGATAATGACAGGGGCACTACTGACCTTCTGCATCCGTCCTGACAGTTTTGCTTTCTTTAAACCATTGACAATATTAACGTCCGTAATATCAAGGTTTGCAACACCGAGCGCCATTATTGCGGTAGCCGCATTTGGCAAGGGTAAACTTGGTTTGGGGAGTTCAGTAAGGTCAAAAGCACCACTGTTCCAATTCCAAGATTCAACCCCTTCATCATATTGGTACTGTATTCCAACTTGATAAAGCTCTGCTCCAATTTCATCTGCGTATGCGGCAACCGTTATCGGTGAATTTGGCTGACCACATATCGCTGGTTTACCGGCCCTAAAAATACCGGCTTTTTCTTGAGCAATAACATTAATGTCATCGCCTAGCCAGTCGACATGATCTATCGCTAGACTAGTTATCACACTTACATCATGGTCAACAATGTTGGTTGCGTCTAAACGACCACCAAGACCCACTTCTAAAATAACGACATCAACCGCTTCTTGTTGAAACAAACGCAAGGCGGCAAGAGTGCCAAACTCGAAAAAACTTAAACTAGTTTCATCGCGTTGTGTTTCAATAAACGAAAAAGCCTGAGAGTGTTTGGCATCTGACAAAGTGGCTCCATTAATTCTCACTCTTTCATTATATCGAATAAGATGTGGAGAACTATAGACGCCTACAGAATAGCCTGCATCCAAAAGAATAGCTTCAAGAATGGCACAAGTGGACCCCTTACCATTTGTTCCGGCAACAGTGATTATTTTATTGGCTGGTTTAGTAAGGTTTGCTTTTTCTGCCACGATTTGAACACGCTCTAGTCCGAGATCTATAGCGCTGGTATGAATATTTTCTAAATAATCAAGCCACATCGGTAAGGACGATGTGGCTTGCGGTATCTTGCTTTGACTCATTAACTTACATCACGATTAAACGTCTAGGTTAACAAGTACTTTACTCTTTTTCTTCCGGTACTGGAACTTTATATTCAGGTTCTGTTGTTTCAGTTGGAACTTCTGGAGCATCGTCTACCGAAACGACCAACGGTGAACCGTGATTAGTCATTTTTGCAATTAAACTCGCAACGCGTTGGCGCATTTCGCGACGATCAACGATCATATCAATGGCGCCATGTTCTAATAAGAACTCACTACGTTGGAAGCCTTCAGGTAAGTCTTCCCGTACTGTTTGCTCAATAACTCGGCGTCCAGCAAATCCGATAAGCGCTTTAGGCTCACCGATATTTACGTCACCAAGCATCGCTAAACTTGCTGACACTCCGCCCATAGTAGGGTCCGTCATTACAGAAATAAACGGCAATCCTTTATCGGAAAGGCGCTCTAATGCCGCGCTGGTTTTGGCCATTTGCATTAATGACATAAGTGCTTCTTGCATACGTGCACCGCCACTCGCTGAAAAGCAGACTAATCCACAGTTTGCTTCCATTGCAGCTTCAACTGCTTTAACAAAGCGAGCACCAACAACCGAGCCCATGGAGCCGCCCATGAAAGAGAATTCAAAGGCACACGCCACAATAGGCAAGCCTAATACTTCACCCTGCATAACGACTAGAGCATCTTTTTCACCACTGTTCTTTTGAGCAGCGGAAATACGATCTTTATAGCGTTTAGTATCTTTAAACTTCAACTTATCTTGAGGTTCAAGATCGTTTGCAAGTTCAACGCGGTTATTTTCATCTAAAAACGTTTCTAGACGACGACGCGCCTTCATACGCATATGATGGTCACACTTTGGACAAACCTCCAAATTGCGCTCTAATTCAGCGTGATAAAGAACTTGTTCACATGATGTACATTTGGTCCATACACCTTCTGGGATTGAAGCTTTACGAGAGCTTACAATGTTACTTTTCGTTAATATTTTTTCAAGCCAACTCATGGAAGACCTTTTATTTTATTTCTACCGCCAAATGGCGAAAGAGTTATAATTCAATAATATGCGGACAGATTAAACCACAGATTTTTAGCGCTGTAGACAAAAAACTGGTTGTACCTATTTATAGACTAGCAAACAGTTTCAATAAATCACTAAGATTTGAGTATGTTAGCAATAAATAGTTCCATTGCAACTTCGATTTAGAACACGGCATCCGGCAAAAAGAGCGGTCCTAATGGCACTCTAGGAAGCTCAAATTTCTCAGGATAATCAACATCGACTAAGTATAAGCCATCGGGTTTAGCCGTTGCACCCGCTAAAGCGCGATTCTTTTCAGCAAGTAACCACTGTATCCACTCTGGATTTTGGTTACCCCTTCCAACTTCTATTAAACTACCTGCAATATTACGAACCATATGGTGTACAAACGCATTGGCTTTAATATCTAAAATGACATAACTACCGCTGCGCGACACATTCAGGTGGTGGATATTCCGCCAGGGACTACGTGACTGGCAATGGGTTGCGCGAAAAGAACTAAAGTCATTCTCACCTAATAAGAACTGACCCGCTTCATGCATTTTTACAGCATCCAATTCTCCGTGGTAATGGCTCACACCGTTACAAAGAATCGCAGGACGAAACGCATTATTAAAAATGATATACCGATAGCGTCGGGCAGTGGCTGTAAATCTTGCATGGAATTCATCAGGGACTTCTTTCGCCCAACGAACCGCAATATCTTTTGGCATATTAGCATTAGCACCCATGGTCCAAGCTATTAACTTTCTAGTCGAATGTGTATCAAAGTGGACAATTTGACCTGAGCCATGAACACCTGAGTCAGTTCTTCCTGCGCACTGAACTTCTATTGGATGCGCTGCAACGATAGACAACGCTTTCTCTAACTCCTGCTGCACGCTATTGACGTGCTTTTGTCTTTGCCAACCAGAATAGTTAGTACCGTTATATTCAACACATAAAGCTATACGCATGATATTTCCTAAGGACTTTCAATATGTCATGTTTGATAGATGGGCTATCAATTTTGGAGCTGGATTTTAGAGTCCAGATTAAAGATTGTCCAGAACAGACTTCTTAAGGGTAAACAAAGTGGCCTAGTAACCTAAGAGTGGAAACCCTAACCTGGTTACTAGACCACATGGTATTACAACGTAATAAGTCGCTACTATTTATCTATTTTATCTAGTAGCTCTTTTGCTTGAAGACGAATATCCTCTTCGCCATACAACAATGCTTCCTCAAGTAATCGTGTTGCACCATCTGTATCATTCATTTCAATGTAAATTTTGGCTAAATCCAACTTGCCTGCTGCTTCAGCGTTTGAATCGACATCAAACTGATCTACATCACCAATAACATCGGGAAATTCATTTAAACCCACATCCAATTGCAGCTCTTCTTCATCAGGGTCTACTTCGCTCTCATCAACTATATCTGCCTGTGCCATCAACTCATCAACGCTCATAAATTGTTGTTTATCTTCTATGGGTTCATCAGCGATTTCAGATTGTTCACCCCAATCCTCTTCTTTAACAACAGGTTCATCTACCTGCGTTCCCCATATGTCTTTCTCATCTTCTGGCGCTTCTGTTGGTATGTCCGCTTGCTGCTCTTGCGAAAGCGTAAACCCATTCCAGTCTTCACCACCAACATCAAGCATGGTATCTATATCCATACCTGCGCTAGCAATTGTTTTTTCATCTAAAGGCACAGCCTGACTAAGAACAGGAGATTCATCACTACTTAACAACTCAGCTAAAGTCTCAGACTCATCATATTGTCCGATATTGTTGTCATCTTTGGCGGTACTAGCTCTTTCCTCTATATCTCCTGCAGACGATACCTGTGGGTCATCCATCTCGGCAAAAAACTCATCGAATTCGTCTAGTGAGTCCTCCTCTGATGATGCAAGATTAGCTTCATTAAATGCACTAGGTTGCGACGGTTCTTCTTCTAATGCGGTATTATCAATATCATTAAGTAGAGCATCGAGCTCTGGTAACCTTTCCGACGTCGCCTCTTGAGCCTCAGTACCAAAATTAAGCGTTTCTTTTAACTCTTTCTGGTTTTCAGCGTTTTTTTCTTCAGGAAGTTCCGAATCTGAAATGTCATTGAGAAGCTCACTTAAAGCGTTCTCTTGATCTAACCCTTCCAGTCGTTCACTATTGGCTTCCAGAGATATCATCGGCTCATTTAGCACATCGCCTAACGCGCTCGATTCGTCGTATTCGCCAAGAGCGTCATCATTGACTTCCAATGGCTCTATCGGTGCTTCAAGCCCTTCAGGCTCTATTTCTGGCAACGTTTCTAGATCGGGTTCTTCTAGCACATCGCTTAAGGCGCTCGATTCGTCGTATTCGCCAAGAGCGTCGTCACTGACTTCCAATGGCTCTATCGGTGCTTCAAGCCCTTCAGGCTCTATTTCTGGCAACGTTTCTAGATCGGGTTCTTCTAGCACATCGCTTAAGGCGCTCGATTCGTCGTATTCGCCAAGAGCGTCGTCACTGATTTCCAATGGCTCTATTGGTACTTCAAGCGCTTCAGGGTCTATTTCTGGTAACGTTTCTAGATCGGGTTCTTCTAGCACATCGCTTAAGGCGCTCGATTCGTCGTATTCGCCAAGAGCGTCGTCACTGATTTCCAATGGCTCTATTGGTGCTTCAAGCGCTTCAGGTTCTATTTCTGGTAACGTTTCTAGATCTGGTTCTTCTAGCACATCGCTTAAGGCGCTCGATTCGTCGTATTCGCCAAGAGCGTCGTCACTGATTTCCAATGGCTCTATTAGTGCTTCAAGCGCTTCAGGTTCTATTTCTGGTAACGTTTCTAGATCTGGTTCTTCTAGCACATCGCTTAAGGCGCTCGACTCGTCGTATTCACCAAGAGCGTCGTCACTGACTTCCAATGGCTCTATCGGTGCTTCAAGCCCTTCAGGCTCTATTTCTGGCAACGTTTCTAGATCGGGTTCTTCTAGCACATCGCTTAAGGCGCTCGATTCGTCGTATTCGCCAAGAGCGTCGTCACTGATTTCCAATGGCTCTATTGGTGCTTCAAGCGCTTCAGGTTCTATTTCTGGTAACGTTTCTAGATCCGGCTCTTCTAGCACATCGCTTAAGGCGCTCGATTCGTCGTATTCGCCAAGAGCGTCGTCACTGATTTCCAATGGCTCTATTGGTGCTTCAAGCGCTTCAGGTTCTATTTCTGGTAACGTTTCTAGATCCGGCTCTTCTAGCACATCGCTTAAGGCATTCGTTTCATCATATTCGCCAAGAGCGTCATCACTGACTTCCAATGGCTCTATCGGTACTTCAAGCGCTTCAGGGTCTATATCTGGCCTTGATTCTAGAGCGGATTCTTCAGGTAACTCACTTACCAGCTCTTCCTCGACACTTTCATCTTTATCAAGATTCCAGTCATCATCTTGAGGAATACCAAATTCATTGGCTAATTCTGCATTGTCTGCTTGTAGTCCACTGTCATTAATGACTTTATTTTCTTCAGGCGTTTGAGGCACAGACTCTATTTGCGGATCATTAGTGGTTTCTTGTTTTCCCTGTTCAGGTTCTTGTACCTCAAAGTCTTCAATCTCCGATATATAGCTATCGATATCATCCAACTCTTCAACTTTATCGGCATGCTCAGAACCATCAATATGTGGAGAAAAATCAAAATCCCCAACATCAGAATCACCCACCTCATTAGGTAAAGTTTCAGATAGGCTGCTTTCACGGTTTTCGTCAGCGAAGTTACTTTCTGAATCCGTTTTCGATGAAACATCTTCTGACAACAGTTCATCCATTAGGTCAGTGGTATCTGCATCTAACTCGTCGCTATCGTTATCCGCATCAAACTCACTCGCAAATACCTGATCATCCAGAATTTCATCTAATAAATCGGTGCTGTTCTCATCGAGTTCTGATAACTCATTATCAGATTGTGGTTCTATACCAAACTCAGCTAATAGATCATCTGGGTTTGTACCAAATTCATCAACCGTTTCTTTATCTGTATTTTCTAATAGTTCATCTAAAAGTGCAGTGCTGTTCTCATCAACTTCGATATCATCAGAGCCATCCTCATTAACCGGTACATCATCAATTTCTGAAATTAACTCATCTAACAAGGAGGTACTATTATCTAAATCTAGACCCGATTCGTCAGAGTCAACATCAAAAAGCTCATCCAATAGCTCTGTACTGTTTTCTGCTAGTTCAGGAGTGTCGTCATCAGGCAACGCGTCATCACTAAGGAAATCGTCCAATAATGCTGTACTATCTTCCGATATATCAACAGAATTCTCTTCATCTTCTTCGAGCAATTCATCTAAAAGATCCGTGCTATTTTCTGCTATCAAATCATCAATTGATTCTTCTTCAACCGATTTACTTTCAGGTTGATAATCAGCAAGTATATCGTCTATATCATCTGACTCTGCCGCAGGTTGATAATCGGCGAGTATATCGTCTATATCATCTGACTTTGCAGTAGGCTGATAGTCAGCAAGTATATCGTCTATATCATCTGACTCTTTTACCGGCTGATAATCTGCCAATAAACCATCTATATCATCTGAGGAACGCTCTTGTATTTCTACATCATCACCACTCGATAGATCGAAGTCATCATCAGTATCCAACGATAAATCGGCGTTAGATAGCCCAGACGCTCCATCACTATCTGCTTTAGCACTATTAAATAGGTCATCAAGTACCGACTGATCGATATTATCCCCGTCTAGAACCTCAGAATCATCGTCCCCAGCTAGCAGTTCATCGAGATCGTCTTGTGACATACCTGCATTTTCTTCTGACAAATCAAACTCACTATCGAATTCATTAGATCCATCAGCTGATTCGTCATCTAGCGCTCGCTCCATCTCTTCAAGACTGAGGGCTTTTTCATCTCCATCAACACTAATACCGTTCGCACTTTGTTCAATTTGCTCTAGCTCTGTTTCAAAATCACCATTATCTGCAATACTAGCGAACGGGTCGTCTTCTCCATCATCGAGATTAAAGTCCATATCACTATCATCGAGATTAGCAAAGACATCGTCTTCAAGTGATGCGTCACTTTCATCATCTATATCAAAAATATTGTCTTCTGAAAGTTCACCAAATAGGTCATCTTCAATACCTACATCTTCGTCAATATCTTCGTCTAAATTAATCTCTGGAACATCATCGTCGTCATCCATTAATGAAATGACTTCAGGTCCTTGCGGTGCTAACTGTTCTTCTTGCTGTTCTGAGCCACCTTTTCTAGTCAGGATGAGCACAATAATCAATACAAACAGCAAACCAGGAATCAATGCTAATAATACGACAAACCATGTATTCGCCAATAAAACATCCAGTTGGCTCGGTTCAATTTGAGCAGTTTCGAGCGCTCTCTTACGCTCTTCATCAAGCAGTTTTTCGACTTCATTTCGAATTCGGCTTTCATCGCCAAGCTCATCTTTTAAACTGCCCACTTCATTTTGGACATCAGTCAACAATAGGCGCAGCTTGTGATTTTTTTCCTCTAACGCAGCCAACTCACCCTCTGTAGATGTAAGTTCTTGCTTTAGTTTTGTAACTCCCTCAGTCTGCTGAGGTTCAGTCTCAATTTCTGTAGTAGCCGCTTCAGTTATTTCCATCGACTTTGGTTGTTTAACTGGTTGCGGTGGAGTCAGGTCAGCCTCAACGATCGGTTGTGGATTAGCGACAGGGGTGGAAACTACAGTCGTTTTATTTAGTGGCTTATTACTGTGCGCTTGCATAATCCGTACAGCTTCATCAGTATTTTCTGCCTGAACTTGGTCTAAAGAAGGAACTCTTAGTCTGCTTCCAGGTATCAACTCATGAATATTTTGCTGTTCAAACGCTTGAGGGTTCAGTTTATATATTGCGAGTAAAGTCTGTTGTACGGAATATCGTCGTGATGGTCGTAACTTAGTTGCAATTGACCATAGGGTTTCATTATTGGCCGTTGGTCCATAAAAACCAGAACTGTTTCCTGCTTGATTTGAAGCTGGGTTATTTGAAGCTTGAGTCGTCTGCGGTGAAGATTGTACTTCACCATTAGGCCCAATGAGGCGAATAGAATCAGCAACAGCAGAATTTACTGATACCGTTAAAAGTAACGCTAAAGGCGTAATAAGACGCTTTAGGATTGGATGCATATAAGGCTCGTCTTTGTGCGTTAAAACTTATTTAATTAATATAGAGCAAATACCCGCAAGTAAATGAACTTATATCTCTAAAAAGAGGATAGCTTCTAAATATATCGGATATCGAAAGGAAAACTATAGGCCTCAGCATAAAAAATGTGGGTAAATCATCAGAATATCTCATTTTATTGCTAAATAACGGAGCCATGTGCATTGATATCAAAACTTATTCGGCTTTATAACCCAAAAGAAAGCCCTAGCGATAACTAGGGCCTTCTTAACTATAAATCTAAATATCAGCGTTAAATTGAGGCTAAAAATAATCTCGGATCAATAGCTCCGCAATTTGTACCGCATTGGTGGCAGCACCTTTACGAACGTTATCTGCGACAACCCACATATTGATGCCACTGTGATGACTGATGTCATTTCTTACACGACCAACCATCACGTGATCTTTACCGCCAGCATCACGAACTTGAGTTGGGAAATCTTGTTCTTGAAAAACTTCGACGCCATCTGTATTTTCCAGAATTTGTACTACTTGCTCTGCATCAATAGGGGCACTCGTTTCAATATGTATCGATTCTGCATGTCCATAAAACACGGGTACACGAACACAAGTAGGGTTTACCAATATCGAAGGATCATTAAAGATTTTTTGGGTTTCCCAAACCATCTTCATCTCTTCTTTCGTATAACCATTTTCCATAAAGGCATCTATTTGAGGAATACAGTTAAATGCAATCTGTTGGCTGAATGCTTCCGGTTCCGCTGGTGTCCCATTCAATAGTTTGGCAGTTTGACCGGCTAGTTCATCTATACCCGATTTTCCAGCACCAGATACCGATTGGTAAGTAGATACATTGATTCGCTCTATACCCACTTCATCATAAATAGGTTTAAGTGCAACTAACATCTGAATAGTTGAACAGTTAGGATTGGCAATAATATTTCGATTCCTAAAATCTGCAATCGCCTCTGGATTAACTTCCGGAATAACCAGAGGAATATCATAGTCATACCTAAACTGAGATGTGTTATCGATAACTACTACACCTTCATCTGCCGCAATAGGCGCCCATTTTTCTGATAACTCTGCACCAGCAGAAAACAGAGCGATGTGCACCTGAGACCAATCAAAGTCTTGAACATTTTCTACCAAGATTGACTTACCATTAAAACGATAGCTTTTGCCTTCACTTCGTTCACTGGCCAATAGATGGATATTACCTATCGGAAAGTCTCGTTCTTTTAGAACCTCCAGTATGGTCTCACCGACGGCACCCGTCGCACCCAATACTGCTACGTTAAATTCTTGGCTCATTTCTCTACCTCTATTTGAAAACCTAATTTGCTTAGTGGTTCTAGCTGGCATGTTTTATCACCAACTAAGCGAATTGCACTATATTCTCTTCTATCCCAATAGTTTTTACGCATTGCGTCAAATGCGCCGTTTTTCTCAATTTCGCGACGAAATATAGCGTCGTCATATCGTACATCATAAATTAACTGAATAAGATTCTGTAGAACCGCTTCATCCCATGGTCTATCAAGCGTAACTTGAGGGATGGGGGCGATTGGAAGTAAATCTGAAGCATTCGCTCTGTCTTGTGTTTCTAGGAACTCACAATAAAAATTGTAGATCATCGTCGTACCGCGAGCTTTTCCTTCTAGGCCGTAACCCGCTATATGCGGCGTAGCAAAATCTAGATAGGGTAAAAGTTCAAGGTCTACAACAGGTTCTTGCTCAAACACATCTAAAGTTGCACTGAATCCGTCTTGCTGCATCAAACGTTGTTTAAGAGCCAAATTATCGACGACTGGACCTCTAGCCGCATTTATTAATATCTGATCAGCTCGCATACTTTGTAGCTTTTGTGCATCTATCAAATGATGAGTTGGGTAATCACCTGTTTTAGTAATTGGTGTATGCAATGTAATAACATCCGCTTCTTTAAGAAGATAATCCAAGTCTACGAACGTTCTCGTATCTCCTTCTGCTTGCTTTATTGGGTCATTAAGCAATACATTGATACCGATACCTTGCAACGCTTCAGACAAGTAACTACCAACTTGTCCTGCTCCGACAATTCCAACTGTCTTATCAAAAACAGAAAAGCCCTTCTGTTGAGCGAGAATCATTAAAACGCTAAACACGTATTCCGCAACACCAACTTTGTTACAACCCGGTGCAGCAGTAAAGAAGATACCTTTGTCTTTAAGTAATAGCTGGTCTACATGGTCCATGCCAGCGGTTGCTGTACCTACAAATTTCAAACGATTTGCATGAGTCAAAAGTTCAGAATTAACCTTGGTGACAGAACGAATCATTAATGCATCTACGTCTATTAAATCTTCCGCGTTAATGTCTCGACCAGATTTCATCATTACTTCACCAAGCTGACTAAATAGCGCTTCAGCATAAGGCATAGCTTCATCAATTAAGATTTTCATAGGTAAGGTGGTTTCTCGTTTCACTAAGGAGGGGATTGTGGCGTAATACGTCATCATTCGCCAGCAAATTTTTAACAGATGCTGCAGTAACAGCAATCACACTAACCTAACTATCCATAAGACATAGCTTTGGTATAACTGGATATAAAAATGCCCGATCACCTAAATTAATAGATAACCGGGCAAATTCCAGAACAAAAGGATCACGTTCCGCTCTCAAAGGAACATGTTTGCGTCTGTGTGATCAGGCAAGCTGATCGATTCTGGAAACCTTTTCCGTCTTCCGTTTCAGATTAGGTTCTGAAACGAATTACGCTTCGTATTTCTTAATAACTAAAGTCGCGTTTGTACCACCAAAGCCAAAGCTATTAGACATTACTGTAGTGATTTCTTGATCGCGTCTTTCCGTTACGATATCGAGACCTTCAGCAGCAGCATCCAATTCATCGATGTTAATACTTGGTGCAATAAAGCTGTTTTCTAACATTAATGTTGAATAGATAGCTTCATGCACACCTGCTGCACCAAGAGCATGACCCGTCATTGCTTTTGTCGCCGAAATAGCAGGACTGTTACCACCAAAGACTTCTTGAATAGCCTCTAGCTCTTTACCATCACCGATAGGTGTTGATGTGCCGTGGGTGTTTACATAGTCAACACTGTCGACGTTCTGCATCGCATCTCTCATACAACGAGCCGCACCTTCACCAGAAGGCGCCGTCATATCATAACCGTCTGAAGTGGCACCATAACCTACAATTTCACCGTAGATCTTCGCACCACGAGCAAGAGCATGTTCGAGTTCTTCAACAACGACGATACCGCCACCACCAGAAATTACAAAACCATCTCTGTTAGCGTCATAGGTGCGTGAAGACTTTTCGGGTGTATCATTATATTTAGTTGATAGCGCGCCCATGGCGTCAAACATCATAGTCTGACTCCAATCGAGCTCTTCGCCACCACCAGCAAAAATCACATCTTGTTTGCCAAGTTGAATTAACTCTACCGCATGGCCGATACAGTGTGCTGAAGTTGCACATGCTGAACTCATCGAGTAGTTAACACCAAGAATTTTAAATGGTGTTGCCAAACATGCAGATACCGTAGATGACATAGTACGAGTTACCATGTAAGGCCCAACTCGACGAACGCCTTTTTCACGCAGTGTATCCACAGCCAGCGTTTGGTTTAATGCTGAAGCACCACCAGAACCCACTACAATTCCTGTACGAATGTTAGATACCTGATCATCTTTTAGATCCGCATCTTCAATAGCTTGTTCCATAGAAAGGTAAGCGTAAGCGGCTGCATCTCCCATAAAACGCATTTTTTTGCGATCAATATGTTCTGCTGGTTTGATCTTAAGATCGCCCCACACTTGAGAACGTAGGCCCATCTCTTTGAACTGTTCAGATTCGTTGATACCTGATTTGCCTGCTTTAAGAGACTCTAGTACTTCTTCAACGTTATTACCGATACTAGACACAATACCCATACCAGTGATGACAGCGCGTTTCATTTTACATTCCTATAAATTATAAAATTTTTAAGTTAACCGTACGATAATACCCAAGTTAACCATCAAAAGTGGTCAGCTTTCCTATAAAGCCGTACAATTTAGTCTAACCTTCGACTAATAATAAGCCAAACAGTTCAAAAACCATGACTTCTATTACCAATGCGAACCTCGAATGGAATGAGGCGGGGACACCCGTTTCCGAAAAATTTGACGATGTATACTTCTCTAATGTAAACGGCTTAGAGGAATCTCGATATGTATTTCTTAAACAAAATAATCTACCCGATAGATGGCATTCATATGAGCACCGTCGTTTTGTGGTAGCGGAAACAGGTTTTGGTACAGGCTTAAACTTCCTAGCAGTATGGCAGTGGTTTGAAAAATATCGAGAACAATTTCCAAATGCACCACTAAAAGAACTACATTTCATCAGTTTTGAGAAGTTCCCCTTAAACATTGAAGATTTAAAGAAAGCTCATCAAGCGTGGCCTGAACTAGAGTCATACGCTAAGCAACTCCAAGACTCCTATCCGATATCGGTTCCTGAATGTCACCGTATTGTATTGGCAAACGGGGCCATAACGCTTGACCTATGGTTTGGTGACATCAAAGAATGTCTACCCGCGGTGCCAACCAACGAAGCCGGTATTGTTGATGCTTGGTTCTTAGATGGTTTCGCACCAAGTAAAAACCCAGAAATGTGGAACCAAGATCTTTTTGATGGCATGGCTAATCTAGCAAAGCAAGACTGCACGTGCGCGACATTCACCGCCGCAGGTTTTGTTCGTAGAGGACTGATCGATGCTGGTTTCTCGATGAAAAAAGTTAAGGGATTTGGCCCAAAACGGGAGATGATTGCCGGTTTAATGGAGCATAAAAAACCATTTTCCAATCTACAACCTTGGTTTGCCAGGCCTAGTCAACCTACGGTAAATGACGTGGCAATCATAGGTGGGGGTATCGCTAGCGCTGCATTAGCCGCAACCCTATGTCAACGTGGAATAAAAGTCACTTTGTATTGTAAAGATCCGCAACTGGCTCAGAATGCTTCTGGAAATAGACAAGGGGCAATCTACCCATTATTGAATAGTAACCATAGTGGCGCATCTAGGGTTTATGCTCCTGCCTTTTTATTCGCTCGACAGTTTTTTGACAACGCTTCTAAACGATTTGATTATGACCATGACTGGTGTGGTGTTACTCATTTAGCATGGAACGATAAAGCACGTGATAAACTCAACAATATATTACTCGGCAATCATTCTACCGAGCTCGTAAAATCGGTTTGCGTAGAAGATATGGATAAACTGGTCGGCCTACCTACAAGCATGGCAGGAATAACCTATCCTATGGGTGGGTGGTTGTCTCCTAGTGAGTTCACTAAGAAACTGATTCAAGAACAAATGGATAGTGGGCACTTAACACTTAGATGTAATACAAAAATTAATCGCCTAGAACAAAATGAAGATAATCATTGGGCCCTACACAGCGATAACTCATATTTTCAACACGAAGTCGTCGTCGTTGCAAACGGCCATGAAGCAACCCAATTTAATCAGACATCTTCAATACCCCAATCCGCCGTGAAAGGACAGGTTAGTCACATCCCGACTTCACCGGTATTAAAGAAACTAAAAACAGTGCTTTGTTACAACGGTTACATGACGCCTTACAATCCTAAAAATCAATATCATTGTATCGGAGCGAGTCACGACAGAACGAATATAAACCATGCCTACGATGAACATGCGCAGCAGGACAACGCTCATAAACTTGTTAGAACGCTACCAGATAAACCATGGGTGAATGAAGTAGATATTCGAGAAAGTCTCGCAAAACAAGGTATTCGTAGTACCAGTCGAGACCATTTGCCATTCGTTGGCAACGTATGCAACTTTGAATCAGTAAAAATAGAGTATGCCAACCTACTCAAAGATAAAGACGTTGACCCCGTATCGGACTATAAAAATCTTTACTGTTTTTTGGCGCTAGGAGGGCGTGGACTGTGCTCTGCCCCTTTAATGGCTGAGGTGTTAGCTTCTCAAATTTGTAATGACCCCATCCCTCTACCAGTAGATAGTTTGGAAGGCATTCACCCTGCAAAAATGTGGGTAAGGAAGCTATTAAAAGGAAGGCCTGCAAGCCAATAGCGCTGTGATATTCACCTAAGAAGAAAGCAATTCAATAAAAATGCCTCTTATTAAAGATAATGCCGATCAGTTGGTGCTAAATACTTCGTCATTCCCGTGAAAACGGGAATCTTGGCTGTACTAGATCCCCATTTTCATGGGGATGACGTCGGTTTTCGTCGGGATTACAGGTTTAAATGACCTTAACCGAACAGCATTATCTTATTAAAGAGGCATTTTTTATGCGTCAAAATACAGATCAATATCTTTTATTGGCATGGTCGTACAGCTCTTCATATTCCATAGCTGTTAGGTGCCAAGAAAAATCCGTCTTCATCCCGTTTACAATCATCTTCTCAAACGCGGGTTTATCATTACGATAGATAGAGGCAGCCCAACGCATAGTGTCCCTTAATGCAGCTGGATATAGGTCATAAAACTTAAATCCCGTTGCCTGTTCAAGGTTACTAGCAGAATAATTATGTACTGTATCTTCGAGACCACCTGTGGATCTTACAATCGGTACCGTTCCATACTTCATACTGTACATCTGATTAAGGCCACATGGCTCATATCGAGATGGCATAACAAAGAAATCAGATCCAGCTTCAACCAAATGGGCAAGCTTGTTGCTATAGCCAATATGGACACCACATTTACCGGGATACGTTCGAGCAAAATTGCCCAACGCTGACTCTTGCCAACTTTCACCAGAGCCGACAATAACAAATTGAACATCATCATTCTTCAACATTTCATCGATACACTCGATAAAAACATCAAGACCTTTCTGAGTCGCTAGGCGCGATACAACACCATATACAGGAACGTCAGGTCTCACTTCTAAACCAAATTCTTTTTGAAGCTCAGCCTTACATAAAACCTTTCCTGATAGATCATTGTGCGAGTAATTATGAGGCAGTAATGCGTCAGATTCAGGATTCCATTCATGGATATCAATTCCATTAATGATACCTCGAAGCTTTCCTTTCACCGCTTTGTGTTGAAGTGCATTCTCTAAACTAAATCCATATTCCGGTGTTAAAATTTCTTCCGCATAGGTTGGACTTACCGTCGTAACCATGTCAGCAGTTAATACACCTGCTTTTAGGAAATTTAGTTGATCAAAAAATTCCAAACACTGAAAATTAAAATAGTCCCAAGTGAGTCCGGTAAAAGAGAGGTTAGACTTATTGAATACACCTTGGTAACCAATATTGTGTATCGTCATAATAGACTTGGTTTCTGCGAAGTTGCTATACGAGCGATATAAATCGCTTTTAACGTAGACATTACACAAAGCGACATGCCAATCATTTGCATGCAACACATCCACTTTAATGTCTAACGCGAGAACCGCCTGCATAACAGCGCGAGAGAGAAAAATAAAGCGCTCTGCATTATCTGCATACTCACTTCCACCCCAATCATATAATTTAGGACGATCGTAAAATTTGTCGTACTCAATAAAATAGAAAGAGAGGTTATCATTTATTTTGTGTTGCCTAATCGAAGCCCACTCTTCGTTACCATCACCAAAAGGAACACCTAACAACTCATAAACGCATTCAGTTTGCTCACATAACTCTCCCATAACTTGCGGATAATAAGGCATGATAACTGACACATTGTGTCCATTTTCTGCCATTGCATAAGGAAGCGAATACGAAACATCAGCTAATCCACCTGTTTTCGCATACGGGGCAGCTTCACTTGTAGCCCAAACTATATTCATTATCTATTACCTCAAAGACTAAATTACACGTCGAGTAAAGTGGTTCAAGTAGAACAACAAAAAATTTTAAAACCCAAACGCATTGATACACTCACCAAATAGTTTCTTGTAACATAAAGCTTTTATCTACTCCACCGCCAGTCCGCCAAAATAGAAAAGAGTTATATTTACTTATGAAAACCTTGAATGTCGTTAGATTTTTTTGTCGACAATTATGAATTTTTAAGCTGGTTCCATAGGTCTGCCACGATGGTTCTATCTGCAGGTGCTAATTCTGAACGCGCCGCTTCTAAACTTTGTTCAACCTTATTTTTAAATAGGTTCAAATCATCGATACCTTCGGCTTCACAATCCGCAGCTGAAAGGGATATATGCCCCCTAAGATATCCACCTGCAAAAAGTTCGTCATCTGACGCGCTTTCGACGGATGTATCGATCATTTCTAACCATTTTTCTTCATATTCAACAATCATTGGAATTCTCTATTTCACTTCAAACTGATCCAGTTCTAATTCTGGCGTGTGATAAAAACTACGCAGTGTATCCGACAGCAGCCTTACGCGATACGGTACACCTTCACTTAAAATTGTTTGCACTTCTTTATAAACCTTATTCATAAATGCCAATCTATCCGGTTCAAAGTCACCTTGTAAATTGTCGCAACTTACATTAAATGGAAAACCAGCGCTGGCAGCTAAAATCCACTCGTAAGCTTGGGGTCTAACCTCGACTTTTTCGAACTCAGCCTGAACATGTGCTGTTCTTCCATCCGGTTGATACCAATAACCAAAGTCTTCTAGTAATCGACGCTCCGGACCGGCAACACACCAATGTGCGATTTCGTGTAAGGCAGAAGCATAAAACCCACGAGCGAAAACTATACGATGGTAAGAAACATTATCATCGGCTGGCAGATATATAGGCTCGTCCCCACCACGCTCAAGCTTAGTATTAAACTCTTGATAGAAGGTTTGGTTGAATAACGTAATTATGTCTTGATAGCTATGTGGCATGATATTGGCAAACTTGAATATAAGAAGAAGCCACCCATATGGGTGGCTAGTTAACCGTTAAATTTTTGGAGTCTCAGTCGTAACACCGAAATTTTGTCCGCGATGACGAAGTAGATGATCCATTAACACAATTGCAAGCATTGCTTCTGCGATTGGAACAGCGCGTATGCCAACACAAGGGTCATGGCGGCCTTTAGTGATAAGCTCTGTTTTCTCACCGGCTCTAGTAATTGTCTCACCAGGAATCGTAATACTTGATGTTGGCTTTAGTGCAATATTAGCAACGATATCTTGCCCTGTAGAAATACCACCCAAAATACCACCGGCATGATTAGACTTGAATCCGTCTGGTGTGAGTGGATCTCTATGCTCACTGCCTTTTTGACTGACAACGTCAAATCCATCACCTATTTCAACGCCCTTTACAGCATTGATACTCATTAAGCAGTGAGCAATATCCGCATCTAAGCGATCAAAGATAGGTTCACCTAAGCCAACAGGCACATTGGTAGCAACCACTTGAAGTTTTGCACCAATTGAATCGCCTTGTTTTTTAAGATCACGAATAAGTTGATCGAGGTCAGCAACTTTATCCACATCTGGGCAGAAAAAAGCATTATTTTCTATCTCGTCCCAATCAATTTTTCCAATTGACACATCGCCCATTTGAGATAAATAAGCGCGGACTTCAACACCAAATTCTTCTTTTAGGTACTTTTTCGCAATCGCGCCTGCAGCGACACGCATTGCAGTTTCTCGCGCAGATGAACGGCCACCACCACGATAATCACGAACACCATATTTTTGATGATACGTATAATCAGCATGTCCCGGACGAAACTTATCTTTTATTTCTGAGTAATCTTTCGAGCGCTGATCCGTATTCTCGATCATCAGTCCAATTGAAGTTCCAGTAGTTTGGCCTTCAAAGACACCAGAAAGAATCTTTACTTCATCTGGTTCACGGCGAGCGGTCGTGTATTTAGAGGTGCCCGGTCTACGGCGATCCAAATCCTTTTGCAAATCAGCTTCGGTTATCTCAAGCCCTGGAGGACAACCATCAACAATACAGCCAAGTGCTATACCGTGACTCTCTCCAAATGTGGTTACTCGAAAGTGCTGACCAATACTATTTCCTGCCATTACATCCTCAACATTTCTTAACTCTGGTGTTAAGAATTCATCTCAGTTCTTCATTCTTTCATGTTCGCTTGATACGCAATGGATGTAAACCCTTTAGATACAAAAAACGCCAGTATTCACTGGCGTTTTTTGTATCTAAAGGATGCTTTAATCTTTATACAACGAAAATTCGTCCGCGCAATCTATCAGTTGTTCTCGCGTTAACGTGAATACACCGTGCCCACCGTTAGCAAACTCGACCCATGTGAATGGAATATCAGGATACTGTTCCATCATATGAACCATTGAATTACCGACTTCACAAATTAGAACACCACCTTCATTTAAATAATCAGGCGCATTTGCCAAAATTCTACGAACTAACTTAAGGCCATCCGTACCCGCCGCTAGGCCTAGCTCTGGCTCATGTGTGAATTCATCCGGTAGGCTATTCATATCCTCTTCATCTACATAAGGCGGATTTGAAACAATAAGATCGTATTTATCTAGATTCGGCAGGTCTCTAAATAAGTCTGAACGAATAGGGAAAACTTGTTGTTCCAAACCGTGGTCTTGAACATTTTGTTCAGCTACCTCTAACGCCCCCGCAGAGATGTCAATTGCATCGACTTCTGCATCAGGAAAAGCATAAGCGCAAGCAATCGCAATACAGCCACTACCAGTACACAAATCCATGATTCGATGTGGCTGTTCTTTCAACCATGGTTGAAATTCTGTTTCAATGAGTTCAGCAATTGGAGATCGTGGAACGAGAACTCTTTCATCAACAAAAAATTCCAAACCACAAAAATAAGCTTTGTTCGTCAAATAGGCGATCGGCGTACGGTCGTTAATACGCTTAATTACCCGATTAACAATGCGACTGCGTTCTGTTGTGGTTAACCTCGAATTAAGAATATGTGGGGGCACATCAATAGGCAGATATAAAGTAGGTAAAACAAGTTGAATCGCTTCATCCCATGAATTATCTGTACCGTGACCATAAAAAAGTCCAGCCGCGTTGAATCGACTTACAGTCCAACGAAGCATGTCCTGAAGGGTATACAACTCTGATACCACTTCTTCCACAAAAATCTTATCCAAAATTACCTCCAAAAAGCGCTACAATACCGCTACGAACCATCAATCTAAATATTATGAGTAACAAAGACCAAAACATAGACGATGACTTTTCCCTATTCCAAGACGCGGTAAAGGGCATAAAAAAGTTGCGACAGGATACCATACTCCAGAAACCAAACAGAGAAACAAAGCAAAAAGAGTTCAAACGCTCTTTTCGTGATGCAAAAGATAACGAGTTTTTCTTTTCTGATGAGTTTGTTCCGCACCTAGAAGAGGAAGGCCCTACTCGCTACGCACGAAGTGATGTCTCTAAATATGAAGTGAAGCGCCTACGTCGAGGTGTTTATGTACCTGACGTTTATTTAGATATGCATGGAATGACGCAGCAAGAAGCCAAAGCAGAGCTCGGTTCAATGATAGCCTACTGCCTAAAAGAAAATATCCATTGTGCTTGCGTTATGCATGGCATAGGCAAACACATCCTAAAGCAAAAGGTGCCTATTTGGTTAGCACAGCATCCTGATGTGATGGCCTTTCACCAAGCCCCATTAGAGTTTGGTGGTGACGGAGCCTTGCTTATTCTTCTGAGTATTCCAGAAAAGTAAGCAGCATTATTTAAGGGTGAATATGCCAAAGCAGTTCACCTTTTTGACTGTCTGGATCAAATTCTACACAAGCTAGTCCAGATGTTGGAAACATAGGTGGGGTTAAGTTTGTAACAAACTCTGCGGTTAAATAACCGACTAGAGGGAGGTGCGAAACTAACAATACGGTATCTAGATGCTTAACCTGAGCGAGTGCAGAAACGTACGAAGATGCCTCTTCAGAATCACCATACGGTGTAATTTCATCATATGTTTGCAATTCTCTTGCACAAAACAGTTCGGATATAGTTTCCCAAGTTTGTTGTGCTCTGATATATGGGCTAACTAATACCAAATCGAAGTCTTTAAACCCTTGTTTTTCACATGCTCTAGCAACCGCCGTAGATTGAGATCGACCGTGTTGTGTGAGTTCTCTCTCTGCATCACTTGCAGCATAGTGTGCAGCTTCACCATGACGCATTATGAATACTTTCATTTTCATGTTCCTTTATTGAGATTTTGTTTGGGCTCAATACTGTAATTATTTATATGTAGTGCCACGTTGTCTTAGCAAGGACAGATAAAGCAAAACCAAATTAAGTCAGACCACAGCTCTACTATTTAGCAAAGCAAATTATTATAAATATATCAATTACCTTACGCAAAAAGTCTGGCATTATAGTTTAGGTAAATCAAAATAAAGTAAGAAGTGTGAAAAGCGACCATTTTTCACACTTCTTTCCCAGAATATCTTGTAATATTGCACAGAAATTAAAAATTGTAAGTACTGCATTTACACCTATTCATATCAACACCATACTTAACCTACACGCTCTACTTGGAGATAGCTTGTGCATTTAAGCCCAAATGACAGCAATAATTACCGCTATGTAACATTAGAGAATGGGTTACGCGCACTCCTTATTGAAGACCTCTCTGCAACAAAATCCGCAGCTGCGCTCGCTGTGAATGTGGGCCATTATGACGATCCTAATGAGCGTGAAGGCCTTGCTCATTACCTAGAACATATGCTGTTTCTCGGCACTGAACAGTTTCCAAAAGTTGGGGAGTTTCAAAGTTTTATTAGTCAGCATGGTGGCAGTAATAATGCTTGGACAGGTACAGAACACACCTGTTTTTTTCGATATCGCCCCAAAACTTATGGAAAAAGCGCTAAACCGCTTTAGCCAGTTTTTTGTCGCTCCCCTATTCAATCCCGAAGCGTTAGATAAAGAGCGCCACGCCGTTGATTCAGAATATCAAATGAAACTTAAAGACGATATGCGCCGTCTGTATCAAGTTCATAAAGAAGTGGTCAATCCGGAGCATCCATTTGCCAAGTTTTCTGTTGGTAATATTGAGACGCTAGGAGATAGAAACGGAAAGTCGATTCGAGATGAGATTATTGCGTTTTATGAGCACAATTATTCTGCTGACTTGATGACGTTGACGATAGTTGCCCCATCGAAACTTGATGTAATTGAAAATTGGGTAAAAGAAAAGTTTTCACCAATTAAGAACCAAAACTTAGCCTCCAAAGCTCTATCTCAAGAACTCATAAGAGAGCAAGATAAAGGCATTTTCGTCAAAGTTAAGCCGGTTAAAGATTCAAAAAGACTTATTTTGTCTTTCAATTTCCCAAGCATGTCGAAACACTACAGTACAAAGCCTCTTTCTTACTTTGCTCACCTTCTTGGCTTTGAGGGGGAAGGTAGTTTAATGCTATTTCTCAAACAGAAGAAATGGATAACGTCCTTAGCGGCTGGTGGTGGTGTCAGTGGCAGTAATTTTAGAGAATTTACCGTAAGCGCTAATCTGACAGATCAAGGGCTAAAGCACACCGATGAGATAATCCAGACTATATTTGAATTTATCGAACTGATAAAAAAAGAAGGCGTTGCACAATGGCGGTTTAATGAGAAACAAGCTGTTCTTGAATCTGCATTTCGGTACCAAGAAAAAACGCGCCCACTCGATATGGTGAGTCACCTAGTCATGAATCTTCAGCACTACCCCGCAGAAGATGTGATCTATGGTGACTACAAAATGTCACATTTTGACGAAGAGCTGCTAACGGCGCAGTTAGATTATCTGACGCCGAAAAATTCACGTATAACCCTAGTAGCAAAAGGCGATGATTTCGATCGAGAAGCTAAATGGTATTTCACACCATACTCAGTGACGGCGTTTTCACCGCAACAATTCGAGCGTTGGAATCAACCTGCCCTCAATACTGAATTGAGCTTGCCTGAACTTAACCCATTTATCTGCTATGACTTAGACCCACAAGAATTAGAAACCAGTGCGGAAAACCCCGTACTTATCGATACACAACCTGGATTTAGGTTATGGCATCTGCAAGAAACGGAGTTTCGAGTCCCTAAAGGTGTTATCTATATCGCCATAGACAGCCCACACGCAGTATCAACACCAAGAAAAATTGTTAAAATGCGTATGTGTGTAGAGATGTTCTTAGACTCACTGGCCAAACGCACCTACCCTGCAGAAATAGCAGGGATGGGCTATAATATCTATGCCCACCAAGGCGGCGTGACGCTTTCCATCTCCGGATTTAGTCAGAAACAACCAGAATTACTCAAGATGATTCTGAGCCAGTTTGCTAAACGCGATTTTAAATCAGATAGCTTTAATTTAATCAAAAAACAGATGCTGCGCAATTGGCGAAACGCTGCGAAAGATCGCCCTATTTCTCAACTTTTCAATGCCATGACCGGCATACTGCAACCCAACAATCCGCCCTATTTAGCTTTAATCGAGGCTTTAGAAAGTATCGAAGTGGATGAACTCTCTAACTTTGTTGATGCACTTCTAGCGGAGTTACATATAGAGATGTTTGTCTATGGAGACTGGCTAAAAGAACAAGCGTTTGCCGTTGCCGACACCGTAAAAAGTGCTTTACGCATGCAGAACCAACAATACGAAGAATCTCTCCGGCCACTTATTATGCTAGGAGAAAATTCAGGTACGTTCCATCGAAATGTCTCTTGTGATCAAGATGACTCAGCTATCGTTGTCTACTATCAATCGCAAGATGTTAGCCCAAAAAGTATTGCGTTATATACATTAGCAAATCACTTAATGTCCGCTGGATTTTTCAATGAGATTCGAACTAAACAACAGATGGGTTACATGGTTGGTACAGGTAATATGCCACTGAATCGACATCCGGGTTTGGTTCTTTACGTTCAATCACCAAAATTTGCGCCAAAGGAACTGCTTTCTGCCATAGATGATTTCTTAAACGCGTTTTATATGGTTCTTCTTGAGTTAAATGAGTATCAATGGCAAAGCAGTAAAAAGGGGCTCTGGAACCAAATTTCTGCCCCCGATAACAACCTTCGAAGTCGCGCACAACGCCTCTGGGTGGCTATTGGCAACAAAGACCTCGATTTTGATCAAAGGGATAGAGTTCTTGAGCAGCTTAAAACTCTGTCAAGAGTCGACATGATTCGATTCGTAGTGAACATTCTTAAGCCGAGAACATCAACACGTCTAATTTTGCACTCTAAAGGCAATAAACACTTGGATGCAAATTCACTGAGTGTCGGTCACGAAATTGACTGCATCGATGAATTTCAATTAAGAACAAAAGATATGGATCTAGGTTGATAGGTAGCTTCATTTACATCGGCTAAAAATTTGCGGTACTGGGTCTCGTATTCGAAATCCAGTACCGCGTTATCTTATTTGGCCTGTCCTTTGGATAAGAAAGTCAAATAACCTTAATAAAAGCTTTCGTCATTCCCTGCTCGGTTGACAAGCCCATCACATGGTGCAAATCGATCACCATATTTCAAAGCAAACTCATTCATTTTTTCAACCAGATTTTTGATTCCGAACTGATCCATATAGCGGAATGGACCACCTAAGAATGGAGAGAATCCGATACCGAAAATGGCGCCAATATCACCATCACGAGCGCTACGAATAATCCCTTCATCTAAGCAGCGAACCGCCTCATTTAACATCGGAAAAACACAACGAAGCGCAATGTCTTTTTCATCCATTTTAGCTTCAGGTGTCAATTTCAGTAGTTTGTATACCGACTTATCGACTTCTTTCTTTTTGCCTTTATAGGTATAAAAACCTTTTCCACTTTTACGACCTTTACGATTGTCATTTAAAAGCGTGTCAAATACGTCAGGGCCTTGGAAACGTTCACCTAATTCTCCAACGAGTATCGGCATAATTTTGGCACCGATATCCACGCCAACCTCATCAAGGAGGGTAATAGGTCCTACAGGGAAACCAAAATCAAGCAATGCATTATCTAAAGATTCAATTGGCTCACCACTCATCAACACATGCGCAGCTTCATTCATATACGGTGCTAAAATCCGATTAACGTAAAAACCAGCTCGGTCTTTAACAACAATCGGTGTCTTACCTTGTTTACGAGCGAAATCGACCACAGTAGCAATGGTTTCATCCGATGTTGTTTCGTGAGGGATAACCTCAACCAAAGGCATTTTCTCTGCCGGACTAAAGTAATGAAGGCCGACGACATTTTCCGGGCGCTTGGCTTTCTCTGCTATTTTATGGATAGGAAGTGACGATGTATTAGTGGCAAATATAGTATCAAGCTTTGCATTCTCTTCTATATCACTGACCATTTTCTGCTTTAAGTCCAGATCTTCAAACACAGCCTCTATTACAACATCGGCTTTATTAAAGGTTAAAAAATCAGTACCACCGGATAGCTGTAGCATTTTAGATTGAAGCTGTGCATTAGATAATATTCGGCGTTTACGCTGCTTAGAAAACAGCTTGAAATTATAATTTAGCGCGTTAAGCACACCATCATTAGACACATCTTTGATTCGAACAGGAACCTTGGCCTTCGCTACACTAACGTGGCTAATACCCGCCCCCATTAGCCCACCGCCTAATACCCCAACCTTCGCGACTTTACGAGGAGAAGCATCAGAACCGTTATCTTTTTTCATTTCTGTTGTTGCAAAAAATATTGAACGAAGGGCTTTTGATTCACTTGTCATTACAAGCTTACCAAATTCTTGAGCCTCGAAATCTAAGCCTTTTTTTAGCCCTTTTTCCAAACCGAATTTAATTACGTTCAAAATCGCATCAGCCGCGGGATAATTTCCTCGCGTTTTTTGTCTGGTTTTCTTATTTGCTTGATCAAAGATAACTTTTCTGCCTAATCCATTTCTAGACATCAGCTTCTCTTTGCCTGTTGTTTTAATTTTACGCTTATTTTTTTGGGCAAATGTCTTCGCAACATCTAATAAAATAGACTGAGGAACGCTAGCATCGACCATTCCTAACTTAAGCGCTTTTTTCGCCCTAATTTGTTTACCCGTTAAAATAATATCCAAAGATGGAAGCAAACCAATCAAACGAGGTAAACGTTGCGTACCACCGGAGCCCGGTAAAAGGCCTAATTGAACCTCCGGTAAGCCAAGACGAGTTTTACCGTCGTCAGAACAGACGCGATAATCACAAGCCAACGCAAGCTCAAATCCACCACCAAGACAGACACCATGAATAGCAGACACGACTGGAAATTTTAAGGCAGAAAGACGATTAAATACTTCCTGTCCTCTTTGAGCCAGTACTTGGGCTTCACTTTCTGATTGGCACGCATCTAACATTTTGACATCGGCACCAGCAATGAAACTGTCTGGCTTACCCGAATAGATAACAGCGCCTTTGATCCCTTCAACATTGGCTTCAAAATCAGTTAGCAGAAACTCGATATCTTCTATCAAATCTGCTTTTAGTACATTCATTGTTTCGTCGGCAACATCAATGGAAAGCCACGCGATTTTGTTATCATCGATCGTTAACTGAAATGATTTATTCTCGCTCATTATTCAACCTCCAAAATCATCGCCGCACCAAGACCACCAGCCGCACAAGCTGTGTTTAGGCCTAATCCACCGCCTCTTCGTTTCAATTCTCTCAGTGTTTGTACCATCATTCTTGCCCCAGTGGCCGCAAATGGATGCCCATAAGCAATAGAGCTGCCTAGTACATTAAACTTATCCATATCTATTTCACCAATCGCTTTTGAACGACCGAGTTGTTCTTGTGCAAATTTATCGCTGGCGAACATCTTAACGTTCGCAAGAGTTTGGGCTGCAAACGCTTCATGCATCTCTATTACGTCGATGTCTCCCAGCGTCAATCCGGCTCTATCTAATGCCATTGGAGTCGCATAAGAAGGCCCCATCAGCAAATCATACTCAACTTGAATCGCAGAAAATGCATACGACCGAATGTAGCCCATAATTTCAAGACCAAGCTCTTTTGCTCTGCCTTCTCGCATTAGCATAACGGCAGCGCCACCATCGGTTAGCGGTGTACTATTCGCCGCGGTAACAGTACCAAATTTACGATCAAATGCAGGGCGTAATTTTGCATAACCTTCTAACGTAGAGTCATGACGAATATTATTATCTTCATCAATCCATTTTTTATAAGGTTCAGGAAATGCCGTCATGACTTCGTCACGGATCTTACCGTCTTTCCATGCTTGGGATGCCAGTGAGTGCGAACGATGAGCCAATGCATCTTGATCGGTTCGAGATATTCCATAGGTTTTAGCCATTTGCTCAGCTGTTTGCCCCATAGATATACCAGTAGAATATTCCGCCACTGCAGGCGGAATCGGAGCCAAGTCTCGAAGAGAAAGCTGCCGTGCAATTTTTAGCTTTTGGCTTAGCGTTCTTGCTTTACTAAGCGCAAGTAGGCTAGCAGCCAGTTTCTTTGAAACCCCTATTGGCAACACTGACGAAGAGTCCGCACCACCAGCGATTCCGATATCAATGCTGCCCGCCATAATGCTTTCTGCTACGTTTACAGAAGCTTGGAAACTCGTAGCACAAGCTCTGGTTACACTGTATGCATCCGTAGATACATTCATCCCAGTACCTAAAACTATTTCTCGCGCAATGTTAGGTGCCGTCGGCATCTGTATCACTTGCCCATAAACAACTTGCTCAATCAATTTTGGGTCGATTTCTGTTCGTGCAAGCATTTCGCTAACAACCATCTTACCCAAATCGACCGCAGGCACTTTTCCTAGTTCAGTGCTTTGTCGAGCGAATGGGGTCCGAAGCCCCGCTACTATTGCGACTCTTTCTCCGGAACGCGTTGTGACATCTTGTCGGCTCATTTTTTCTCCTTCACCATAGAGGTCTGACCTGAAAGCATTGTAACGAAAATGTTAAAAGTTTCAAACGCATGTTTAAATAAACGTGAAGCGTATTAACAATTAGCAAAAAGAGACACAGGGAAGGCAGAGAGTTTATATAGAAGATACAACCAATCATTTGCTACTTCTAAAGCGTCTTAAAGGCAGATAGAATGATGAGTATAAGAAGAGACAGTGTTAATTGAAAATGAAGTTAAAAACTTGCTTAAACTGATTTAAATTAGAAAATAGGCAAAAAAAACCACACTATATGGTGTGGTTGGAATGTTCATATAAAAACAATTAACTTACGCCAATTGAAAATAATCAGTTTCCTGATTAGGAGAAAGTAAAGTCAGCCTTCAAAAGGAAGTGTCACCTTGCTCAACACACTAGCCACAAGGGCTAGCTAGATGACAGACATTACTATAACTTGTTATGAAGGTAAGATTTTGAAGTAGATCAATTTATTGTTAATTAGGTCTACAGCCAATTACTGGCAAATAAACAAACAAAGAAGTTCGCTAAAAGACTCATATATAAACCCGTTTATATCTCATTTTATGTCTAGCATGACATATGGAAATTTACGAACGACAAAGAGCAAACGGAGGCTCGCATGTCGATAGTTAATCTTTTTGGAAAGAAAAAGTCCACTTCCACGGTCAACTTGGATATGGACAAAAATAGAAAATACGAAGCACTTGTGCGCGCTTACCATAAAGACCTATTTCGCTATGCTTATTGGCTATGCAAAGATAGGACGATAGCAGAAGATCTAGTACAAGAAACATGCCTTCGTGCATGGAAATCTTTAGATAGCCTGTTAGATGAAAAAGCAGCGAAATCTTGGTTGATCACCATTCTTCGACGAGAGAATGCAAGACGTTTCGAACGCAAACAACTAGAGCTCGTTGATATCGATGATTACGGCCACGAAGCAAAGGCCAGTGATGATCCACATCATCAGCAAGAATGGATTCAAGCGCAAATAATGAAGCTAGATACTGAGTATCGTGAGCCTCTGTTTTTGCAGGTTGTCGGTGGATTCAGTGGTGAGGAGATCGGAAATATTCTCGAACTTAATAAGAACACCGTTATGACTCGGCTCTTTAGAGCAAGAAACCAACTTAAAGACATGCTCGATGAATCAGACAATAAAATCACAAAGATAAGGGGGCTGAATAATGGATGATTTAGAATTTCGTCGAATGATACTTTCAGAGCCCAAGCTCCGTAATAAAGATATTAATGATGCAATCCAACACTCTGAGGCTAATCAAGTTTTTGCTGACGATATATTAAATTTAGACGCCAAGATAGAACAAGCGATGAAAGTCGATGTACCAGACGACTTAGCCGACCGTATTTTATTTAACCATAGTGCGCAACCGGAAAAAAAGAGCTTCACTAAACAAATGCTCGCCATGGCAGCTTCAGCCGCTTTCGCTGCTGGGTTAATTATTGGGCAAGTTAACTGGACTCCTTTGCTTATTGGCTCTGCAAATGCCAGTTTGGCAGACACAGCTGTAGAACATGTGATTCATGAGTCACCTTTCGTGAATAACCTAGACGAAAGTGTAAGTTCGACGCAAATCAACGCAAAGTTGCGACCATTTGCCTATCAATTTACAGAAACGTTCCCGTACCATGTTTATTACTTAAATCATTGTGGTTTTGGTAGTTCAAATGCTTTACATATGGTTTTTAAAGGTGAACAAGGTCGAATTACGCTTTTTGTTACCAACATAGGAACAGAGCAAGCTATTGATTTTAATAAAGATGGAATGTCAGGTGTCGTTGTTCCGATTGAAGGTTCTAGTGTTATTCTTGTCGGTGAAGAGGGTGAAAACATCCAAAAAATTGCCGCGAATTTGACATCAATAATCAAACCTACTCTGTAGTTCAATCAAAGCTCCCAGCCTTGGGAGCTTTTAAAAACCCATAATTTAACACGCCATTAACATATTATTAACTTTCAAACAAGCGTTTAGAGTGCATACTCTAAAAGAGCCCACTTTACGACAATTTCACGCCCGTTACCTACCATTTTTAGTATTTTCCTATCAAATTAGCCAATGGTCGGATTTCTAGTCTATATAATTGTGACTATCATCAGCCAACAAACTGAGCATTTGCTCTCATTAACAACCAAACAGAGCTACGACTCTGGATATAACGCCCATTAAAAGAGGCGATTTTTACAAAAGGGATTACTAATGAATAAAACGCGTCTGTTTAAAAAGTCTATCATTGCAGTCACTATAGCGCTTGCCTCTCAGCAAGCAGTAGCTGCGGGCTTCCAATTAAATGCACAATCCGCTACAGGCCTAGGCCGAGCATTCGCAGGGGATGCCGTTATCGCCGATAACGCGTCTTCTATGGCACGTAACCCAGCAACAATGGCTCTTTTCGATGAAACCGCAATGTCATTGGGTTTTGTCACCATTACTTCTATGATTGAAGTGAAAGATGCTACTTATACGCAATCATATCTAGATGCAACGGGCCAACCAATGTCCTCTAGCTCACAGAGCGCAAACTATGATGATGCGGGCGGTACTTCAGTCGCACCAAATCTACATCTTATCGTTCCTGTAAATGATAAATTTGCTTGGGGTCTTAACGCATATACTAACTTTGGTACCAAAACAGAATTTGATAGCAGCTATGTTGCTGGAGAGTATGGTGGGTCAACTGATGTTAAAAGTTTCAATTTGGGATTGGCTGGCTCATATCGAATTAATCAACAATGGAGCGTTGGTGCAGGGCTCGATCTAGTCTATGGTTCTGGAAAATTTAGTCGAGCCATGACAACATCAGGAACAAAACTGGTTGACATAGACGCAGATGGATGGGGTCTAGGATTTAATCTTGGTACTGTGTACGAAATGAACGAAAATAACCGTTTCGGCCTCGCATATCATTATAGCCCAGAGCTAGAAGCTGATGGTGATGTTAACTATGCTGGATATACAGGCGCTTCAGGTTCAATTAATGATACCTTACTTATGCCTTTACCAGATATTCTAGAGCTTTCTGGTTACCACCGTATAGAAGATACTAAATTTGCAGTGCACTACAGTGTTCAATGGATAGGTTGGAGCTCTTTTGACAAACTCGAAGGAAAAACCAGCGGTACCATTAATACTTACGAATGGCAAAATGGTATGCACTACTCGCTTGGTGGTACATATTACCTAAATGAAGACTGGACTATACGTGCTGGTTACATGTATGACACTAGTGCGCAAGATGAAGTAACGTCAATATCCGTACCTGACTCTGATCGTCAGTGGTTCTCGACTGGTTTTACATACCACATAACTCCTAAGTCAAACATCGACTTTGGCTTTACTTATCTGTTAGGTGATGATGTAAAAGTATCAGAAAGCACTACTTTACCAACAGGCCAGACTACGCCATACCCTACTTACTTGAATACCAATATGGAAGCAACTACTCACGCAGATGCTATCCTAGTCGGCTTACAATACAGCCGTACTTTCTAAACTTAGCTTAGAAAGTATCATAGTTAAAAAGGGTCGGATTTCCGGCCCTTTTCTGTTTTTTCCGTCCAGTACCCAACGAAATTCAGCGTACAGCTGTATCGATATCGACTAGTTTCATACCACGCATGTACGCTGAAAAACACAATGGTCAGACCACATTGCCAGAATAAAATACCATATATTCTAATTAATAAGATTAAAGATTCAAACCTTAACAATTTTGTAATTTTCATTATTAAAGTAATTACTCCATTCGTAAAATACTCCACTGCAAAATGTGTTGTCTAACTAATTCAGTGAATATAATAATGAAATTAAACAAAACTCTTCTCTCGGTTGCTATTCTAAGTGGCATAGCAACATACAGTAGCAGCAGCCTAGCGGCAGGCTTTCAGTTAGCTGAATACTCAGCAACAGGCCTTGGTCGTGCTTATGCTGGTGAAGCCGCAATGGCAGACAACGCTGGTTCTCAATGGCGTAACCCAGCTTTACTAACCTACCTAGAAGGGACGCAAGTATCAGGTGGTGTAATCTACGTTAACCCTAATATTGATGTCTCCGGTAATGTTAGTTATGGCAACAACGACTACGATGTCAACACCAAAGATTATGCAGATGACGCGGTTATTCCCAATTTTTATCTTTCGCATAAACTGAACGACAAGATCGGACTAGGTTTAGCTTTAGGCACTAACTACGGTATGACTAGCGATTTAACTGGTGATTACGCAGCGAGCCATTACGGTGATAGCGCAGAAGTGATAACCCAAGAATTGAACCTAAACATTGGCTACCAACTAACCGAAGCTGTCAGTATTGGTGGTGGTATCCGTTATGTCATGGCAGAAGGCCACTTTGGCGCAAGCGCCCCTACACACTCTGCAGCTTCACAATATTTGGGTGTAGATACGTTAAAATATATGGAAGGTGATACGACAGAGTGGGGCTGGCAAATCGGTACTGTTTGGCAAGTAAATGACCACCACCGCGTCGGTTTTGCGTATAAATCAGAAGTTGACCTCAAACTGGAAGGAACCGCTACTGGGTATGGTTTTTTCGGAGACACTACGACAAGCGCTTCCGGTTACTTACCTTTAACGCTACCGGCAACTGCCGAAATTGCCAGCATGTACCAACTTTCAGAACAAACGACGATCACCGCAAGTATTAACTGGACAGATTGGAGCAGCTTCGACAAATTAGAGGCTACTGTAGATGGTATCGGTACATCTAATGTTAAAGACGAAGGCTGGGAAGACAGCTACCGCTTTGCTGTTGGTGCAGAATACCAAATCGATTCAAAATGGTTAGTTAGAACGGGGGTCGCTTACGATACTTCGGCTGTAAGTGATCAAAACCGTTCTGCAACTATCCCAGAGACTGATCGTACATGGCTTAGCCTAGGTACTGGCTATACATGGTCACCGCAACTCACCTTCGATGCTGCGTTTACTTACATTATTGCAAAAGACGCCACTATTAGTGAGCCAAGAGGCTATGCTGACGACGATACGGCCGCAGCCGTTGGCGGAACATTTGAAGGCAAAACGACGGGCAATGTTTGGTTGGTAGGTGTACAGGCTAACTATCGCTTCTAGTTAGATCATTATAAAAAATCCCCGTTCACTCGAACAGGGATTTTTTATACCAGTTGCATTATTGATGTAATCAAAATGCATTCGACCTAATAAGCTAATTTATGGATTTAATGCCGTTCGGTTAGTGCTAAATACTTCGTCATTCCCGTGAAAACGGGAATCTTGGCTGTACTAGACCCCCATTTTCATGGGGATGACGTCGGTTTTCGTCGGGATTACAGGTTTAAATGACCTTAACCGAACAGCATTAAATTTATGGACTAGGTTTTATTTAAAACTCTTCATCGAGATAGTCATCCAGGAAATCTTCCTCTTCCTCGTCTAGCTCTTCTGGTTCTATTTGAGCTTTATAATCTCGGCGCTGCAAATAAACATCTCGCGTAAATGCATATGGATCGGGTGACGCTTCTAGCATCTGTTCCTGTGAAACTAAAGCAGCTCGACTCTCTAACCCCTCAAGCGCCCATTTACCGACAGCTCCCCAAAAATTCAGATAACTAAGTGGTAAATACATGCTATCAACTGTATCCGTCAATTCACGAGTAGTCAGCGGCCCATAAGCTGGTACCATCAAATAAGGACCATTACCGACACCATAGTGACCTATAGCATCACTGAACGCTCTATCATCTTCTACTATGCCTGCGGCACCTGCGATATCAAATAAGCCTAAAATACCAAACGTAGAGTTTATCCAAAACCGATTGAAATGATTTACCGCTTCTTTCCCATTACCCATAATAAGGTCATTGATCATACTTGATGGTTCATCAAGGTTAGACAAAAAATTGGAGATGCCTGTGCGTATTGGTGTAGGGGTATACTCCACATAAGCGACGGCAATTGGACGAAATAAGTACGGATCGACAAAATCATAATTAAATGACCACATTGCCCGGTTAAAGCCTTCAATTGGGTCATTTGGATGCGGTTCATTCGCCAGCACCTGCTGGTCAACTTCTGTGTCTAGTGCTGCTTGCTCTGGCGTGGAAGAACAGCCTAGGAGCAATATGGTGAAAAATACAACCAACACACCTTTCAAGCGTGCTATAAACATAATGAAATACTTATCCTTAAGTAACAGAAAAGAGGCTAACAAACGTTAGCCTCTACATATTCGACCAAGGGTATATTAATACTGTTTATCGATCACTAATGCAACTTGATCTCCCATTTTCACCGCTTGGCTCTCACCATACCAATCACCTTCTTTGGTAGTAACATTTCCATCAGTATCGATACGCGCTTTTACGATAAGGCTATCTAGTTGCGATATACTTTGCCCATCCATCATGACATTTGCATCATCAAGAACGACGGTACGAGGAAAGGTTCCAATAGGATAACGAGCAGCCGCTACAGGAATTGGAGTACCGTTAGCATCGTGTATAGAGACAACGAGCACGCCTTGTTCAGGCAATTGAACGTTTTGATCAACCGTAATAGTGATAGGCACACTTGTCGTCGTAACCGCTTTACCTAGCATTTTTTCCGCATTTTCTATGCTTCTGTTTAGCATAGAGTAGCGGCTATCATCGGGACCAATCAGTTTCTGCATAGTACGCCAGAATCGAATCGACTCTTCATAGTTTCCTCTTTGGTAAGCATTAAATGCCAGCAAAGAATAAACACGTAAGTCAACATAGTCGTCTTGTAATAAACCAATAAGAATCGAACGAGCAAATTGCTGTTGCGCTTCATTGTCTGACATCATCAGAGACTGTGCATATCCGAGCCTTACATCAGGATCTTTTGGATCGAGATTATGGGCTTTCTCCATTGCACCTGTAGCCGTATCTGCATCTCTGTCAGCTAAAGCTATTCTACCTAACAACAGCCAACCCTGAGCATCATCTGGTTGATAGTGTAACCTTGTGCGAAGGGCTAATTTGAGATCTTTTAGTTCATCTTCAGATAACGAATCTTGCTCTGGTGACATCAGTTTTTGTGTCAGCGCAGGTAATTGCTCGTTAATATTTTGCCAATGAGACACCTTATCTAAGCTACCAAAGACCGAATATGTCGCGTATGAAATTACCGCTAAAAGCAAAGCAGAAGAGCCAAACACAGTCATGGGAGAAATAGTAAACGACCCGATTTTTTTCTCATCAGCCGGTATATCCTCCAATAACGATTGCTTTAAATCGACGATCAAGTCATCTTGATCGACAACCACACCAGCATCCGTTTCATCTTCAAGTTCTTCTAAACGATCTTTGTAAAAAGCTTTGTTCAGTTCATCTCGACGAGCATCATCATCAAAGTTTTGCTTTCTGAAAAGGGGTAGCGCAATAAAAGCAAAACCAGCAATAGTAAGAATAACGGTAGATAACCAAAAAGTTGTCATTATTGTTTATCTCCATTTTTTTCGTCTAGCAGTGCCTTCAAACGAGCCTCTTTTTTAGCATCCCATTCTTCTGATTGCGTCACTTTCTGTGTTTTCTTTTTACTATTAAATATGATCACACTAAACCCAAGTAAAACAACAAATAGAGGCCCTAGCCAAAGAATAGATGTCGCAACAGTGAACGGTGGTTTATAGGTAACAAAGTTGCCATAACGTGCAATCATGTAATCCACAATCTCATCCTTTGACTTGCCTGCCTTCGTCATCTCGTAGACTTTTACCCTAAGATCTTTTGCAAGTTCAGCGTTGGAGTCACTGATTGTATTGTTTTGACATTTAGGACAACGTAACGTTTGACTCAGCTCTTTAAACTGTTCTTCTTGCTTATCATTATCAAACTCGAAAACATCGATAGCTGAAGACGCCGTAAAAGAAATCAATAAAGAACTAAATAAAACCAACAATAGCTTTTTCATTATTTAGCTTCCTCAATCATCTGCAAATACATTGGTTCTAAAACTTCAGCCCAATTACCCAAAGTAACATTACCAACGTGACGATAGCGGATGATACCTTTAGCGTCGATAAGGTAGGTTTCAGGTGCGCCATAAACTCCAAGGTCAAGCCCTAACATTCCATCACCATCAAACAGACTGATTAGGTAAGGATTCCCCAAGTCATTTAGCCACCCGGTCGCTTTGTTTCGGTCGTCTTTATAATTTAGGCCTATGATTTTTACGCCTTTGGCCGCCAATTCATTCAATGTTTGGTGTTCTGCATAACAGGTTGGGCACCAAGTGGCCCATACATTCAATAATAAAGGCTCACCTTTAAACACGGCCTGATCGTATAATTTACCTGGTTCAGCTAAATCTTCTAGGCGGAACTCCGGTACAGGCTTACCGACAAGTACAGACTCTAACTTTGTAGGGTCCTCGCCTTCCGCATTACGTGCCAATTGGATAACAAAGACGACCACAAGTGCGGTAAACAACGCCAGTGGTATAAATAAAATTTTCTTATTCATATTAGGCCTTCACATCCTTAGACTTACTTCTGAAGCGGTAACGTTTGTCACTCATTGCGATTAAACCACCTATCGCCATAAAAATGCTACCCGCCCAAATCCAACGTATAAACGGCTTATAATACAATCGAACTGCCCACGAACCGTCATCACCTAGCTGCTCACCCATTGCAATATATAAATCGCGAGTAAACCCAACATCCAGCGCAGCTTCAGTCATCATAGACCCTGCGGTCTTATAGAACCGTTTCTCAGCATGCAATGTGTTGATGTATTTGCCATCTTGTGTGATTTCAAAATCCGCCACATAACCATCGTAGTTCGGACCATCTTTGTCTCTTAGCCCTTTGAAGTAAAAGTTATAACCTTCTATTTCAAAGTTTTCACCAGGTGCTAAGCGTACATCTCGCTCAACACTATAGTTTTGTGTCATAGCAATACCGATAACAGTAACTGCTAGTCCTAAGTGCCCAAGCACCATTGACCAATGGCTCTTTGGTAATTTTCTAACACCCACTGAAAAACTATGCCTATGAGTTGCACGTTGGTGAACCTCATAACTAAGCATTGTAATAATCCAAAGTGCCATCACCCAACCAAGATAAGCCATCCCAGTGAACTTCTCTCCCAGAAGTAAGACAAACACAGCGGCAAACACAAGTGAAATAACGCCACAGACCAAAATAGGCTTAATCAATGAAGATATATCATCACGCTTCCAACGAATGAGTGGTCCAATACCAAGGATGAATGAGAATGGAATCATCAGCCAAGTGAACAACATATTGAAGAAAGGAGCACCTATAGAAACTGACCCCAAACCTATCTGTTTGTGAACGAGTGGTAGCAAGGTCCCGACTAATACGACAACCAGAGCAGCAATGAGTAGGACATTATTAGCAAGCAGCCCATTTTCTCGTGAAAACAGCGCAAATTCACTACGGACACGAATAGCCGATCCCTTGATGGCGAATAATAATAATGAGCCACCGATAACAAATATCAGGAACCCTAGAATAAACATACCGCGAGCAGGGTCAGATGCAAACGCGTGAACTGAAACCAAAATACCAGAACGGACTAAAAAGGTTCCGAGCAGACTCAACGAGAACGCGGAAATAGCCAACAAAACTGTCCACGCTTTAAACGTGCCTCGTTTCTCTGTTACCGCTAACGAATGCATTAACGCCGTACCTGCTAGCCAAGGCATAAATGATGCGTTTTCTACCGGATCCCAGAACCACCAACCACCCCAGCCTAATTCGTAATAGGCCCACCATGAGCCCAACGCAATACCAAGCGTTAGAAAAACCCACGCTGCCGTAGTCCAAGGACGAGACCATCTTGCCCATGCCGTATCTAGACGTCCTGTCATCAACGACGCAATCGCGAAAGAAAAAGCAACTGAAAATCCAACATAACCCATGTACAACATAGGCGGGTGAATAATTAGACCTGGATCTTGCAACAATGGATTGAGATCGCGCCCGTCGATTGGGAAGAATGGCAACGTTCTTAAAAATGGATTAGAGGTAACAATAATAAATAGTAAAAATCCAACGGTAATTATACCCATTACCGCTAATACACGGCTAATTGACTCTTGCGGCATACCACGGCTAAGTGACGCTACTGCTACGGTCCAACCGGCTTGAATGAGTACCCAAAGTTGAAGCGAGCCTTCATGAGCGCCCCAAACGGCAGTGAGACGATAATACCAAGGGAGAGCAGAGTTAGAGTTGCTCGCTACATAACTGATAGTAAAATCGTTAGTGTAAAAAGCCCAGAGTAGGATACAAAATGAAAGCAATAAGAATGAAAACATACCCCAAGACAACGGTCGAGCTGTAGCCATTAACATAGAGTTTTGTTTAGAAGCACCAACCAAAGGTAAAATACTTAGAAGTACCGCAAACCCTAGCGAAAGAATAAGGGCAAAATGACCAATTTCAGCAATCATTTAATTATCGCTCCCTTTTAATTGCTCTTCTGAATACCCCATTGGCTCATGTACTTTTTCCATCGCTTCTGCTATTTCTGGTGGCATATAATCTTCGTCATGTTTTGCCAATACTTCAAAAGCTTCTATTGATGTGGCTGTTGTTAAAATACCCTGCGCGACGATACCCTGACCTTCACGAAATAGATCTGGAAGTATCCCTTCAAATTCTATCGTTACTTGAGGACCAACATCCGCTAATTTAAAGCTCACTTTCAATGATTCTGGATCTCGTTTAACTGAACCCTCTACAACCATGCCACCAATACGTAGACGTTGCCCTACCTCAGGTTTAGAACCATCTGGCTTACCATAGACAAGTTCTGTTGGCGTGTAGAATAAGTCCATATTTTGATTTAATGCGTAAAGCACTAGACCTACCGTTGCACTAATACCAAAAAACAGCGCTAACAATAGACCCATTCTTTTTTTACGTCTTGGATTCATAAAGTATTCTCCAAATTTCTCGCAGCTTCTATTCGGGCTTGGCGTTCTTGTTTATTTTTTACATCTAGTATAATTTTTTTACCCGTTTTCAAACTGCTAATCGTTAGAATTAATAGTGATAGGAAGGTCATACCAAATGCACCCCATACATAGCCGGCATAACCACCCATAGCGATTAGGTCACTAAAACTGTCAAAATGCATAACTATTATCTCCCTGCAATTAGCGTCTGCACCCAAGAACGATGACTCTCCTTGGATAAAATCTCATTTTTAAATCGCACTAAAGTCAATGTCACAAAAAAGAATAAGAAGCCAAAAATATTTAATAACAACGCCCAGAGCATATCTCCTGCTATAGACGGTTTTGCAAATTTGGTGATGGTCGCACCTTGATGAAGCGTATTCCACCACTCTACCGAAAAGTGAATAATCGGAAGGTTAATGACACCTACGATGGCCAAAATCCCCGCTGCTTTTGCGGCTGTTTTTTGATCATCAAAAGCATGATAAAGCGCGATTACACCTAGATACAAAAACAGGAGTACCAATTCAGATGTTAATCGTGCATCCCATACCCACCAAGCACCCCACATAGGTTTGCCCCAAATCGCACCAGTAAATAATGCGATAAAGGTAAATACAGCGCCGATAGGCGCCATTGCTGCAGCAGCCATGTTAGATAACCTAAGTTGCCATACGATACCAATAAATGCTGCGATTGCCATCGACATATATGCGCCCATCGACCAAATCGCGGCCGGAACGTGGATATAGATGATTCTGAAACTATCGCCTTGTTGGTAGTCAGAAGGCGCAAAAGCCAGCCCCCACACCGTCCCTGCACCTAAAAACAATACCGTCAATACTGCAAAATAAGGTAACAATTTATTACATAAATTATAGGTCACTTCCGGCTTGGAGTAGGGATGAAGCCATTTCCACATAGTGATATCTCGCTCTTGATTCGTGTTTTTATATTATGTTTTTTTACTGGGCTAAATTAAAGGCAGCGCAAAGGATGATCGTATTCTCTACCACTTGCAAAACAATACCCACAAAGAGGTAGTTTGTCGTGCTAATTCACACTAACTCTAAGTGCTGCGCTAATTGCAAATGGTGTTAGTGTCATCGAGCCCACAAGCATTGCTGCCATTATAGCCAATTGACCGTTATAAGGCATTCCTAGGCTAGCAGCGTCTATAGCTGACGTTGCAAATATCAATATAGGTATATACAGCGGCAGAATAAGAAGGCTCAATAATACCCCCTTTTTGTAAACCAACGGTCAACGCTACACCGATCGCACCGATAAAGCTTAACGTGGGCGTTCCTATTAATAATGTCAGCACAACCGTTTGCCAAGTATAAAAATCCAAGGACAACAACACAGCTAAAAGAGGACTAATCAAAATCAATGGCAACCCGGTTAGCAACCAATGCGCAATCACCTTCGAAATAACCACTAACTGAAGCGGTATAGGCATTAACATCATCTGTTCTAAAGAACCATCTTGAAAATCATCCCTAAACAGCCTTTCCAAGGATAATAAGGCTGAAAGCAATGCCGCTACCCAAATAATACCAGCGGCAATGCGTGCCAAAAGGTTTGGTTCTGGGCCAATGCTTAGTGGGAATAGTGTAATAACAATGATGAAGAACCACAGTGGGTTAAAAATGTCAGCTTGACGACGGAAAGCGATGAGCAACTCTCGACGGATAATCATTAACATAGGCTGAATCATATTAATCACCCAACTTAATTTTGCGAAGTTTTGACGATTCGGTAAACATATCTTGATGGGTCGTTAGCACTACAATCCCACCCTCTTCTGCGTGTTTCAGAAATAGGTTTTCCAATACTTTAACGCCTTGTTTATCAATTGCAGTAAGTGGCTCATCTAAAATCCACAATACTTGCTTACTCAACCATAACCTTGCTAAAGCGACTCTTCGTTGCTGCCCTGCAGAAAGCTGCGCAACAGGTACGTCTTCTCGTCCAGCAAGACCGACTTGTGCAAGAGCAGACCAGATTTTTTCTTTATCTATTTCAGATTGATGGATAGATTGATAAAAAGAAAGGTTTTCGAAGCCTGTCAGTTCACGTTTTATACCTGTCTGATGCCCCAAAAATAGTAAATCCTGATGGAAAAGGTCACGACTATTTACCGTTACCTGCCCATTCCAACTTATATCACCACTTTCGCAGTCGCCAAGCCCTGCGATAATTCTTAGTAATGTTGTTTTTCCGGTACCGTTACGGCCTTCAATTTGAACGATTTCACCTTTGCCAATTTTGAACGACAACTCTTCAAAAAGAATTCTTTCATCACGGATAGCGGTGAGATTTAAAACTTCTAACATGATTACTACTATATATAAATTTAAAGGCCATATTAGCATAAGCTTTATCAGCCTAAGTAGGGTAGAAATAACAAGAATTTAATTTAGCAGCTCACCGTGTGTCACATAATGACAAAATTCTTTATACAATGCGGACGTCTGTTGACTTTTCATACAGCGCGCACAAAAAAAGAGAAGCGAATACGCTTCTCTTTTTTAAACAAATAAAACAATTTCGATTCTTGAGTTAGGCATTGATTAACTATTTTTTATTGCTCCGCCGCATAGGGGGGACCATCTCTTTTCCTGAGATTTTATTTTGTAACGTCATCATTAATTCAGCTTCAGCTTTTGGTAATTCGCACTCTTCTATTAATTCGTCAACACCCGCGCCCAGCTGTACCATTTTACTTGCTCGAGAATAGAGGCGACTATCAGAATCAACATGTTCTAATTCCGTGATTCTTTCAGACAGATGCTGAATAGTGTCTTGTTGTTCAGACATTTTTTGCCCTAGGCCAATGACAACAGAGCGAACCTCTAGTAATTGATTATTCGCTTTAGTTATCTCTTTTTCTAGGCTTCTAACGGTTTGTCTCTGGTGCTCAAAACCATTTCGCAACCGCTTACCGTTGCGCAGGAAAACAGCACCCATGATGAGAATCAATAACAGACTCCCACCAATAAGTGCATAAAGCGTCATAGCATCTAGCTGCTCAATCATTACAGATGTGCCATCTCGTTCCATTCGTCATCAGAAAGAAGTTTATTAAGATCAACTAGGATTAATAGTTTACCATCACGGTTACTAACACCTTGAATAAACTTAGCACTTTCATCCGTACCTACACTTGGTGTGGTATCAATTTCTGATGAACGCAAATAAACCACTTCCGCAACACTGTCGACTAGAATACCAATAACTTGGCGTTCAGACTCAATCACAATGATACGTGTATTATCCGATATTTCGCCTTGCATAAGACCAAACCTAGAACGCGTATCGATAACCGTAACTACGTTACCACGCAGGTTAATGATGCCCAGAACATAATCAGGTGCACCTGGTACAGGGGCAATTTCAGAATAGCGAAGTACTTCTCTAACTTGCATTACGTTAATGCCGTAAGTCTCTTCTTCGAGTTGGAAAGTAACCCACTGAAGCACTTCATCATTTGCTTGATCTTTTTTTAAATCTACTTCATTCACTTGAGACATGTCTTATCCTCTTTGTGTCGCTATCGACAAACCTTTTATCAACTATCTAAAGACTTTACGTCTAGTCCAGCGGTTATCATTGTTATCATGGCCTCGACGTGAATCAAAGCACACATTTTTTCTTTGACCATTCCAGCAAGCCACGGTCTTTTTCCTGCTTGCTCTCGCCAACGCACACTTTCTACATTTAGCGATTCTGTTCCTTTTAATTCTGTTGCCGCTAGGCCCCAATTACTGTCACCTAACATCACAATGTATTGATACGACTCTTTATGAGAATCATCTTTAAGTCTATCAGCCATGACCCATTTTGCAGTATCAACGACGTCATACTGATTGTCTTTATTTGTCTGTAGGCCAAGGTACCAACCAGGACGACCTATCAAGTGACTCATTTCACCTGTTTTGTGAATACCACCTAGTTCATCTAGTGGAACAGCAAACATAATGCCATTTACATCGAAATAGAGCACCTGAAAATCCACGCTTCTTTCTGTGCTTTTCCAATCATCAAATACCGATGGAGAGAACTCTGTTTGAAGTTCAGTTTCTACTTCTACGTCTTGTTCAACATCTTGAACGACATAAACCTGTGGCTCTTCTACTCTGGTTTCGCCAATTTGCGTATCTTGTACTTCTATTTCCCAATCTTGAACCTCGTCTATTTCCGGCTCGATTGCTTGCAATGGTACAACAACTGAATGCTCCTCATTAATAGTCGCGGTATTCTGCTCTATCAAAGTAACAATTTCTGGCTCAGCAGCAAGGTCGGTCGTTTCCATTTTATCCAGAAGCTTTTGGACATCTTCTAGATCTGGCACCTCATACTCGCTACGTTCCGATTGAGTATAGGGTACCTCATAATCGATTTTCACTTGGCGTTCTAATGTCGGTGCTATTTCTTGTTTTTGCCCACTTAAACTATCGGTAGCTGTCGAAGTAACCGAAGCTAAAGAAACCGTATCTATGTTTGGTTCGTCAGCAAAATCCCACTCTTCGTCAAGTAGAGCGGTGAAATACTCATCTAATGCTTCAGCACCAGATAATTTCTGTAGTGGTTTACTGCTCATCTAACGCTAACCTCTCTAAGTAGATTAACAGTTGCTTATAGGCAAACACACCGCGGCTTCCTTCTGCAAAATGAGAAGCGGGTAAATGCTTTAAACTTGCATCCCTAAATTTCGTATCAATGGGTACTGCAGAACTCCAAACATGATCTGGATAATCTTTTTTAAGCTGATTTAGTGTCGTTAAGGAAGCCCTTGTACGTTTATCGTACATTGTAGGTATGATCGTTGTTTTAAAAGCTCTATTGCGGGATTTTTGCATTATTGAAAGCGTGCGAACCATACGTTCTAAGCCTTTCATTGCGAGGAACTCTGTTTGTACAGGGATAAGGATTCGATCACTCGCGGCTAGCGCATTTACCATCATCACACCCAAAATAGGTGGGCAATCAATAAGCACATAATCATAGTCGCCATGCAAGGCAAGCAGCGCACGTTTTAATATCAATCCCATACCACTCCTATTACCCATAACCCTATCTAGAGTGGCAAGTGACATGTGTGCGGGAATAATATCGATATTTTCCACATCAGAAGTAAGAATAAGAGGTTTCACTGCTTCTTTGTTGATTTCTGACAACTGAAAAAGATCGAACAAGCTTTTTGGTACGGTGTCTGAATCATACCCGAGATAAGTGGTTAACGAGCCATGTGGATCCGTATCCACTAAAAGTACTCTATTCCCTTTTTTACTGAGTAAACCAGCAAGAGTAACGGTCGTTGTCGTTTTACCTACGCCACCTTTTTGATTTGCTACACTCCAGACAATCATACAACCACCTATGCCAAACCGACTTCGACAAGCATGCGCTCGGCGATACGATCTATAGGTAGGTCTTCTGTCGAAATAGAAGCTTTCGCAACGGCTTGAGGCATGCCATAAACGACACAACTTTCTTCATCTTGAGCCCAAATAGTAGCACCCGCTGTTTTCAGCATTCGTGCACCTTCTCTGCCATCTGCTCCCATGCCTGTTAATACCATTGATAATACTTTGTCATGGTATACCTTCGCAGCCGAACCAAACGTAACATCAACACACGGCTTGTAGTTCATCCGATCGCCACTATCTACGATACGCAACTTAGCGGCTCCCGGGCGACCTTCAATCATCATCTGCATGCCGCCTGGCGCTAAGTAAGCGACACCAGGACGTAACACGTCGCCATCAGCGGCCTCCTTCACCTGAATTTTACAAAGTGTATTGAGGCGATTTGCAAACGCGGCAGTAAATGTAGCTGGCATATGTTGAATTAATACAATAGGGTGCGGATAATTTGCTGGCAATTTAGTCAATATTTTTTGCAATGCAACTGGCCCGCCTGTCGATGTACCAATTGCGGTCAACTGATATTTTTTACCGCTAGACCTAAATTTACCAACGGGTTTTCTGTCTGCTATTGGTGTTCGACTTGCCGTTGATAATGCAGGATTCGCTGCACTCCCGGTCATTTGCTTACGCAACCCAGCACTTGGAGTAGATGCTGGTGTTGGTACTCTACGGCGAACTTGCATTTTTTTGCGAGAGATCTCTACAACTCTTTGCTGTAATAACTGAGTCGCTTCATCCCGATTTCGCGCGATATCTTCAAATTTCTTCGGTAGAAAATCCAGCGCACCCGCGTCAAGAGCATCTAATGTTGCACGAGCACCATCATGTGTAAGTGAGGAAAACATCAAGATAGGCGTAGGATTGACCTTCATGATCTCTCTTACTGCTGTAATGCCATCCATAATAGGCATTTCAATATCCATGGTGATAACATCTGGCTTAACCTGCGCAACTTTTTCTATTGCTTGCTTACCATTTGTTGCGACGTCAATGACCTCTAGACGTGGATCAGCATTAATGATCTCACTTACTCTACGGCGAAAGAAACTTGAATCGTCTACAACTAATACTTTTACAGCCATATTACCCTTCTTACATGCGAGAACGCATCGCGTACTGCTTCAATAAATTCGGTACATCCAATATCAATGCAATATGACCGTCGCTGGTTATCGTAGCACCCGCCATTCCTGGCGTACCTTGTAATAACTCATCTAATGGTTTTATAACCACTTCCTCTTGGCCAATTAAATTATCAACAACAAACCCAACACGTTGACTTCCTAATTGAACAATAACGACATGTCCGTGACCTTTACGCTGATCGACAGAGCCCGCCTTTGGTACTAACCAATTTTGTAAATAGAAAAGTGGAATTGATTTTTCACGGACAATAATCGTTAACTGACCATCAACGACGTTGGTCTTAGTCAAATCTAAATTAAATATCTCATTTACACTGGCCAACGGTAGTGCAAATGGTTGGTCACAAACACCGACCATAAGCGTCGGTAAGATAGCAAGTGTTAACGGAACTTTGATGGTTATCTTTGTCCCCTTGCCTAATTCAGAGTCGACATCTACAGAACCATTCAATGTATTTATGGCTGTTTTAACCACATCCATACCTACACCACGGCCGGAAATATCCGAAATTTTTTCTTTAGAAGAAAAGCCCGGTGCAAAAATAAGGTTAAAACACTCTTTGTTTGTTAAGCGAGAAGCCGCTTCCGCATCCATTAACCCGCGATTAACAGCAATATCTCGAAGCTTATCTGGCTCCATACCCCCGCCATCATCAACAATAGCAAGCTCAATATGGTCTCCTTCTTGTGAAGCAGACAATATTACTTTACCTGTTCTAGATTTACCCGATTTCTCACGGGCATCTGGCATCTCAATACCATGGTCGACAGAATTTCGGACTAAGTGAATAAGCGGATCAGCTAGTGCCTCAACCAAGTTCTTATCTAAGTCGGTATCTTCACCACGCATCTCAAGTACAATGTCCTTGTTTAGCGTTCGAGCTAAATCACGAACAACGCGAGGGAATCGACCAAAGACTTTCTTGATTGGCTGCATTCTAGTCTTCATTACCGCACCTTGAAGATCAGCGGTAACAATGTCTAGGTTAGCAACAGCTTTAGACATCTCTTCATCGTTTCGACTTAAACCTAAACTCACTAAGCGATTTCGAACCAATACTAGCTCGCCTACCATATTCATAATGATATCTAACGTCGAAGTATCGACACGAACCGTTGCTTCAGCTTGCGGTTTTTGAACCGCGGCTTTATTTGCCTTAGGCGATGCTTTTTCAGGTGCAGGTTGTTTAACCGCAGCCGTTGCTTTGACTGGTGCTTTTGCCGGAGTTGGCTTGGGTGCGACTGCCTTAGGTGCTGGTGTTGGATTTGGTTGAACGGCTTTAGGCTGCTCAGTTATCGGTTTGGTTGCTGCATCTAATTCTTCTGGTGATGGTCCCTTACCTGTGCCATGTAATTCATCGAGCAGTTTTTCAAACTCGTCATCAGACATGAGGTCTTCATCAATCGTGGGGCTACTTGCCACCGGCGCGACAGGAGTAGGTTCAGTACTGCCAGGAGCACTGCCCTTTCCGTGCAACTCATCAAGAAGCTTCTCAAATTCGTCGTCAGTTATATCGCCAGCACTTGCTGATGTTGATGGAGCCGGAGCAGGCGTTGGTGTTGGGGCTACTGGTGCTGGAGTTTCTGAACTACTCGCACTTGCTCCAGGAGCGGAACCTTTACCGTGCAATTCATCGAGGAGTTTCTCAAATTCATCTTGAGAAATATCGTCCAACGAACCATTTTGACTGCTTACTACTGGTTGGCTTTCGATAATCGGTTCTGGAGCCGCTTCGATAACTGGCTCTTCAATAACTGGTGCTTCTGACACCACTTCATCTTCGCTAGCTGGTCTGCTTAAACGATGAAGCTCTGCAATTATTGCAGGATCAGCAGGTGTCAAAGCTTCGCCATTTTGCACGGCAGAAAACATCACGTTTACTGCGTCGAGCGATTGTAAAATAGTATCCATTAACTCTGCGGTGACAGAACGTTGACCATTTCTTAAAATATCAAATACGTTCTCTGCACCATGACACGCATCGACAAGCTCTGTTAATGAGAGGAAGCCAGCTCCACCTTTTACTGTGTGAAAGCCGCGAAAAATTGCGTTTAACAGTTCTTTATCGTCGGGATTATTTTCTAGTTCAATCAGCTGCTCCGATAGCAACTCTAGTATTTCACCGGCTTCTACCAAAAAATCCTGTAGAATTTCTTCGTCTAATTCATAGCTCATAGTTTACCCTTAGAATCCAAGACTCGATAATAAGTCATCGACATCGTCCTGAGATGAAACCGCATCTTCCCGTTCGTGAGGATTTATTATTGGTCCTTCTGCCTCGGAAGATGATTTCTTAGTAACTTCAGATTCTTCGTTGATATTTTCCACCCCAAATGCGGTTAATATATCGACTAATCTCTCTTCAACCTCACGAACAAGTGTTATTACTCGAGTTATTATTTGTCCTGTAAGATCTTGAAAATCCTGTGCCATCAAAATTTCAGTTAATTGGCTACGAAGCTCTGTGCTATCGCCTTCTACTTGAGAAAGTAAATCATCAATATGAAGGCAAAGCGATTTGAATTCCGATAGCTCTATTCGGCCTTTCATTAATTCGTTCCATGTTGGCCTTACTTGGAGCAAGCTTTCATGGAGTTTGTCCGCGATAGGTAAAGAACGCTCAACCGCATCCATAGTTTTGTTTGCTGCGAGTTCAGTCTTGGCCATGACGTACTCGAGCCTATCACGCGCATCTGGTATCTCTTCATTTGCAATGACACTCATTCGAGGATCAAATTTAAACTGATCAAGTGCAGTATGAAGATCGCGTGTCAAAGCACCAACCTCATTTACAATGGGGTTTTCTCTTCCTTGTAAAATAGACATTACAATGTCGTTAGCATCTTCTTGCTTGCCATCTTCAAGTAGAGCAACGATTTTGTGCGCTTGTTCTAATGAAATCATGCTGAAAGTCCTATCTACGCTATTTATTATGCGTCATTTGCGTAAAACGACTTATAAACGCTCAAATATCTTGTCAAGTTTCTCTTTCAAAGTCGCAGCGGTAAATGGTTTAACAATGTAGCCATTCACGCCCGCTTGCGCTGCTTCGATAATCTGTTCACGCTTTGCTTCAGCAGTGATCATCAAAACAGGTAAGTGCTTTAGTTCTGCGTCGGCTCGAATATTCTTAAGTAGATCGATACCTTGCATACCTGGCATATTCCAATCAGTTACTACAAAATCAAACTCACCTTTCTTAAGCATGGGCAGCGCGGTCAAACCATCATCGGCTTCTTGGGTGTTATTGAAACCCAAATCACGTAAAAGGTTCTTAACTATACGGCGCATTGTTGAGAAATCGTCAACAATGAGGATCTTCATGTTTTTATTCAAAATTACCTCCACTGAGGTTCAATTCAGTGTATTAGTCTTCTTTTGTCCACTCGCTTAATTTTGCGCGTAAACGTTGCATAGATTGGCTGTGTATTTGGCTGACGCGAGATTCGCTAACACCCAACACTTCTCCAATTTCTTTTAGGTTTAGTTCTTCATCATAATAAAGAGAAAGAACCAATGCTTCTCTTTCTGGTAACGTTTTGATCGAATCGATCAAAGCATTACGAAAATTCTCGTCGGCAACGCCTTGAAATGGCGTATTTGAGTAAGAATCTTCGTGGGTAGAGATCACATCTTCAGATACACCCAAGTCCTCTATACCGACTAAACGCGAACAATTTATGTCCGATAATGCAGCGTGGTACTGCTCTATGGTCATATTTAAGTGTTTAGCAACTTCTATATCGGCAGGGTCTCGAGAAAGTTGAGCCTCTAATTCATTTATTGCTTGATTAATTGTGCGATTATTTCGATGAACTGATCGAGGAACCCAATCACCTTTACGAACTTCATCTAGCATAGAGCCACGAATTCTTATTCCGGCGTAGGTTTCGAAGCTCGCCCCTTTTGAATTGTCGTAGTTTTGTTGGGCTTCTAAAAGGCCAATCATACCCGCTTGGATTAAATCGTCGACTTGAACGCTAGGCGGTAAACGCCCCATTAAGTGATGCGCGATACGTTTGACCAAATTCGAATATTGCTCCAAAAAAGATTTTTGGCTATTTACATTTGCATGCTGGTCATAAGTAAGCGCCTTATTCACCAAATGATTCCCCTACCGGTTCACGTTTATTTAATAGTCTTTCAACAAAAAACTCTAAATGGCCGCTAGGTGTTTTAGGTATCGGCCAAGTTAGTGCTTTATTCGCTAATGAGCTTAAAGCTAAAGCCGCCGGTGAACGTGGGTACGCATCAACGACGATTCTCTGTTTCTTTACAGATTGTCGTACTTTATCATCTAAAGGGACACATGCGACGAGCTCAATACTAACATTCAAGAAGCGTTCTGTGACCAAGGTCAACTTTGCAAACAATTCTCGCCCCTCTCGGTAGCTCCTAACCATGTTGGCTACGATTTTAAATCGCTGTACACCGTGCTCCCGACTGAGAAGTTTTATAAGGGCATACGCATCTGTAATAGAAGTGGGTTCATCGCACACCACAACCAAAACATCTTGAGCTGCACGCGAAAAACTAACTACCATATCGGAAATACCGGCAGCTGTATCTATTAATAATACGTCGATTTCTTCTTCCAAAGAACCAAACGCGCGTATTAATCCGGCATGCTGAGCATGACTCAATTCTGTCATACTTTGTGTACCTGAGGTTGCCGGAATTATCTTTATTCCATGTGGTCCTTCGACCATCGCATCTTTTAGTTCACATTCACCAGCCAATACATGACCTAAGTTTCGTTTAACTCTAAGACCAAGCATGATATCTACATTTGCTAAACCAAGGTCGGCGTCTAAAACCATGACTTTCTTCCCTTGACGAGCCATTGATATAGCTAAGCTCAATGTAACATTAGACTTGCCAACGCCACCTTTACCTCCAGTGACGGAAATCACCTTGGTTAGAGTCGGTTGAGTCAGTCGGCGCAAGCCGCTTGCTTGGTCATGTATATTATTGTCTGTCATAATCTATCGTCACTCAGAATCCGTCAGATTCACTGGTCCAGTAGTGTGGTTCATCTTCAGTTGATTTCTCAAGTAGCTCGTTGGCTTTTGCAACCAGATACTTCGGTTGAGCAATCACTATGTCTTCCGGTACCCTTTGACCATTAGCCACGTAAGCTACTGGTAGTGAGTTCTGGACTATAACGCTTATAAATTCACCTAAACTTAACGATTCATCGATCTTAGTTAGGATACACCCGGATAGAGGTATACGCTTAAAATGGTCGATGGTCTCTTGTAATACTCTTCGTTGTGCTGTCGCAGGCAAAACTAGATAACTATTTATTACCGATCCGCTGTCCTGCATCAACGTATCCAATTGCTCGGTTAAACGCACATCACGTTGGCCCATTCCCGCGGTATCGACTAAAACCAATCTGCGATTACGTAACTGATAGATTACTTCGGCTAACTCATCGGAATCTTTCGCTATTTTAACTGGGCAACCCATAATCCTACCATAAATAGCGAGTTGTTCATGTGCACCAATTCTAAATGTGTCTGTTGTCACCAAAGCGACGTTATCTGGGCCATATTCCATTGCGGCTCGAGCAGCTAATTTTGCGATGGTCGTTGTTTTACCAACGCCAGTTGGCCCAAGCAATGCAACAACGCCTCCGCGCTTAAGTATGTCCGTTTTTGTTACTACAACTTGATCCGACACCAAAGATAACAGCTCTTTCCATGCTTGAGCTGGCGGCGTATCTTCTGAAATATAACAAGCGAGTTGGTCTGCCAGATCAGAAGATAATCCCATTCTTTCTAGTCGCTTTATTAACATCGCTCTCAAAGGTTCTCTACGCTCAACCTCCTGCCACATTAACCCCGAAACTTGGTGCTCGAGAAGACGGCGTATAGACATCATTTCTTCTCTCATTGAGTTAAGCTCTTGATTGGTTTCCTCTCCCATTTCAGATTGTCCGCGTTGACGGTCATATCGGGTAGGATCGAGCTTTGGTGCCGGTCTGGGATTTCGAGAATCATCAGAAATAAGCTTCGCTAATCCAGAATCTTGTGCGAGAGATGAAGAAATCACACCTCTTGGTGATTCTGGCGTGGTTTTCTGAGGGTCTGATTGCCGCTTTAATAATGCTGAAAGTGAATCGGCTTCTGTTGTTCTAGACCCACTATCTTCGTCGCTACGGCTATATTGCTTAAGCATATTTGCAAAGCGTTTAGTCGTTGAACCAGAGGCAGATGAAGCATTACTTTGCAAACTCACGCGGTCATCTTGTAAATCACGCTCATACTGACGGTTATCTGTTCTAGTTGAACTGGCTTCATAACGTGACTGTACACGAGAACCACCTTGAGAAGCGGTTCTATCTGTTGGTTCACCATCAATAGCCGCTACAATTTCTACCCCACCCGCTACCTTTTTGTTAGACATGATTACGGCTTCAGATCCAAGTTCTTCTTTCACTTGAAGCAGAGCTAATCTCATATCTTTGGCAAAAAATCGTTTTATCTTCAATGTATTCGTCCAAGGTTTATTGGCGTAGCACGCTTATTATTTGAGTTAAGACTCAACAGGTTAATTACCCACCGCTTGTACTATTCTAATCTGTTTCTCGTCGGGAATCTCTTGATAAGACAATACCCTTAAATTAGGAATCGTGTTCTTAACAAACTTAGCCAATGTCGTTCTTAACACACCTGATGTGAGTAATACAGCAGGCTCGCCTTTCAATTCTTGTTCTTGGGTTGCTTGACTTAAAGAAGACTGTAACCTCTCTGCTAACCCTGGTTCAATTCCAGTAGACTCACCACCGGATGCCTGCATAGTTTGATGCAATATTTGTTCCAGCTCAGGAATAAGAGTAATGACAGGTAACTCAGGCTCTATCCCATTGATTTCTTGAACAATAAGACGTTTAAGCGCGATGCGAACTGCTGCAGTTAAAATGTCAGGTTCTTGACTCTTACTCGCATATTCAGAAAGAGTCTGAACGATGGTTCGGATATCCCTGATTGGGATAGCTTCATTCAGCAAGTTTTGAAGTACTTTTACAAGCGCGCCTAACGGTAGTTGCTCAGGGACAAAACCTTCAACCAATTTAGGAGCCGAGCGTCCCAGCATCTCTAGCAAGTTCTGCACTTCTTCATGTCCAATGAGTTGAGAAGCATTATTCGTCAAAAGTTGACTTAAATGAGTGGCTAATACTGTAGCGGAGTCCACTACCGTATAGCCGAGCGCTTGAGCATGCTCTCGTCGATCTTCTTTAATCCAAACCGCCTCTAATCCAAATGCAGGGTCCATTGTCGGCTCCCCTTCAACCATACCGTAAACTTGGCCTGGATTTATTGCTAACTCTTGATCTGGGCGAATTTCTGCTTCACCAACAGCAACACCCATTAAGGTGATTCGGTAACTGTTTGGTGTCAATTCCAAGTTATCACGGATATGTACTGCGGGTATTAGAAATCCAAAGTCTTGAGAAAGCTTTTTACGAACCCCTTTAACCCTATCGAGCAACTCACCACCTTGCTCTTTGTCTACCATTGGAATAAGTCGATACCCTACCTCTAGCCCAATAATATCAACAGGTTGAACATCGTCCCAAGATAGCTCTTTTTGAGGTGCGTTTTCTGGCTCTTTAACGACAGGTAAGTTCTTTTTGTCGGCCTCATTTTTCTGTTTACGGTATAGGTAATATGCTCCTCCACTTGCTAAAAAACTCAATAGCAAAAACGCAAAATGAGGCATACCTGGAACAACACCCATAACTCCCATGATGCCAGCTGTAATCATCAAAGCCTTAGGGTTATCGAACAGTTGGAAGACCATTTCCTGCCCCATATCCTCGTCGGTGTTTTGACGAGTTACCATGATAGCAGCACCTATCGATAGCAATAATGACGGTATCTGAGCAACCAAACCATCACCTATCGTTAACAGTGTGTAGATCTTAATTGCATCTTGAAAAGACAAATCAAACTGCAACATACCGATGATCAAACCACCGATAATATTGATGAAGAGGATTAAGATACCGGCAATAGCATCCCCTTTAACGAATTTGGATGCACCATCCATGGAACCATAGAAGTCGGCTTCTTTAGTCACTTCAAAACGTCGGGTTCTTGCTGCTTCCTGGTCAATCAATCCTGAATTTAAATCAGCATCGATTGCCATTTGCTTACCTGGCAATGCATCTAAGGTAAAGCGAGCACTTACTTCAGAAATACGGCCCGCACCTTTTGTTACTACCATAAAGTTAATAATCATCAGGATTAGGAAGACGATTAAACCAACCGCATAATTACCACCAATGACAACACTACCAAATGCTTCAATCACGCTACCAGCTGCATCTCCACCTTCATGCCCGTAAAGTAAAACAACTCGAGTTGACGCGACATTCAAGGCAAGTCGAAGTAGAGTAGCCACTAGCAGCACAGTAGGAAACGCAGCAAAATCTAATGGTCTTCGGGTATAAATGGTTACCAGTAATACCACCATTGACAGTGCAATATTAAAAGTAAAAAACAGATCGAGTAGAAATGGCGGTATCGGTAAAACTACCATTCCTAATGTCGATAGAACGATTATCGGCGCACCTATAGCAGGGATTGCTTTAACCGGTATCGAAGGTATTCTTTCTGAAAATGGCAGGTTAAACTTCATAAATAGCAAGGCTTCAATTTTGATTGAAAAGGAAATAAATCAACACTTTGCTGTTACTATGCAAAAATTAGTCCATGGGAAAGAGTCAAAATAATGACTCTATAGATAGCCTCTAAATACTTTAATAGCATTTAGTATTTCAAGTCTGGTGGTATTGGCATATTTTCATCGTTAAGTGACGGTTTCTGCCCACCACGCTTTCTGAACTGTTTAAGCTGAAACACATACGCTAGCACTTGAGCGACCGCTGTAAAGAGACCATCGGGTATCTGTTGTTCAAGTTCAGTAGAGTGGTAAAGTGCTCGTGCAAGTGGGGGAGCAGGGATAATATATACATCATGCTCTCTTGCAACCTCACGAATTTTCAACGCCATATGATCAACCCCTTTTGCTACTACGATTGGGGCCTTATCTGTTGCTGTATTGTATCTAAGCGCAACAGAAAAGTGCTCTGGGTTGGTCACAATCACATCTGCAGTCGGTACATCGGCCATCATTCGACGCTGTGCGGCTTCTCTTTGCAACATTCTTATGCGCCCTTTAACTTCAGGTTTACCTTCTGTCTCTTTGTATTCGTCTTTGACTTCTTGCTTCGTCATTTTTAACTGATTAGCGTGTTGCCATATTTGAAAAGGTATATCGATAGCAACCACGATCAAGAGAGTACAACTAATTAACAACACAAAATTTAGCAGTATTTCGAGGGCGTGATAGATATTTTGCGGGAAGACATCCATGCTTAATTGAAAGAGGTCGACTTTCGATGCGTCTATGAGATAAAAAGCAGTCCCTGCAACTAGGGTAACTTTTAAGATTGATTTCAGAAGCTCAACCCAACTTTGCAAACCAAACATACGCTTAATGCCACTAAGTGGATTCATCTTTGACATTTTAGGCATCGCGGCTTCGACTGAAAAATTAACCCCACCAACACCTGCAGTACCAACCACAGCCGCAACAAATAAAGTAATTAGCACCATCAATAACGGCAAGATAAGCTGTGCTAGCGCACCTGATGCGATATCGAAAAGCTTACTTGTATCAAATATCTCATCACGGCTCAGCGTAAATAGCCGAGACATCAACGCCCAAAGACTCTTTGACAGACCTTCACCAAACATCATTAGAGAAACAGCGCCAACAATAAGTACAGAAACAGATGCTAACTCTTTAGAGCGTGCAATCTGTCCCTTTTCACGCGCCTGCTGTAACCGCTTGGGTGTGGCGTCTTCTGTCCTTTCTTGTCCGTCTGATTCAGCCATGAGACTCCTCTAACAATCTAACCGGATGATTCGACATATCTGCTGCTCACCTTCTACCCAGTAAAGCTCATAATGTCCATATAACCCAAGCATAATGTACCAACACAATAACAAACCCACCATGAGAGCGAAGGCAAAACCTAATGAGAATATATTAAGCTGAGGTGCCGCTCTCGTCATCACACCAAAAGACAGATTGACCGTAAGCAATGCAATAATACCGGACAACGACATACTCAACGCTGTCTTAAACATAGTACCTAACCAGAGGGAAAGCTCTCTATAATCAGTCGAGGTAAGAGAGCCACTTCCAATTGGCAACGTTTTAAAACTCATAACAACAAGATTAATCATCTTAAGGTGACCATCTGTTGCTAAGAAAAACATAATGGCGAGAAACATAAAAAGCTGACCAAGTACGGGCGTGTTCTGTCCATTAGCTGGGTCTACCATCGAAGCGAAACCTAAACTCGATTGCATACCCAATATTTGCCCTAACATAACGAAGGTTTGCACGATAAACTGTGTCACCATTCCCATCGCAACGCCAATAATAATTTGCTCAAGCGTAGTAAGAAAACCTTCAAATGAAAACAGTTCTATGGCCTCATTTACCGTCGGTATCGAAGGCAATACAGCAAAGGTGACAGCTAAAGCAAGATACAATCGAATTCGAGTAGAAACAAAACGGGCACCAGTTACCGTCATCACCATAAACATTGCCGAAATACGACTAAATGGCCAAAAGTAGTTAGCAATCCAATCTAATACTATGCTGGTAGGAAATTCCATTGCGTTACCTGCCTAGTACAGCACTTGAGGTAATCGTTCGACCATTTCGTAGAAAAATTCAATCATGGTCTGTGTCATCCAATGAGCACCAAACATCAATGCGAGTAGAGTAACAATTAAACGCGGAAGAAAACTCAATGTTTGTTCATTGATAGAGGTTGCGGCTTGAAAAACAGCCACGACTAAACCGATCATCAAACTGGGAATGATGATAGCGCAGACAAGAATCAAAACGATCCACAATGCGCTACGAAATATCTCAACAAAAATTTCTGGAGTCATTAGTTACCCTCACTACAACGCAAAACTGCCCGCTAGGGTAGAAAGTATAAGATTCCACCCATCGACTAATACAAAGAGCATTAGCTTGAAGGGTAACGAAACGATCATCGGAGACAACATCATCATACCCATTGCCATCAATATCGACGCAACAACCAAGTCAATAATTAAAAACGGTAAAAACAACATAAAGCCGATCTGGAAGGCTGTCTTCAGCTCCGACGTGATGAAAGCGGGTATTAAAACCGCCATCGATACATCTTCTGGGTTATCCGCCTCTGAACCCGAAATATTAACGAAGGTTTCGAGATCTTTAAGTCTAGTCTGTTTTAACATGAATGACTTCATCGGGGCTTGAGCGGTATCGAAGGCCTCTCGTGCCGTGATCTGCTCATTTAGATAAGGTTGAACCGCAGTTTGGTTTACTTCATCAATGACTGGCGACATGATGAAAAATGTGAGAAAGATTGCGATACCAATAATAACTTGATTGGATGGTGTTTGTTGTAGACCCATAGCTTGGCGAAGAATCGACATAACCACCACAATTCGCGTAAACGAGGTCATTAAGATCACCATGGCTGGCAAGAAACCAAGCATAGTCATCAGTGCTAATATCTGTAGATTTACAGAATAGTCTTCGCCACCATCTGCATTGGTCGTCATGGTAAAAGCTGGAATTCCAGTACCACCTGACACGCTCCTAGAAGCAACGGAACCCGAAGCGCCATTGTCTTTCTCAAGCGCCGTCACAGTAATACTTTCAGCGCCTAAAGCATTTGCTGCTATTGGGGTTTCTAGCTCTTCCTGAGCCGCAGATATCGGTGCGTACAGAAAAAACACAAACGCTGCTATAAGAGCAGCGAAAAGGTTATTTTTTATCATTTTTTTCAATAACTGGCTAAATTGAGTGGCAAACTGACTTGTTTCGGTTTGCTCATCCTCAATAGGTTTATCCAAGCGAGAAATGAGATTGATGGTTTGTGGGGTAATACCAACTAGAAATTGTTCTTCCCCAACTTTAACTACCGCAATACGTTCTCGCGTCCCTACTGAAACTTGTCTTATAACAGAAAGCCCTTTTTGATTCCCCATTACTGGCAAACGCATTTTTTTAAGCAGCCATGCTAACGCAAAAATAATAGCGATAACCACAACAAGAGAGCCCAAAGTAGTCAATAAGTCCAACGGTGGTGCTCCAGCGGAAAATACTGGAAATGCGACAAAAAAGAGAGTGCCTACAATCGTCCTGTTTTTCATCACTATGCTATCTAAGTTTTTTGATACGTTCAGTTTGGCTAATCACATCCGTTAAACGGATACCAAACTTATCATTTACAACTACGACTTCTCCATGAGCGATTAATGTTCCGTTAACCATTACATCTAATGATTCACCGGCAATTCTATCTAGCTCAACCACGGAGCCCTGGTTTAATTGTAGAAGGTTTCGAATACTAATTTGTGACCGACCCACTTCCATAGAGATCGTCACAGGTATGTCCATGATCGTATCAAGCTTACGACGCTCATCTTCTGATATAGGGGTTGATTGATCAGAAAGCTCTTCTAACGGAGCGACTTCCGGTTCATCGGAGCCCATTGCGGCTGGGTCTTCACCCAGTGCGGCTGCCCATTCGTCTGCTAGTTTTTGGTCGTCACTCGGTTCCATCGTCATCTACCTATAATTTTATTTACTTATTTTCTATTCTAATCATCGTCTTCATCAGACGAAGCATTGCCAATTTCAGACATAATATCTTTGCCTAAAAACGCGATATCGGTCTTAACGACATCAGGCCGTTTAATTTTTTCAGATACTTGAACGGCTAACTTCTCACTTGACCGTCCCATCTTCACTCGATAGGTAGGTAACTCTTCTACAAACATCGTGGCGTTTTCAGGCATATCAATGGGGATAACATCACCGGGCCGTAATTCCATAAGGTCTCTTAAGGAAATATTTTTCTCTAGCAAATTTACCCTAAAATTAACCGGTACATCCATGATTTCGTCTCTAAGTGCCGTACTCCAACGAATATCTGTTTCCATTTTGTCCGACTGCACACCAGCATCGAGCAATTCACGTATTGGTTCAACCATTGAATATGGCATAACAACGTGAAAATCACCGCCACCGCCATCGACTTCAATGTGAAAGGAACTGACAACAATAACTTCCGTCGGGCTAACAATGTTCGCCATGCTCGGGTTTACTTCTGAATCTAGATATTCAAATTCAACACCCATTACTGGAGACCATGCCTCTTTGTAATCCTCAAACACAACTTTGAGTAACAGCTGGATAATTCTTCGTTCTGTTGGTGTGAACTCTCGCCCTTCGATCTTAGCGTGAAATCGACCATCACCACCGAAAAAGTTTTCTACCAAGATAAAGACCAAGCGCGCTTCCATCGTAATCAAAGCCGTGCCTTTTAGTGGCCTAAATCTCACCATGTTCAAACTTGTCGGCACATATAATGTATTTTGGTATTCACCAAATTTCATCATCTGAACACCGTTAATCGAAACTTCAGCAGTTTTTCTTAGCATATTGAACAAACTGACGCGCATATGCCGAGCAAAGCGTTCATTAATTAGTTCTAGGGTCGGCATTCGACCACGAACTATTCTATCTTGCGAAGAAAAGTCAAAACTAACCGTACCTTCTACTTCCGTATCCAGTTCGTCTTCTGCATCATCTACATCATCAACTCCATGTAGTAGAGCATCAATTTCGTCTTGGGATAATAAGTCTGTCACTTGAAACCTATTGAATTACAAAATCAGTAAATAGCACCTTTTCGATTACAGGCTGCCCAACTAATTCCGTCATGGTTGCTCGAATATTTTCTGTTGCTTGGTCGCGTAACTGAGTTCGACCCGTCGGCGTTCTTAGCTGCTCAACCGTGGTTGAGCCCAATGTATTTAAAATAGTACTCTCAATTAAAGGAGAATGGTGCCTTGCTAAATCTTCGTTTTTTATACCCCTAACCATCACTTGGATCTTAATCTGTACTAACCTGTCTTTTTGTTTACCAGGGGCACTAAAGAGAAAGGGTTGTGGAATGTTTACATAAGATGCAGGTTCAGGTAACGCCATCTGATTTGCACTAAGCTGCTCTTGAGATGCATCAGAGTCTGATGAACCAAGAAAAAAGTACGCTGCACCACCACCTGCTGCGATTAACACCACCACAGCGATGATGATGATCATCATTTTACTTTTGCCTTTCGGTGCATCTCCACCGTCTACTTGTTGCTCGTCTGCCATAGTTATCTCAAATTATTCCATTTTCAAAGACTTATACACTGATAAATCTATCGGGGATACCAAAATATTAAGCGTAAAAACTGATTCCATCATCTTTTGATTTAATATTCACGTCAAGATTGATGCTTTCGTCAACATTTACATCTCCATCCCCTGACAATCCATTCAATCCACTCTTATTATTAGCATCATTCGAGGCATACTGCCCTTGCTGTTGACCAGAACTTTGTTGATGAACAGAGGAATCAGATAATTGTATACCTTGCTGCGCTAACATCTCTCTTAATCTTGGCATTGCTTGATCAACGATATCTTTTGCCTGCTGATTTGCCACCGTAAATTGAACCGCTGCTGTGTCGCCATTCATAGACATTCTAATTTGCATCCTTCCCAATTCAGGTGGATCAAGTCGAATATCAATGTTCTTGAGGTTTTTTGACAGCATCATTTGCACTTGTTCTGAAAGCTTTTCACCAGCGACATCACGAGATAACTGTAAAGGCGATTGTTGTACTGCTTGCTGCATATCTGCTTTTATCTGCGTTTGCTGTAGGCCTTGCTGCCCAGCAAGGCCAGAAAGCTGTTGAGATAAACCACTTTCTTTATTATCACTGTCCCCTGCTTTCATTGCGCCCGCGACTCCGCCCGTTGTTGGAGCCGTTTTCATCATATGCTGTTGTGAGTTTGCATTATTCGCGGCCATAAACTGCGTTGGGTTAAACGGTTGTGCTTGTTGCATCTGAGCATGGTTAAGTTCGGCAGCTGTCGTTGGTATCGGTGCTGTAAAAGCTGCTTTATCGGTAATTTGTGCCTGAGCCGCTTGTTGATGCAATGGCTGTGGCGTATGCAATTGCTGCGCTGCTGCTGTTGCTACTGCCGTTGGTCTAACCAACTCCGGCGACGTTTTTAGCTGTTCAGGCATTGCATTAGCTGTACTCATTTGTACTAGATATTCTAACTCTTCCGGTGAGAGGTCTTCTATCTCTACATCATTTAAGTTTAGTTGCGCCATGGTAGCTTCAATTTGTGCCCTATCGACTCTAGCTACCGGTGCAGTTGCCGACGGGCTTTGTAAAGGCCTATTGTCCAAAGAAGATTGCTCTAAAGGTGAAAGCAATGCGGCACTGCCTGCTACATTCACTAATTCATCTTCCGAAAGTAACGGCTCCTTGCTATGAGTTTGACTATCATTTGTTGCAATAACTTGTGCGTCTCTCCAGACAAGTTCATCTGTCACTTGCTGTTTAGCTTGACCTTCCAATTCAGCAGACAACATCACTTGCTCTCGTAACGCTTTTTCTGATTGAGGGGATACACTATTTTGCCCAACAACCTCTTTCTGACTTGGGTCAATAGCCATCGGCTCATCAACGACAGCCGTTCCTTTGTCATTGGCTACCTTGTTTGATTGCTCTTTATAGGACTGACTCATCAACTCACTTTCTGCAAGTTCTGCCTTGTATCCTTGATTTTCATTTTCGTTGGAAGCAACACGTTGCGAGTGTTCTTGTGAAGATGCACTTTGAGCGACACTTTCATCAGAAACTTGATTCGCCACTTTCACATCTTCCGTGCCGGACGTGTTTTGATCTTTAGCCGTAGGTTTTTCAATAAACCGGCTTATGGCCGGATCATCTTCTAAATTTTTGAGTGATTGTTCTGAATCTTTAGAGTCCTGAGGCAAGGATTTGCCGTCCTCTTTTTTGAGCGCTTGGTTAGACTCATCCAGTCTACCTAACAACTCATTACCCTCGTTCATGGTTTTCGCTGCTTTTTCCTCGCTACCTGAAGATTTACTCGTTGATTCATCTGAAGCGACAGAAGGTGACAACTGAGAACTGTCCGATTCAGCCTTCGCATCAGACGCATCACCTTCTTCTCCCTCTGTGGAAGTTTCGTCAGCGACAAGCTCATCAACACTTTGGGCAGATACTTCCGCTTCCGAGACATCCGCCTTCAACGCTTGAGTTTCGTCAGTGGATTCAGTTTCAGATTGGAAAATAGCCCCTAAGGCACTAAGAAAACTAGACGACTCATCGGATTCAGAAGAAGCCTTAGCGTCACTTGACCCTGTTTGCAGGAGTGCATTGGTTTTTCCAACATCACTTACAGATAAGGAGGTTTGATTCATATAAACAGTCTCTTGCGCGTTTTCTACAAAGGAACGGTAACGGGTTCCAACTTATGGCCAAAACGTCTTATTGCCACTTATCACTCTCAACTTAGTAGAAATGCAAAAATTAGACCAACGAGAACATATAGTACTCAACTAAACTTATGCAGATTACAAATGCGTTTTTCCACGAGCATATTGAAGTGTTGTAAATTCATCCATCTGCTTTTGTTCACGATAGTTTTCGATTTTCTGATTCTCTTTACGTTTTTTATCTATCATCCATTCATAAGAGCGTTTCTGCTTTCTTGTCTCTAACCAATGCTCTTGGCAATTGTCGACTTGAGACTTGAAGTGCTCTTCTGCTTCACGTTGCTTTTTTAACGTATTATCTAATTGAGTTAGAAAACGGTTAAGATGCCCATATTCACTGGCTGATAAGCCATTTTTCCCTCGGTCAATCAACTGCTGACAATAATCAAGCCGGTAACGCTCTATCTGAGCAACTTGTTGATAATATTCTTCTAGTTCTGTGCGCGCCTTATTTAACGCAAGTACGGCATCATTTTCACGCTCTGCTGCTTGTTCTAATAAAAAATCGAGTGCATTTTCCATTAATTACTCCCCGATGACTGCAGGATATTACGCAACATATGTACACACATGCTATATGGAACCGACTCTTTCATACTTTGTTGTAGATACTGATCGAGCGTTGGTTTTATAGTAAAGGCACCATCAATTGCTGGATCTGTACCCGGCTTATAAGCACCAATAGAAACCAAATCCTGATTTTTTCGACATATAGATAATACTTGTCGAACCGCCTTCGACATCAATATATGCTCGTCATCCGTTATCTGTGGCATAACACGGCTCACCGATTTTTCTACATCTATCGCCGGATAGTGGCCCGAATCAGCCATCTCTCTAGATAAAACAATATGCCCATCGAGAATCGCACGCGACGCATCAGCGATAGGGTCTTGTAGGTCATCACCTTCCGTTAAGACCGTGAAAAATGCGGTGATTGAACCTTGATCAGGGCTACCATTGCCAGCTCGCTCTACTAAAGCCGGTAATTTTGCAAAGACTGAGGGTGGGTAACCTTTTGTCGCGGGTGGTTCGCCAACTGACAATGCGATTTCCCTTTGAGCCTGAGCAAATCGAGTCAGTGAATCCATCAACAAGAGGACGTCAAGGCCTTGATCACGAAAGTACTCTGCAATGGTAAGTGCGGTTTGACACCCTTTTAGTCGCATCAATGGAGAAGAATCGGCAGGTGCCGCAACCACAACAGAACGTCTACGGCCATCTTCACCAAGTATTTCTTCAATAAATTCTTTAACTTCTCGTCCACGCTCACCAATAAGCCCAACGACAACAACCTGAGCGGTTGTCCCTCGTGTCATCATTCCAAGTGTGACGGACTTACCAACACCAGAACCTGCGAACAGCCCTATACGCTGACCTTTACCTACCGTCAGCAATCCATTGATTGCTTTTATACCTACATCTAGTGGCTCAGTAATAGGCTTACGTAGTAATGGATTCATTGGCTCAGAGGTAAAAGAGGCACGTTTTTCTGTATAGATTTCTCCTAGCCCATCGATAGGGTTGCCTACACCATCAATCACTCGGCCAAGCAGTTCCATTCCGACAGGTAATCCGCCTTCACTTGTAATTGGTGTGACTTTTGCTCCAGGTAAAATCCCGGCTATCTGCTCACTTGGCATTAAAAAGAGATTGTCACCGGAAAAGCCGACAACTTCCGCTTCCATAACACCATTTAAGGTTTCGACTTGGCATAGGCTACCTATTGGCGCTCGACAACCTGTCGCTTCCAAAGTTAAACCAACCACTCTCACCAGTTTTCCCGAGGCAATCGCTCTGGTAGTCAAACCATGTGTTTTGTAGTTTGTAAGACGCTCAGCTAACGCTAACATTACTCACTACCCTGAAAACGATTAACACCACAAAAAGACTGAATAACCGAACGAATACGCTCCTCAATTTTGTAACTAACGCTAGATTCTCCAGCTTCTATTTGGATATCCCCTCTATTGAGAGAGGGTTCGCTCAGCAATATCCAGTTACGACAATCAAGTTCTTCCTC